>NZ_JBIWFT010000067.1:0-28123 GCF_044763205.1 Kitasatospora sp. NPDC096204
GGAAAGCCGTGTGCGGGAGAACTGCATGCACGGTTTGAAGCGGCGGGGACTGGAAACGGAGCATCAGCCACCGCGCCAGTCCCCGACCCTACTAGGCCGTGTTTCGCAATTGATCTTGTGGTGGGTCATTGCTCCTCGGCTCGCAGCCACAGGATCAGCGAGGCGAGGACGACTTCGGCCCGATAGTGGTTGGCCAGCTTGTCGAATCTGGTGGCCACTGCCCGGAATTGCTTCAGCTTGGCGAAGCAGCGTTCGACGACGTTCCGCCCCTTGTAGGCGGCCTTGTCGAAGGCCGGCGGTCGTCCGCCGCGGCTTGCGCGGCGGGCGCGGTTGGCGATCTGGTCCCGGCGTTCGGGGATGGTCGCTTTGATCCGTCGGCGCCGCAGGAGGTTGCGGATCTTCCGGGAGGAGTAGGCCTTGTCGGCCACGACCCGGTCGGGCCTGGTCCGCGCTCGCCCGGCCCCGACACGTGGGACGCGGATGGCGTCGAGGACGGCGGGCAGTATCGTACAGTCGGCCGTGTTGCCCGTGCTCAGCACGATCGACAGGGGCAGGCCCCGGCCGTCGACCGCCAGGTGGATCTTGGTGGTCAGCCCGCCCCGGGACCTGCCGAGCGCCTCGCGGCGCGCAACCGCTGCCGGATCATCCGATTCGTCCTCGGACTGGCCCCCTTTTTGCGGGCACCGGCCGCGTGCTGGTGTGCCCGGGCGACCGTGGAGTCGATCGAGACCGTCCACTCCACGGTGCCCACCGCGTCGTTGCGGACCTGGACCTCCCGCAGTAGCGCGGCCCAGGTTCCGTCCTTCTCCCACTGGGCGAAACGCCGATAGACGGTCTGCCACGGACCATAGCGCTCGGGCAGATCACGCCTCGGGGCACCCGTACGCAGCCGCCACAGCACCCCGTTCACCACCTGACGGTGATCCCGCCAAGGACGCCCGGCACCATCCCGCTGCGGCAGCAACGGCTCGATCCGAGCCCACGCAACATCTGTTATCTCTCCCCGACCCGCCACAAGATCAATTATGAGACACGGCCTAACAACTTACGGAGAACTTTCACCGTGGTCGACATCGTCGAGATTTACGTCCACTGGTACGCGGGCCGGTCGAAGATGCAGCTCGCCGCCTCGCTCGGGGTGGACCGCAAGACGGTCAGGAAGTACCTGAGGCCGGCGGAGGCGCCCGGGATCACCCCGGGCGGGCCGCCGATGAGCGAGGCGGACTGGGCGAAGCTGGTCAAGAGCTGGTTCCCGGAACTCGCCAGCCACCGCCTCAACCAGGTCACCTGGGGAGAGATCGAGCAGCACCGTGACTACGTCAAGAGCCTGCTGGAGACCACGACCGTCACCACGATCCACCAACGGCTGCGTGACGAGGGCAAGTTGAAGGCGTCGCTGTCGTCGTTCAGGCGCTGGGTGCACGAGAACCTGCCGGAGATGACGGCCAAGTCGAAGGTCACCGTGCTGCGAGACGACGTCGAGCCGGGCTCGGAAGCCCAGATCGACTACGGCTTTCTGGGTCAGTGGATCAACCCGGGCACCGGCAAACGGCACCGGATCTGGGCGTTCGTGATGGTGCTGCCCTGCTCGCGGCACATGTTCGTCCGCCCGGTGGTCCACATGGACCAGAACGCCTGGACCGAGGCCCATGCGGAAGCGTTCCGGTTCTTCGGCGGCGTCCCGCACCGGCTGGTGCCGGACAACCTGCGCACGGGCGTCGACCGGCCGGACCTCTACGACCCGAAGATCAACAAGTCGTATGCCGAACTCGCCACCTACTACGGGACGTTGGTGGATCCGGCCCGAGCGTCGCATCCGAAGGACAAGCCGCGGGTCGAGCGGCCGATGCCCTACGTCCGGGACTCGTTCTGGAGCGGGCGCCAGTTCACCTCCCTCGAACACATGCAGGCCGAGGCCCTCACCTGGACGAGGAGCGTCGCCGGGCGGCGGCAGTGCCGGCCCCTGCACGGAGCCGCACCGGTGGCGGTGTTCGAGGCCGTGGAGGCCGAGGCCCTGCTGCCGCTGCCCGACAAGGCGTTCGTGCTGGCCCGCTGGTCCACCGCCACCGTCGGACCGGACATCCACATCAAGGTCGGCCGCACCCTCTACTCGGTCCCCTGGAAGCTCATCGGCCGCAAGGTCGACGTCCGCTCCACCGCCACGATGGTCCAGGTCTTCCACGAGGGCGATCTGGTCAAGACCCACGCCGCCCTCGAACAGGGCAAGCGCACCGACAGAGGCGACTACCCGCCGGAGAAGATCGCCTTCCAGATGAAGACGCCGATCTGGTGCCGCACCCAGGCATCCGAGGTCGGAGACGCCTGCCGGGAGGTGATCGACCAGCTGCTGGAGGTCAGTGCTCTCTACCGGCTCCGCGCCGCCCAGGGGGTCCTCGGGCTGCGGAAGAAGTACGGCGACCAGCGCCTGGAGGCCGCATGCACCAAGGCGATCACGGTCGGCGACCCGTCCTACCGCACCATCAAGGGCATCCTGATCGCCGGCACCGAGACCGACCCCGAGCCGGAGACCGGCGACGCCGGGGCGGCAGCCTTCCTGCACGGGCCCCAGGGCCTGTTCGCCGCCACGATCCCCATGCAGACCACGGACGAACTCCACCGCGACCAGGGCCGCGACGACGCCGAGGAGACCGTGCGATGAGCGTGATGGACACCGCCCTGCGCGAATCGCTCAAGGCGCTTCGCCTCTCCGGCATGCTGGAGACCCTCGACGCCCGCCTGGCCCAGGCCCACGGCGGCGAACTCGGACACCTGGACTTCCTCCAGGTCCTCTGCCAGGACGAGATCACCCGACGCGAGACCGTCGCCTTCCAACGGCGGCTTCAGAAAGCGAAGTTCGAGCAGCAGGTCACCCTGGAGGAGTTCGACTTCGCCGCCTCCCCGAAGCTGCCCGCGGCCCAGATCCGCGACCTGGCCGCCCTGCGCTGGCTCCACGCCGGCGAGTCCGTAATTCTGTTCGGTCCGGTCGGGGTCGGAAAGACACACGTCGCCCAGGCCCTTGGCCACCTCGCGATCCGCCAGGGCGCGAACGTGCGCTTCACCAAGACCAGCCGTGTCCTGGCCGAGCTGGCCGGCGGGCACGCCGACCGCACCTGGGACAAGCGGATGCGCGAGCTGGTCCGCCCCGACGTCCTTATCCTCGACGACTTCGCAATGCGCCAGCTCACCGCGGCCCAGGCCGACGACCTCTACGAGCTGGTCAGCGAGCGGCAGGGCCGGTCCCTGATCATCACCAGCAACCGGGCGCCCAGTGACTGGTATCCGCTGTTCCCGAACCCTGTCGTCGCCGAGTCGCTCCTGGACCGGGTGATCAACACCAGCCACCAGGTCATCATGAACGGACCCAGCTACCGGCCCAACAAGCGACCCAAGAACCCGACCGACAGGACCGATGGGCCCCGATGAAGTAGCGGTAAATCCGGTGGACAGCGTCGCGATACTGCCGTCATGGCCGTCACCCAGCAACTTGCCCGAGTCTCGGCGGAGTACCTCGCCACCTGCCGTCAGTCAGCCGACGAATCACCCGACGGAGATCACCGCTGGGATCCGCCGTCCGCGGACTGTCTGGATCTGGACTGGGCACCGGCCATGCTGGAGCGTGCCTGCGAACTCATGCGACTCGACGCTGTCCACCTGGAGGCGCTCAAGCGCGCGACCGATGGCGACAACGGCATCGATCTGGATTTCCTCAACGCGAACCCACATGCGATCGCTTTCTTCAGCAACTCCACTCCGACGGCCCTCTGTCCAGAGGCAGTTGCCCGAGTGTCGGCACTGCTCGGAGAGATCGACATGCAGGCGATCCTCCAGTCGGTCCTGGACAGCGGCGCGGGATCCAAGCTCGGCTACGGGTTCATCGGCGATCCAACGGAGTACCTGCTGGGCCACTTCGGCGCGCTACGTGAGTTCTACGCGGAGGCGGCCCGGAGGGGCCTTCTCGTCGTCCTGTGGTGGGACTGACCCAGTAGGCCTCCTCGATCAGCCGACAGCAGGGACCGGGGTGGCCGGCTCAAGCCCGTTCCGGGACGTGACATGATCCTCCTCCGGCTCCGCTGTCGGTCAGCGGAGCCAGGGTCGGGGCCGGCTCTGGTCGGTGACTCGAGAACCGCTGGGCTGGGCCCACCGCCGTCCGTCAGCCGGCCGGCCGGACGCCCAGGTCGTGGTGGAACAGGTCCAGCGGGTCCCAGCGTTCCTTGACCCGTTGCAGCCGCCGGTGGTTGTCCCGGTAGTAGAGTGCGCTCCACGGCACGCCCGAGGTGTTCCAGCCGGGGTCGGCGAGGTCCGTGTCCGGGTAGTTGACGTAGGCGCCGCCGTTGGCCTCGTTCGGCACCGGGACGCCGCCGGTGTCGGCGTGCAACTCCCGGTAGAGGCCGCGCACCCAGGCCAGGTGGCGTTCGGTCTGCTCCGGCTCACCCCACAGGGTCTCGTGGACGACGCTGAACAGGCTGTCCCGGTGGGGCAGGGCGGTGGCGTCCTGGGGCACGGTGTTGATCCGTCCGCCGAGGAAGGTGAGGTAGACGCCGGCGGTGGCGAACTCCTCGCCGCCCCGGTTCAGGTGGTCGTGCAGGACCGCGATCTGCCGGTCGGACCAGGGTTTGCGCAGCAGGGTGGACTTAGACTTGAACCGGGCGCCGCCCGGCCACTGCACCACGCCCAGCACCGACTTCAGCCACGGCGTCTCGGCGGTGGTCGCCGTGTGCGGGACGCCGGCCGCGGCGGTCAGTTCGGCGGCGAAGGCGTCCAGGAGTTCCCGGGCGCGGGGGCGGGAGGCGTCGAGGGCGGCATCCACCGAGACCCGCCCGGCGGCGCGGTGGCCGAGGGTGAGGCCGCTCGACAAGTCGGCGTAGGGCGTGTCCGTACCGGCGTGCCGTTGGTGCCAGTCCCCGTGGGCGCGCAGCAGCCGGGCGAACGCCTCCTGGTTCAGGTCCTGCCACTGCCAGCCGAGGGACACCGAGCGTACGGCGGTCGGTGGCTTCGGCAGCAGGTCGCCCGGTGCGCCGGCGGCGCCCGGCGACCGGAACAGGTAGCGGGTGACGACCCCGAAGTTGCCTCCTCCGCCGCCGGTGTGGGCCCACCACAGCTCGCGCTCGGGCCCGGTGGAGTCCCGGGTGGCGGTGACCAGGCGGGCCCGGCCGGACCGGTCCGCGACGACGACCTCGACACCGTACAGGTGGTCGACGACCAGCCCGTACCGGCGGGACAGTGCCCCGTAGCCGCCGCCCGCGACGTGGCCGCCCACCCCGACGCCGGGGCAGCTGCCGCCCGGCAGGGTCACGCCCCAGCCCAGGTAGAGCGTGCGGTAGACCCGCCCGAGGGTGGCGCCGGCCGTGACGGCGAAGAGCTGCCGCTCCGGGTCGTGGGAGACGTCCGTCATCTCGGAGACATCGATCAGGACCCGGACGGCGGGGTCGTCGACGAAGCCCTCGAAGCAGTGGCCGCCGCTGCGGACCGCGGTCCGCTTGCGGTCCCGGGCGGCCTGCTCGACCGCGGCGACCACCTGGCCGGGCGAGCCGACCAGGTGCACCACGTCCGGGGAGCCGGTGAAGCGGCCGTTGTGCCCGCGGGTGGTGAGTTCGGTGTAGCGGGGGTCGTCCGGGGCGAGGACCACCGGCCCCAGGGGGGCAGGCGCTCCGGCCGCCGGAGTGGCGGCGGCGGCCGGGGCACCGAGCAGCGCGGCTCCCCCGGCCATCGTCGAGAGCTCCATCAACCGTCTGCGCGTGAGTCCTGCCATGGGGTTCACCGACCTTCCCGTGCGGCCTGCGGCCGATCGTCCGTCGGCGATCAGCCTGGGGTCCGTCGCTGGCGGGCCGGTGGAGGGTCGCTGGTACGCGGCGCGCTCGAACGGGGTTCCGAGGGCGGGAAGAAGACTGTCAGCAGCCCTGACAGTGACGTTATTGACGCTTCTAAGCTCTCAGAAGTCAAGAGCCTGGAGCAGCCGGCCTCTCCTCCGCCTGGCCGGGGCCGCCCCGATCGGCCCCCGGCAGCCGTGACCTCCGCTCCACTCTCCGCTCCGCCCTCCACGCCCCCCGTACGGGAGACCTCATGATCCACACCCGCGGACTCACCCGAAGTTTCCGCGCCAAGGGAGAGACCGTCGAAGCCGTCCGCGGTCTCGACCTCGACATCGCGGCCGGCTCCGTGGTGGCCTTCCTCGGCCCGAACGGCGCCGGGAAGACCACCAGTCTGCGGATGCTGACCACCCTGCTCCCGCCGACCGCGGGCACCGCCACCGTCGCCGGGCACGACGTGGTGGCCGACCCGGCCGGAGTGCGCCGCCGGATCGGCTACCTCGGCCAGGGCAACAGCGCCGGCACCGGCTTCCGGGTGATGGACGAACTCGTCACCCAGGGCCGCGCCTACGGCCTGAGCCGCGCCGAGTCCCACGCCCGGGCCGAACGCCTGCTGGACGCCCTCGAACTGGAAGGACTGGCCCGACGGACGGTCGGCACCCTCTCCGGGGGCCAGCGCCGCCGGCTCGACATCGCCATGGCCCTGGTCCACGAACCGGACCTGCTCTTCCTCGACGAGCCCTCCACCGGGCTCGACCCGCACAGCCGCGCCAACATCTGGGAGCACGTGCTGCGCCTGCACAAGGACCTCGGCACCACCATCGTCTTCACCACCCACTACCTGGAGGAGGCCGACCTGTGGGCCGGGCGGGTGCTGGTCGTCGACCACGGTCGGGTGATCGCCGACGACTCCCCGGAGCGCCTCAAGGCCGAACTCGCCGGTGACCTCATCACCTTCACGACCGCCGACCCCGCCGACACCGGCACGGCCGCCACCCGGGCCCGTACTCTGCGGGCCGTTCGGGAGGTGACCGTCGAGGACCGGGAGGTGCGGGTCCGGACCTCCGACGGCGACGTCCGGCTGCCGGAGCTTCTGCGCGACCTCGACGCGGCCGGGATCCGGGTGCACAGCACCCGGCTGGCCCGCCCCACCCTCGACGACGTCTTCCTCACCCTGACCGGCCGCACCCTCCGGGAGAGCGCCGACGCCGGCATCCCGACCAGCCCTCACCAGGGAGCCTGACCATGAAGGTGCTCACCGACACCCGCACCGCGTTCGCCCGCGAACTCAAGCCCGAACTGCGCCAGCCCGTCGGCCTGCTCTTCACGATGATGCTGCCGTTCCTGCTGCTCGCCCTCTTCGCGCCGCTGCTCTCCAGCTCGGGCGCGGGCGGCGGGCCGGCCGGCGCGGGCTCGCCCTGGCAGTGGTTCGTCCCCGGCATGCTCGTCCTGCTCGGCCTGTCCGCCACCGCGGGGGCGGGCGCCTCGCTGCTGGGCGAGATCTCCTCGGGCGCCTTCGAGCGGCTGCTCGTCACCCCGCTCAACCGGGCCGCCATGTTGGTCGGCCGGACGCTGAAGGAGGTCGTGGTCCTGCTCACCCAGGCCCTGCTGATCCTCCTCCTGCTGCTGCCGACCGACTTCCGGCTTCACCTGCCGGGCGCCCTGGCCGGGCTCGTGCTGCTGAGCGTCTTCGGCGTCGGCATCGGCGCGCTGTCCTTCACCCTGGCGCTCCACTCCCGCCGCCAGCAGACCCTGTTCTACGGGGTACAGCAGGTGGTCTTCTTCCCGCTGCTGCTGCTCTCCGGGGTGCTGCTGCCGATCACCGAGGCGGCCGCGCCGACCTGGCTCTACGTGCTGAGCCGGATCAACCCGGTGACCCACGTGGTCGACGCCGAACGTGCCCTGTTCGACGGGCAGTTGACCGAATCGGTGGTGTTGTACGGATTCCTCGCGGCCGGCGCCATCGCGATGCTGGGCGTCGTGGCCGGGATCCGCGGCATGCGCAACGCCTCAGCATAGTGTCACTTCTGACGAGACATCAGATCATCTGAAGGAATCACCGTGACCGACCGCAGCGCGCCGGGCCCCGGCGCCCGCACCGTGGACGCCTGGTTCGACCCCGCCTGCCCCTACACCTGGCTGACCTCCCGCTGGCTGCGGGAGGCGGCCCGGGTCCGCCCGCTGGTGCCGCGCTGGCACCTGATGAGCCTGGCGCTCCTCAACGAGGGCCGCGACGACGACCCGGAAGGGGATCCCGACCGCTACCTCCTGGTGCCGGTGCGGATCGCCACCGCCGTCCGGCAGGCCCACGGCCAGGACGCCCTGGTCCGCTTCCACCGCGCCCTGTGGGCCGGCAGCGGCCGGCGCTGGATCACCGACCCGGCCACGGCGCTGGCCGCCGCCGGTCTGCCGGCCGCCCTGGCGGCGGCCGGCACCTCCACCGCGCACGACGCGGCGCTGCGCGCCTCACACGCCGAAGCCCTCGGCGTGCTGGGCCCGCGCACCGGCACCCCGGTGGTGGCCGTCACCGACCCGGCACGGCCCGGCCGTCCTCCGGTGGCCTTCTTCGGGCCGGTCCTCTCCCGCGTGCCCCGCGGAGAGGAGGCGGGCCGGCTGTGGGACGCCACCCTGCTGCTGGCCGGCACCCCCGGCTTCCACGAGCTCAAGGGAACGCCCGCGCCCCCGGACCCGGACGTCGGCGCCGGGGACGGGGACGGGGACGGGGACGGGGACGAGCTGCCGTGACCGGGCCACGCTCAGTAGTTGCCGAGCCCGCCGCACACGTTGAGGGCCTGGGCGGTGATCGGCGCCGCCGTGTCCGTGATCAGGTAGCCGACCAGCCCCGCGACCTCCTCGGGCGTGGTGTACCGGCCCAGCGGGATCTTCGCCTCGAACCGTTCGAGCACCGCCTCGGGCGTGGTGCCCCACACCTCGGCGTAGCCCGCCCGGACCCGCTCGGCCATCGGCGTCTCCACGTAACCGGGGCAGACCGCGTTGACGGTGATGCCGGTCTTCGCCAGCTCCAGGCCCAGCGCCTTGGTGAAACCGACCACGGCGTGCTTCGAGGCCGAGAACGGCGCGCCCAGCACCACGCCCTGCTTGCCGCCGGTGGAGGCGATGTTGACGATCCGGCCCCGGCCGCGGTCCAGCATGCCGCCGCTGGTCAGGGCGGCCCTCGTCACCCGGAACACACTGGTGAGGTTGGTGTCGACGACGTCCAGCCACAGCTCGTCCGTCAACTGGGCGGTGGCCCCACCGCCGTTGCGGCCCGCGTTGTTGACCAGGACGTCGACCGGGCCGAACCGGTCGACGGCGGCGCACACGAAGGCGTCCACCTCCTCGGTGGAACGCACGTCGCAGCTCCGCCCGTCGGCGTCGACCCCTTCCTCCCGCAGGAGTGTCACGGTGTCGGCGACCGCCGCGCCGTCCCGGGCGCAGAGGAAGACCCGCAGCCCCCCGGCACCCAGCGCTCGGGCCACGGCGAGGCCGATCCCGCTGGTCGCCCCGGTGACGACGGCCACCCGTCCATCCGTGCCGCTCATGGTTCCTCCCGGATCGTGACGTGGAACGTACGTAGGCGCCCCGACGATGGCAACGGCGGCTCGACGGGCGCTCAAGTCGCGGCGGAAGCCACACCCGAAGCCCCCTGAACACGACGAAGCGCAGTACCCAGAAGCAGAAGGAGACGAGACCATGACCGTTCTGGTGACCGGAGCCACCGGCAACGTGGGCCGGCACGTGGTGGCGCGCCTGCTCGCGGCGGACGTGCCGGTGCGCGCGATGACCCGCACGCCGGAGCGCGCCACGCTGCCCGAGGGAGTGGAGGTGGTCCGCGGCGACCTCGCGGATCCGTCGAGCCTGGACGCGGCCCTCGCCGGGGTCGACCGGGCCTTCCTGTTCCCGCTCCCCGGTACCGCAGAGGAGTTCACCGCCCGGGCCGCCAAGGCCGGCGTGCGGCGGATCGTCGTGCTCTCCTCGATCGCGGCCGAGTACGCCGCCGGGGACTACAGCGGCGACCACCACAGCGTGGTGGAGCGGGCCGTGGAGGCCTCCGGACTGGAGTGGACGCACGTCCGGCCAGGCGAGTTCATGACCAACCTGCTGTCCTGGTGGGCCCCCACCATCCGGGCCGAGAACACCGTCCGCGCCCCGTTCGGGGCGGCCCGCAGCGCCCCGGTGCACGAGGCCGACATCGCCGACGTGGCGCTGGCCGCCCTGCTGGAGGAGGGGCACGCCGGACGGGCGTACGCCTTCGCGGGCCCGGAGTCGCTGTCCAAGCACGAGCAGGTGCGGGTGCTCGGCGAGGTCCTCGGCCGGCACATCGGATTCGAGGAGCTGACCGTGCCCGCGGCCCGTGCACTGTGGCTCGGCCAGGGCATGCCGGCCGAGGCCGTGGACTGGCTGCTCCAGGACCCGGTGGACGTCCCGGTGGGGCCGACCTGCGAGCGGGTCACCGGTCGGCCCGCCCGCACGTTCGCGCAGTGGGTGGCCGACCACCGCGCGGACTTCTGAGGCCGGGGCCCGGCGGCGTTCAGCGGCGGTCGAGCCACTCTCCAGGCGTTCCCTCGACGGTGGTCGGGACCGCTTCGTGGACCGATGGGACGCCGCCATGGTGGATGCCGCAGAGAACGCCCTGATCCGACGCCTGATCCGAGCCGGAGCCGGCTCCGACGACGAGATCGACGCCCTGCTGAAGGACGTCGGCCTGTCCGAGGTGGCCCGGGTGCTCGTCGACGAGGTGCGGTTCCGCTGCCCGGAGCCGGCCAACATCGCCCCCGTCGACGTGGCGCTCGACCTCACCCACGGCGGGGAGCGGCACTCGGCCGCGCTGCGCGTGGTGCGCGACGAGCCGGTCCGCCTGGTCGCCGAGGAGTCCGCCAAGGTCCGCTCGCGGATCACCTTCACCGCCGCGGGGCTGCTCCGCCGGCTCTTCGGGCCGGTGGACTCCCCGCGCACCGGGGACTTCCACAACACCTTCATGCCCACCCCCGAGGACCCCGGTCAACTGCGCGAACTCCTCGGCGAGATGGACATCGTGCTGCGCGCGGCAGCCCAGGCCACCGCCACCCTGATGGCCGGCTGCACCGGGCGCGCCCCGGAGCTCGGGGAGCTGTCCATCCGGTACGGCTCCGACAAGTGGGCCAGCTTCCACTGGTACACCGCGCACTACGAGCACCACTTCGCCCGCTACCGGGACCGGCCCGTACGGGTGCTGGAGATCGGGATCGGCGGGTTCGAGGACGACCTCGGCGGCGGCTCGCTGAAGATGTGGAAGCGCTACTTCCCCCGCGGCACCGTCTTCGGGCTCGACCTGTACGACAAGACCTCGCTCTCCGAGCCCCGGCTCACGGCGCTGGTCGGCGACCAGAACGACCCCGACTTCCTGACCGGACTCGCCCGGGAGCACGGCCCGTTCGACATCGTCATCGACGACGGCAGCCACCTTAACGAGCACGTGCGCACCTCGTTCCGGGCCCTCTTCCCGCACGTGCGGCCCGGCGGCCTGTACGTCATCGAGGACCTGCAGACCGCCTACTACTCCGACTTCGGCGGCAGCCCGGGCGGCGTCGCCGGCCCGGACACCTCGCTCGGGCTGGTCAAGGAACTGATCGACGACCTGCACCACCGTGAGCACCGGGACCCCACCGTCACCCGCCCCACCCCCACCCAGAGCAGCGTGGTCGGGGTGCACGCGTACCACAACATGGTCTTCGTCGAGAAGGGCACCAACGGGGAGGACACCCTGCCCCGGTGGATGGACGCCGACGTGTGGACCGCGCTCGGCGCGAAGTGAGACGGGGGAACCGACCGTGCGGGTGCTGTTCACCGTGTCGTCCTGGCCCACCCAGTACGCGGCGCTGGTGCCGCTCGGGTGGGCGTTCCAGGCGGCCGGCCACGAGGTGCGAGTGCTGTGCGACCCGTCCCAGACCGATCCGGTCGCCCGGTGCGGGCTGCTGCCCGTGCCGGTCCTGTCGGGGATGCCGGAGGTGTTGCGGCTGCGGCTGCAGTACCACGCGGAGGCGGTGGCCGGGAACTGGCCGTACCCGTGGCTTCCGCCGCACCCGGTGACGGGTGACCGGCTGAACCGGCTCGACGCGTTCGACTTCGCGCACTTCGAGAGCCGGACCGCTCCGGGGCTCGCCGACGAGGCCGCCCGCGGCTTCGACGCGGCTGTGGCCCACGCCCGGGACTGGCGGCCGCAGCTGGTCCTGCACGACCCCGGGAGCCTGGAGGGGCTGCTGGTGGCGAAGCTGCTCGGGGTGCCGTCGGCGCTGTGCCTGTGGGGGCCCGCGAGCCCGCACGACCCCGACCACATGCGGATCGTCCCCACCGACCACAGCGGTTCGTTCCCCCGGTACGGCCTGGGCGCGTTCGACGTGTCGATGATCGAGCGGGTGGTGGACCCGAACCCGGCATCGCTGAAGGTGCCGGTCGAGGCCGAACGGCTGCCGGTCCGCTTCGTCCCGTACAACGGCGCCGCGGCCGCGCCCACGTGGACCGCGCGGCGCCCGGAGCGACCCCGGGTCGTCGTCACCTGGTCCACCGCACTGTCCGCCGTCTCGGGGCCGGACTCCTGCCTGCTCCCCCGGATCGTCGCCGCCCTCGACGGCCTGGACGCGGAGGTGTTGGTCACCGCCACCGCCCGGGACCTGGCCGAACTCGGGCCGGTGCCGCCCCCGGTCCGGGTGGCCGAGCGCCTACCGCTGGCCACCCTGCTGCCGGGCGCCTCGGCGGTCGTGCACCACGGGGGCGGCGGCAGCTCGCTGACGGCCATGTGGGCGGGAGTGCCGCAGTTCATCGCGAGCTTCGCCGCCGAGCAGCGGATCTCCGGCGAGCGGGTGGCCGGCACCGGGGCGGCGCTGCACGTCTCCGGGGAACTCGCCGACGAGGCGACGATCAGGTCGGGCATCGAGCGACTGCTCGACGCCCCCTCGTACCGGGCCGCGGCCGGGCGGCTGCGCGAGGAGGTGGCGGCGGCCCCGACGCCGGCCGAGCTCGCCGCCGACCTGGCGGGGCTCGCGGCCGGCGGCTGACCACCGGGTCCCGGGGCGTGTCCGACGATTCGCGAGTCCGACTGGAATCGTCGGACACGCCCCGCCGCTGCGCGAGGGTCGAGGCGGATGCGAGGCCCGCTCCCGATCCTGTCCGGCATGACCACACGAACCGAGAACACCGACCACCCGGGGCGGTCCGGTGCCGATGCCCCGCGCGGGATCGTCGTCACCGGCGGCGGCACCGGCATCGGCCGGGCCACCGCCCGCGCCTTCACCGCGCACGGGGACCGGGTGCTCGTCGTCGGCCGCACCGCAGCCACCCTGGCCGAGGCCGCCGACGGGCACCCGGGCGTCCACACCCTGGTCGCCGACCTCACCGCCCCGGACGCCCCGGAGCGGATCGTCGACGCCGCCGTGCGCGAGCTCGGCGGCATCGACGTCCTCGTCAACAACGCCGCCGCGCTGGGGTACCGCCCGCTCGACGCCCTGGACCGGGCCGAGGCGCGGCGCCAGCTCGACACCAACCTGCTGGCGCCGGTGCTGCTCACCCGGGCCGCGCTCGCGCCGCTGGCCGCACGCTCCGGCACGGTGGTGAACATCGGCTCAGCCGGCGCGCTCGGCCTGCGCTCCTGGCCGGAGAACAGCCTGTACGGGGCCACCAAGGCCGGCCTGGACTTCCTGACCCGGTCCTGGGCCGTCGAACTGGCCCCGCACGGCATCCGGGTGGTGGGCCTCGCGCCCGGGGTGACCGACACCGCCCCCGCGCCGGCGCCGGGCGGCCCGGGCGCCGATCCGCGGTACACGGCCTTCCTGGAGCGGACCGCCGCCCGGACACCGAGCGGCCGGGTCGCCCGCCCCGAGGAGATCGCCTGGTGGATCGTCCAGCTCACCCGGCCCGAGGCCGGGTACACCAACGGCCTGGTGCTGCCGGTGGACGGCGGCCTCTCGCTCACCTAGACCCGGGCCGACCACCGCCGAACCGCCGACCACCGCGCCGGCCCGTCCGAGAGGGGAACGCCCAGATGCGGGTCCTGTTCCAGCCGTTCGCCGCCGCCACCCACGTGGCCGCCCAGGTGCCGCTCGCGTGGGCGCTGCGCGCCGCCGGGCACGAGGTGCGCGTCGCCACCCAGCCCGACGCGGCGGAGTCCATCGCGCGGGCCGGCCTCACCGCGGTGCCGGTCGGCGAACCGCTGCACGTCGCGGCCAAGATGAACCCCGACGAGACGGGACTGCCGGCGGAACTGCGCGACGACGCCTGGCTGCGGGTCCTCGATCCGGGCGAGATCCGCCCGGCCCGGCTGTCCGCCGACCACCTGCACGGTGTCTTCGCCACCTGGACGCCGCTGGTGCACCGCAACACGGTGCCGGACCGGATGATCGACGACCTGGTCGCGTTCGCCCGGGACTGGCGGCCGGACCTGGTGGTCTGGGACACCATGACCTTCGCGGGACCGGTCGCCGCCCGGGTCTGCGGCGCCGCCCACGCCCGGCTGATGTTCGGCCTCGACCTGGTCGGCCTGCTCCGCGAGCGCTATCTGGCCGTGCTCGGCCGGCGGCCGGCCGAGCTGCGGGACGATCCGCTGGAGGAGTGGCTGGGGCAGGTCCTGGAGCGGTACGGGATGACCGGTCCGGGCCGCGGCTTCGACGAAGAACTGGTGGTCGGGCAGTGGACGATCGACCCGGTGCCCACCTCCCTGGCCCTGCCGCTCCGCACGCCCCGCGTCCCGGTCCGCTACGTGCCGTACAACGGCCCGGCGGCGGTGCCCGGTTGGCTGGACGAGGCGCCCCGCCGGCGCCGGATCTGCCTCACCCTGGGCGTCTCGTTCCGCGAGGTGGTCGGCGGGGACCAGGCGTCGGTCGGCGACCTCCTCGCGGCCGTCGCCGACCTGGACGTGGAGGTGGTGGCCACGCTCGACTCCGAACAGCTGGCCTCGATCGGGCCGCTGCCGCCGAACGTGCGCGCGGTGGACTTCGTCCCGCTGAACGAGCTGCTGCCGAGCTGCTCCGCGGTCATCCACCACGGGGGCGCCGGCACCTTCCTCACCGCGCTGGCCCACGGGGTGCCGCAGGTCGTGGTGCCGGCCCGGATGTGGTGCAACACCCCGCGGGCGGAGCGGGCCCGGGCCGCCGGCCTGGCCCTGACCTGCCCGCCGGAGAAGCTGACCCCCGGCCGGCTGCGCGCGATGGTGACCAGCGTCCTTGAGGACCCCTCGTTCGCGCGCGCCGCGGCCCGGGTGCGGGCCGAGCTGCTCGGCACGCCGGCCCCCCGGGAGCTGGTTCCGGTCCTGGAGCGCCTGGTCGCCGAGCACCGCCCCGGTCTTCACCGCAGCGGGACATGACGTACCGTCGGAGGGGAAACGATCACGGCTCCCCCGGTTGAGGTGAACCGCCCTTGAGGACCCATATCCCCTATCTCCTGGCCGTGGCCAGCACGGTGGCGACGCGCCGGGTGGACGAGCGCCTGCACCACTACGATCTGACGGTCCGCCAGTACGGCCTGCTCACCCAGCTGTCCCACGAGCCCGGGCTGACCATGGCTGACCTGGCCCGTCAGCTCGGCATCGCCCGGCAGTCGGTGCACCGGCTCGTCGACGAACTGGTCGAGGCCGACCACGTGCGCCGCCGGCCCGGCACCGACGACCGCTCGCGCCGGCTGGAACTCACCGACACGGCCCGCTACATGCTGACCCGGATCGACGGCCCGCTCGCCCGGGTGGAGGCGGACCTGCTCGGCGACCTCGACCCGGACGAGGTCGAGACCCTACGCGAGCTCCTCCAGCGGGTGCTGGCGCACGCCACCGACGACGAGGCGTGGCTGCCCGCCCGGTGACGTCCCGCGACGGACGGGGGCCGGGAACGGGGGTCGAGAACGCGTCGAGGAGGGGTCGAGGCCGCCTTCCTACGCTCGCCCCCATGCGAGTGCTATTTGTGACCGTGGCCGCCAAGGCCCACTTCCACGTCCAGGTGCCCTTGGCGTGGGCGCTGCGCGCCGCCGGCCACGAGGTGCGCGTGGCCAGCCAGCCCGACCTGCTGGACACCATCGTCGCGGCCGGCCTGCCCGCGACCGCGGTGGGACCGCCGCTCGCCCAGGAGGAGTCCGTGGCGGAGCTGCGGCGCCGGCAGGAGCGGGCGGCCGAGCGCCTGACGGACCCGCCCGACGCCCAGGAGCTCATGCGGATGACGGAGGACCGGCCCGAACACCTGACGCCCGACTTCCTCGACGGCCTGTTCACCGTGATGACCTCCGCCATCTTCCAGAACTTCTCGGCCGAGGAGACCGTCGACGACCTGGTCACGCTGGCCCGGCGCTGGCGCCCCGACCTCGTCGTCTGGGACACCCTGCTGATGGGCGGGGCCGTCGCCGCCCGGGCCGCCGGCGCCGCGCACGCGCGCCTGCTCTACGGCCTGGACCTGGTGGGCACGATGCGGCAACGGCACCGGGAGTCGCTGACCGCCCGGCCCGGGGAGCTGCGCGAGGACCCGCTCGCCGAGTGGCTGGACTGGACGGCGGCCCGGTACGGCGGCGGGTTCAGCGAGGACCTGGTGACCGGCCAGTGGACCCTCGACCCCGCGCCGGCCGCGCTGCGCACGCCCACCGACCTGCCCTGGGTACCGGTGCGGCACATCCCGTACAACGGGCGGGCGGTGCTGCCGCCGTGGCTGCTCGAACCACCGCGCCGGCCCCGGGTCTGCCTGACCCTCGGGATCTCCTTCCGCGAGGTGATGGGCGGCGAACGGACCTCCGTGCCGGTGCTGCTGGAGGCACTGGCCGAGCTGGACGCGGAGGTGGTGGCGACCCTGGACACGGCGCAGCTGGCCGAGGCCGGCCCGTTGCCGGACAACGTGCGGGCGGTGGACTTCGTCCCACTGGACGCGCTGCTGCCGTCCTGCTCCGCGATCGTGCACCAGGGCGGCTTCGGCACCGCGCAGAACGCGCTGGTGCACGGCGTCCCGCAGGTCGTCGTCCCGAACGACCTGTGGGACCTGCGCCCCCGGGCGGAGTTGATCGAGTGGTCGGGGGCGGGAGTGCGCTGGTCCGGCACCGGCCCGCTGACCCCGGCGGAGCTGCACGGGCTGGTGACCCGGGTGCTCGACGACCCGTCGTTCGCGCGCGGGGCGGTGCGGCTCCGGGACGAGATCGGGGCCATGCCCTCGCCCGCCGATCTGGTCCCGGTCCTCGAAGGGCTGACCCACCGGCACCGGCGGGCCGCCTGGACCGGCTGAGCCGGCCGGATCGGCACCCGGCCCCGCCGTCAGCGGGGCCGGTCCGGTTCCTCCCGGGGTGCCGCCGACAGCGCCTCGGCCAGCGCCTCCCGCCAGGGCCGGGGGGCCGGGATGCCCACCTCGTGCCAGCGGTCGTGGCCGAGGACGGTGTACCGCGGCCGGGGGGCGGGGCCGGCGACGGCCGCCGCGGGCACCGGCCGCACCAGGCCGGGATCGGCACCGACCAGCCGGAACACCTCGCGGGCCAGCTCGTACCAGCTGGCCCGGCCGGCGTTGGTGGCGTGGAAGACGCCCCGCGCGCCCGGGGTCCGGCCGAGCGCGAGCAGCAGCCGCGCGACGTCCGCCGGGGCGTGGCGAGGACGGCTCGCTGTACGGGCTCTCGCCGGCGTGCCGGCACCGGCTGATGCCGGTGGTGGAGGAGGGCGCGGGGCGGACCGACGTCTTCACGTGCCCCTATCACCTGTGGCGCTACGCTCTGGACGGCCGTCTGGTCGGTGCCACCCACATGAAGCGCAATCCGGCCTTCGACCCGTCCACGTGCCGGCTGCCCGCCTTCGCGGTGGAGGAATGGCAGGGGTTCGTCTTCGTCAACCTGGACGCCTCGGCCGAGCCGCTGGAGCCCCATCTGCGGCGAATCGGCGAGGACCTGGTCAACTACCGGCTGCCGGAGCTGACCCAGGTGGCCGGCTGGACCGAGGAATGGCACTGCAACTGGAAGATCGCCGTCGAGAACGCGCATGAGAACTACCACGTCATGGGCTTCCACCCGGAGACCCTGCAACCGACCACGCCCGGGGGCGCGCGGACGACGGTCCGCGCGGACTCGCCGTGGGCCGACAGCATGCGGGTGCGCTACGCGGAGCCGCTGGAGCCGGTGGTCCTCGACCTCACCGAGGAGGAACGCGCGCACCTGTACGGCTTCTTCGTCTTCCCGTCGGGCAGCCTGGCCGCCTCCGGTGACATGGTGATCTGGCTCAGCCTCCTTCCGACTTCCATCGACCGCACCCTGGTACGGGGCGGGGTGCTGATGCCCTCCGCCCTGCTCGACGGCCAGGACCGCGAGGCCGTGCGGAAGGAAGCGGAGGCGTACGCCGCCCGGATCAACGGCGAGGACCGACACGGCCTGGAGGCAGTCCAACGAGGCGCCGCCTCGCGCTTCGCCGAGCGCGGCCACCTCTCCCCCAAGGAGCCCGGTGTCCTGCTCTTCTACCGCAGCCTGGCCCGCGCCCTGCTGCGCGACGACTCCGACTGGCCCGGTGAACTCTGCCCGCCCCCGGAGAGCGTGGCCCCGTCTCTCCCGACCCGTCCCTGAAGGCAGGAAGGCCGACGCCCTGCGGCCCTACCGCCCAGGCCGGCAGGCACCCTCTGAGGTTCCCCCGAGGTGCGGAAGGTTGCCGGATATGGCCTGATGGGCCATGAGAAGGGCACCTTTGTGATGACGGTGACGGTAACCCCCTGAGAACCCCGCCGGCGCGGTGGGGCCGGCCGGAATGCTCGGCGCCCGTGAAGGCGAACGTACAGGTGGTGGTGGGGCCCGAGACCGTGCAGGTGCCCTGCGCGTGGGAGGTCCCGGACAGCGCCACCGGGGCGATGCCGGCGGCACAGAGCATGCTGGCCGCAACGGCCGGCGCGGATCCGCGGCGACCGGGTCGCCAGCCGCCGGTGGCCGTCACCCCCACTGGGTGACGGCCACCGAACAGGGCTCACACCGTGGTCACTAGCACGACCACGGCGTGGTGACGTGGCCCGTCACGGTGTCCACCGCCACCGTCCTGCCCTCGCTGGGAATGCAGAAGTAGTAGGTGGGATGCGGGTTCTGCACGACGGGCTCATTGAGGTACAGGGGCTTGAACGCGCCGGTGTGCCCGGCCTTGACGGCCAGATCGTGGGCCTGGACCTCCGTCATGGTGAACGCGGAGATGGCCTGGATCCCGATCGGGACGCTCCACGGCTGCGTGCTCTGGTACTGACCGGTGGTCGAGTACTTGTACTCGAAGGACGGCTCCGAGTCCTTGGCCCGGAAGCGGATCCACCAGGCCTGGACGTCATTGGGGTTGGTCGTGGGTGTCAGCAGGACGGCGTCCGCGTCGTAGAACTGCGAGCCGGGGTGCTCCTGCTGCGCCTTCACCTTGGCCTCCCGCACGATCTGTGTGAGCGGGAGGTGGGGTGCCGCGCTGGCGGTGGACGGGGCGATTGGCAGCAACGACAGGGCCGTGGCGGTCGCGGCGAGCCCGATCCGTGCCCGAAGGCGGCGGCGTGATGTCCGGCACCCGTTCAGTGCGGGTGTCGCGGGCGTGCGGGCGGTGCGCATGGTGTTCATGTCCTTCATCTCCTTCGACCCGGACCCTGCGTGGTCACGGTGGAAGTCGACTGCCGGGTTCGGCGTGAGCGGTGGCCGACGGGCGAGAGGTCCTCGGCCGGGCTCCGCGGGGATGCAGCCTCCCGGGGTCCAACGGTAGGAAGGTCTCCGGGCGCCGTCTCCTCGCCGTCATCCTCGCTGATCCGAACAGGCGAACCTCTCACCCGGAGCGATGCCCGTCCGGGGCTTCGCCGCGCGGTCCCGGCCGGTGGGCCCGATCCTGTGCCGCTCCTTGATCATCGCTGACTGTTACAAGGTGGCGACACGATCTTCTCGAAGTAGGCGTCCCAGCCGACGGGCCGACGAGCCTGCAGATCGTCCTTCAGACTGCGTTCCACCCACTCCAGGGCGATGGAGTACCGCTCCAGAACCGGGTCCCAGCCCGACTCCAGCATCCGCACGATATGAGGGCGCTCGACAGCTTTGAGTGCGGCGGTCTCCGGTTCCAGGAAGACCTTGATGATTTCGTCGTCGCGCCGCTTGAGTAACTTGATCACCGCGAACTGCCTGTCACTGTCGCTATTGCCGTGTCGACGGCCTTGCGCACCTTCGACAGACCGCCGCTGCGCGCGCTGTCTCCCACCAGCAGGAAGCGATCGTTGATCGCATGCGGTCCCACACATGCTCCTCGTCCAGCACCGGCACCCGTCATCGCCAGGTCGGCCAGGCGTTCCACCAGGGCGATGATCGCGGCGGTGACGCGCTCGCCCTTGATGGACGGGCCCTTGCAGGCGGGTTTGCCGGCTGTCTTCGCGCAAAGGCGCAGTTGGCGAGCCCGATCGAGGAGTGCGCCGGGGCTGTGAAGGGGATCCGCCGTGCACCGCGCCGTCGGCATCCAGGCGTAGGGCCTCGTGCTGGGTGGCGGCAAGGACGTAGCCGGCGTCGGGCGCGAAGGCGGCGCCCCACGCGTCACGCGGGCGATCGTCCAGTCGGAACTACGGGCTCGTTGTCGGCGGCCGAGAAGTCCACAGCGAGCAACGTCCCAGCTTGCACCCACGACACTGGGCCGCGCCCGGCCGGAACCGCCGAGGCAACGGCTGGCGACGATGCCGTTTCCGGCGTCAACGGCTTGGTCGTGGCGATAGGTCGAACGGGCAGCAGCATCATGGGAATGCAATGCACCGGGCCGCCCTGACAGTACCGGCCGGGCCTGGAGCGAATCCGGATGCGCGGAATGTGGGACGCGATGGCAGCGTGCAGCCCGTTTCGGGAGCTGAACCGCCCGACCTGAGCGTCGGTCGCCGTGCATGCGGTGGACGGTCAGGGCGACGGTCGCCCGGAGCCAATTCGTCTCCGAGGCTGCGATTGCGAACGGGCTGTCCGCCGGTGACCAGCCATCCGGCAGGTGATGCTCATGATGGATTCCTGGGCCGCCCCAGCCACCTGCCGCAGGCATTTTCTCGACGGCGGCGGAAATGAGATTTCGTTCTGTGCGGGCTGTGCCGTAGAGTCGGTGTCACCGACGCGGGGTGGAGCAGCTCGGTAGCTCGCTGGGCTCATAACCCAGAGGTCGCAGGTTCAAATCCTGTCCCCGCTACTACGCAACAAGGCCGGGCCCGACGCACTGTGTGCGTCGGGCCCGGCCTTCGTGTTGGTTTGGTCAGCAGTCGATGGCGGTGTCGACCTCAATTCGTCAGCGGTGAGCGGGTCGTGATCATCCTGGCGTTTTGCCCGTAATGGCCCCGTTAATGGAACGCCGGGCACGCACTTGCCGACGCGAACTCCTCGGCGGGACGCTGATCTGGAACCAGCGCCATCTCCTGCACGTACTGCGGGAGTTCGAGGACCACTACAACACCCACCGCCCACATCACGCACTCCACCAGGACACGTCGCTGACACCACGGCCCGTCCCGGTCGCCGATGCCGGGCGGACGGCCCGGCTGGACGTCCGCGGACGTCCGCGGACGCGACCGTCTCGGCGGCACCCTCCACGAGTACCGACATGCCGCATGACCTGCACGGACAGACTTGTCGGCAGCCACAGGGGCGGCGCGCGCCGGAAGACCCCCGGCAGGGGCCTGACCATGCGCCGTCCGCTGTGCCAAGCGGCGCCGCCGTACCGAGACGTCGGCGATCAGTCCGCCGTGGCGATCAGCGGCTGGAGCAGGATGTCGGGTTGGGCGCGCTGGAAGGCGTTCAGGTGCCACTTGTCGGCGAACAAGGCCAGCAGCACGCCGTCCGAGCGGCGGGTGAGCACCTCGCCGTTGGTCAGACGGGCTTTGGCCAGGGCTGCGGCGCCGTCGGCGTCGGTGATTCGGGCCAAGCGGTAGGAGAGCTGGTCGAGGGCGATCGGGGAAGAGAACTCGTGCTCCATCCGGTGCAGGATCACGTCGAACTGCATCGGGCCGACCGCAGCCATGACCGGCGCCTGGTCGCCACGCCGGTCGGAGACCAGCACCTGGATCACGCCTTCCTCATCGAGTTGGGCGACGCCCTTGCGGAACTGCTTGGAACGGCTGATGTCCTTGGGCCGTGCCACCGCGAAGTACTCGGGGGCAAAGGCGGGCAGCGGGGGAAACTCGGTCTTCTTGCCACTGAAAAGGGTGTCGCCGACCCGCAGCGCGCTCGCGTTGATCAGGCCGACCACGTCGCCGGGGTACGCGGTGTCGACCACGGTGCGCTCGGCCCCGAAGACGGTGTGGGCGTACTTGGTTGCGAAGGAGCGGCCGCTGGCCGCGCGGGTGACGTGCATGCCGCGCTCGAAGACACCGGAGCAGACTCGGACGAAGGCGATCCGGTCGCGATGGGCCGGGTCCATGTTCGCCTGGATCTTGAACACCAGACCGGAGAACTCCTCGCCGACCTCGCGGCTGCCGCCCTTGGCCAGCGGGCGGGGCCCGGGAGCCGGCGCGAGCTCGACCACGGCGTCCAGCAGGGGCTTCACACCGATGTTGGTCAGCGCGGCACCGAAGAAGACCGGGCTGATCTTGCCGGCCTCGAAGGCCTCCTGGTCATAGCCGGGGCCGGAGGAGAGCACCAGCTCCAGTTCCTCCAGCGCGGTCGTCCAGGCTTCGCCCTCCTGCTCGGCGGCCTTCTCGGAGGTGAGCTGCTCCTCGAGGGCGGCGTGCGTGCCGGCCGGCACCTTGGTGTAGCGCAGCATCTGCTCGGTGTTCCCCGCTTCGACCAGGCCGCGCAGGTTGCCAGCGTTGCCCACCGGCCAGACGACCGGGACGGGGGTGATCCCGAGGTGCGTCTCGATGTCCTCGAGCAAGGTGAGTGCATCCCGGCCGCGCCGGTCCCACTTGTTGATGAAGGTGATCACGGGGACGCCGCGATGGCGGCAGACCGCGAAAAGCTTGCGGGTCTGCTCCTCCAGTCCCTTGGCCGCGTCGACCAGCATGATCGCGCAGTCGACGGCGGCCAGCACCCGGTAGGTATCTTCGGAGAAGTCGGCGTGGCCGGGGGTGTCGACCAGGTTCATCACATGGTCGCGATAGCCGAACTGCAATGCGGCCGAGGTCACCGAGATACCGCGCTCGCGTTCCAACTCCATCCAGTCGCTGGTCACGCCGCGTCGGTCACCCTTGGCGTGCACCGCACCGGCAGAAGTGATCGCCCGCGCGTGCAGCGCCAGCGCCTCGGTGAGCGTGGACTTGCCCGCGTCCGGATGGCTGATCACGGCGAAGGTCCGTCGGCGGCCGGCCTCATGAAGGACCTGCGGGACGGGGACGGACTGTTTGGTGCTCACGGGTATCCTCGGGTACGCATCGGCAGCAGGCCGGGTGACACCTCTCCGTACCTGGTGAGCCGGGGATCAGGTCCGCAGGCCCAAGAAGCGATAATAGGCTGCCGGACGGCGTGACCCCGAAATTCCCGTTTGCCGGCTGCTGCCCCGGCTCCAGCCGGGATAGCAGCCGAACTGTCAGGAGTCGAAGTCGAAGCCGAGGCCGGGCCGGTCCAGGGTCCTCAGCCACAGGTTGCACCGGCCCGCTCGGAGTGGATCGTCAACTCGCCTTCATCGAAGCCCTGTTCGGCGACGGTGCCCTGGATGAAGCGCCGGGCGACCTCCTCGCTCTCGCAACCGGCCACCTGCGGGGATCAGAGAGTCGTCGCCGCAGGTCAAGCCCACGTATCGGCATGCGCAGGCTGGCATCGCCCGGATTGGTCGGCCTCGCCCACGACAGGTGAGCAATCTGAGCGACGCCGGCTCCGCAGGGCACGATGATCCGGCTGCTCTCGAGCCCGTGGTCAGCGGTCATATCGGGACGCTACGCCCTGCGACACCGAGCAGCGCCAGCGAGTCCACGACCCCTTGTCGCCACGACAAGGGATCGCCCCAGGTCAGAGGCCCCTTTCACCCGCTTGTGGGTACGGTGTGAGGCCGGGGGTTCACCGCCTGCTGACGCCCGCCAGGAGACCATGAGCATGGCTGTTCGCACGACCCGCGTTGGAAGTGATCACCATGCGCTCCGCAGCCCACAGCGGGCACGTCTACCGCCGGTGCGGCTGCCGCGACCAGGGTGGCAAGCAACTCGGAGCACACTGCCCCGAGCTCGCCACCGACCCCAATCACGGCACCTGGACCTTCTCCTTCGACCTCCCCTCCCCTCCCCCGACCATCGACGCAACAACATCCGCCGCGGCGGCTACCCCACCGCCGAAGCAGCCCGAGCAGGACTGCGCCGGATGATCGATGGCCAGGCCGTCGGCTACAGCGCCGACCCCAACCAGACCCTCGCCGACTACCTCACGACCTGGCTCAAGGACAAGCAGCTCGTCCTCAAGCCCACCACCTACGTCCGCTACCGCGACTACGTCACCACCGACCTCGTCCCCGCCCTCGGCACGATCAGGCTCGACGACCTCGGCACCCGCCTCTACGACCGCACCACCACCCGCGTCCGCCGGAGCAGCACTGCGGTCCCACGGGCGTAGCGACCGATCCCGCCTGTGGGAGGGCGGACGCCACCCCTTCCACACAGCACCGGCGGGGAATCAAGGTGAGCAGGTCCGGCAAACACCTGTATCCGGGTGGCCGTTTTCAGGGATCGCCATCACCCCGGACCACCGCGGCTGCGCCATGTCCGGGACCGGCTCACCACCAGGCCCCACCGCCCCGATCTCCTCCACCTGAACGGTGGTAGTGACCGGCACGGCTCCCGCCTCGGATACCGTGTTCCTACACGGGGTGCCATAACGGATGTGGCGCCCCCTACGGAGGTAGCCAGCGTATGAGTTCCAAGCGCAGCCAGAATCCAGCCCTGCCCGTCCTCGACGACGCATACCGGCTCGCGTCGGTCAAGGACACCGAAGAGTCCACCCGCGACTTGGCCGCACGGCTGGCCACCACCGAGCTGCGCCGCGCCTCCCACCCCGGCCGGGTCACCTGGGATCCCATCGATCAGGCCGATCCCGTACCGGCCCCGCCGACTGTGGTCGACGGTGACGGGGACCTGTGGCTGCGGGACCGGGGCACCGGCACCTGGACCATGCCCGAATTCGACCCGAAGACGTTCCCGGCCCGCTGTGGCGAGGTTCTGACGTGGAATCAGCTCGCCTGTGAGTACGGCCCGCTGACCGCACTGGCCAACGACCGCCACATCGGCGGCGGCGGCCGCCGCCGACGATGACCGCGCCGCCCTCCGAGTAGACCGCACCCCGGAAGGACACCGACGCGGCCCTGACAGCGGCCCTTCTCCCCGACCGGGCGCGGATCGGGCAACACGGTCCGGCGGTTGTCCTGGCCGTGTGCCCGCTTCGAGGTGTTGCGTGAGCCGGCGGGCAAGCGAACGGCCGCCACGGGATGCCTGACCTGACTGGCGATGCCCTGGGAGCAGGCCCACAGCAGCGGCCGAGGCGGAGCACACCTGCTCCCTGGTGGGGCCGCTGAGCTGCACTGATCCTCGTGGAGTCCTTGAAGCCTGGGTTACGATCCAGGCGTAAGGAGAGCCACAGCAGTGCCAGCACCACGCAAGTACTCCAATGCCGCGTAGTTAACGTGAATCCGCAGGTTGCAAGTCCGCTTCGTGTAGCGGTTCTTGCTGGTCGGGCGGGGCCCAGTCGGGTGCAAGGATGTAGGTCACGGGGCTGGCTTGAGGAGCATGCCCTCCTTGACCGAGCGGCCGAGTTCGGCGCTGACGCCGCGGTGGCTGGAGAGGCCCAGCTGCTTGGCGATCTCAGCCGCGCGCCAGGCCCGGTGGGGGTCCGTACGCATGATCCGGAGGGTCCGGTCGAGCACCCCCACCGCCCCCTGGACGCCGGCCTCACCGCCCTTGCCCAGGTCGCCGCCGCCCAGGCCGCTCTGCCCCTCGAAGACCTGTGCCGGACCCTGGCCGACGCCCACCTCGGCGACGGCCGCGACGACATCGCCGCCCTCGCCCTGCGCACCCCGCCCGCCGGGCCGACCCACGGGACACCGGTGACACACTCCCGGGCCCGGTGAGAGGACGCACCCCGCCCGACGGGTCGGCCCGCTGTCGGCGCTCAGTGGTGGTCCCTGAGCGCCTCGTCCGGGCCGCCTGCACCCGTGTCCATGATCTCGGCCGCTGCGCGGGAGTGCGGCGGACCGGCTCGGCCTATCGGGTCCCCAACAGGCGGCCCTCGTGCTGCCCGGTGGTGTCGATGGCATCGCGCAGGGCGGGCAGGTCCGGGATGGCGGCCTGCTCGGCGAAGCGGGCCAGCAGCCGACTGTCGACGACGGCGTAATTCCCCCCCCAGGGCGAACGTCACGTAATTCCCCAGCTGCCCACTGGTGGTGCTGGCCGCTGGATGTCTACGCCGGCCCGCGAGACGACCGTCGCCGCGGCAGCCGAACCGGCGCTCCTTGATGGCTCCGGGGTCTGGTGCTCGCGGGGGGCTTCGTCGCGGGCGACAGGGCCCGTCCGCCATCAACAATCGGATGAGTCATCCGGTTATGCTACCGTCACCATCAAGCGGATGACCTATCCGAATCGCCGGGCTGGAGGAACGTATGGGGAAGACAGCCGTGGTCACGGCCGGGACCGCCGGGATCGGCTTGGAGACGGCTCTGGCACTGGCTGCCGCCGGATTCTCGGTCACCATGGTCGGGCGCAGTGCCGACCGAGGCGCCCGGGCGGTCGATCGGATCAACGCGGTGAATCCGGCGCGACCTGGTCGGTTCCTGCCCGCCGACCTCGGCTCGCTCGACGGCGTGCGCGCGCTCGCCGGCCTGATAGCCGGCGACCACGCCGCCTCAGGCGAACCGCTGACCGTGCTGGTGAACAACGTCGGGGCGATGTTCGCGGATCGGCAGGAGCTGGACGGCGTGGAGGCGTCGTTCGTCGTCAATCACCTCTCGCCGTACCTGCTGACGGAACTGCTGCTGCCCACGCTCACGGCCGGTGCGCCGAGCAGGATCGTGAACGTGACCTCGGGTGCGGTCGGTGTCGCCAAGCGGGTGTTCGACGCCGTCGAGCCGCCCGGGGGCTACTACGGATTCCACTGGTACGGCCGCGCCAAGCTCGCGAACCTCGCCTACACGCTCGACCTGGCGTCGCGACTCGACGGCACGGGCGTCTCGGTCTTCGCCGCCGACCCCGGAGGCGCCGCGACCGACATGACCAACGGCACCCTGACCGACCCGAAGATCGTCTCACCGGCCCTGCGGCTGCTGTGGCCGCTCGTGCGCCGCAAGTTCGAACGCTCCACCGCGGGCCCGGCATCCGAGGCCGCAAAACCCTCCATCATGGCCGCCACTGACGAGTCCCTGGCGGGCCGGACCGGCATCGTCATCGGCGCCACGGCACGCCCGGCGGCGCCATTGCGCACGGCCACCGACCCCCGCGTCGCCGAAGCCGTGCGCCGACTCAGCCGGCAGTACGCGCCCCTCGTGGCGCCCTGACCCGCCAGGCCCGGCCTCGCCCGGGCGGCGGGCCTGGCGGATGAGCCATCCGATTAGCATGTCCCCATGACGACGACACCACTGCGCAAGGACGCGGCCCGCAACTGGGACCGGATCGTGGCCGTCGCCCGCGAGCTCGTCGACCAGGGCACGCCGTTGCAGCTCAACGACGTCGCCCGCCGCACCGGGCTCGGAGTCGGCACCGTCTACCGCCACTTCGCCACGCCCGAGGCCCTCCTGGAGGCGGTCGCCACCCCCCGCCTGGAAGCCTTGGCCGCCCACGGCAGACAGGCGCTGGCCGACACCGACGCCTGGCGGGCGCTGGAAAGCTTCCTGACCCACACCGTCGAGGCGCAGGTCACCGACGCCTCCGTGGCACCGGTCGCCGCCGCTTCCGTCAACGCCCTGCCGCGCACCGCGGAACTCAAGGAGTCTTTGTGGTCTACAGGCACCACACTCCTCGACCGGGCCCGCGCGGCCGGGGCAGTCCGCCCCGACCTGGCCGCAGCCGATCTGGTCCCGCTCATGTGCGGCATCGCCTACGCCGTAGCCGTACACGGCAGCACCCCCGCAGACAGGATCGACACCGCGCACCGCTACCTGGCCGCATTGCTCGGCGGCCTGCGAGCCACACCGACGGCGGTGTGAGATCCACTCTGCCGCAGCCTTGAAGCGTCAGCGCCCCAGGCTTGCGAGAACCGCCTTCGCCGCGTTCTCGCCCGAGGTGGCCGCGTCGGCGAGCGAGGGCATGTCGAGCTGGTAGTCGCCGGCCAGGTGGATCGGTCCCAATGGGTTGCGCAGCGTTGGCAGCGACTCGCGGCCGCGTGGCGCCCAGAACGGGGTTCTGGATCACTTTCCGTGCCAGAGCCACAGAGCGTCACCACAACCGCGATCATGAACGGTCGTGGCTGACGACCTCCTCCAAGACCTCTGG
>NZ_JBIWFT010000068.1:0-23552 GCF_044763205.1 Kitasatospora sp. NPDC096204
GCCAGAGGTCTTGGAGGAGGTCGTCAGCCACGACCGTTCATGATCGCGGTTGTGGTGACGCTCTGTGGCTCTGGCACGGAAAGTGATCCAGAACCTGAAAACTGACCGCTGAACGGCGGATCAACGGTGACCCACCTCGCGATCGTCTGATCATCCTGATCTTCATTGAGGGTTAGGAGGAGAGGGTGATTTCCGTGGAGGACTGGGCTGAGATCCGCCGGCTGCACCGGGCCGAGCACATGCCGATCCGGGGGATCGCCCGGCACCTGGGTATCTCGAAGAACACGGTGAAACGGGCCCTGGCCACCGACCGGCCGCCGGTCTACCAGCGGCCGCTGAAGGGCTCGGCGGTGGACGCCGTGGAGCCCGCGATCCGCGAGTTGCTCAAGCAGACCCCGACGATGCCCGCCACCGTGATCGCCGAGCGCATCGGCTGGGAGCGCGGGATGACCATCCTCAAGGAGCGCGTGCGCGAACTGCGTCCCGCCTACCTGCCGGTCGACCCGGTCTCGCGGACCGTCTACCAGCCCGGTGAGCTCGCCCAGTGCGACCTGTGGTTCCCGCCGGTCGACATCCCGCTCGGCTACGGCCAGTCGGGCCGCCCACCGGTGCTCGTGATCGTCTCCGGCTACTCGCGCGTGATCACCGCCCGGATGCTGCCCTCGCGGACCACCGGTGATCTCATCGACGGACACTGGCGCCTGCTCTCCAATTGGGGAGCCGTCCCCAAGACGCTGGTCTGGGACAACGAAACCGGTGTCGGCAAGGGCCGGCTGACCAGCGAGTTCGCCGCATTCGCCGGCCTGCTCGCCACCCGGGTGCACCTCTGCCGGCCCCGTGACCCGGAAGCGAAGGGCCTGGTCGAGCGGGCCAACGGCTACCTGGAAACCAGCTTCGTGCCCGGCCGCACCTTCAGCGGCCCGGGCGACTTCAACCGCCAGCTCACGACCTGGCTGCAGATCGCCAACCGGCGGCATCACCGCTCGATCGACGCCCGCCCCACGGACCGGTGGGAGGCGGACCGCACCGCGATGCTCACCATCCCGCCGGTCGACCCGCCGCGCTGGTGGCCGCTTCGCGTGCGTATCGGCCGCGACCACTACATCCGCGTCGACACCAACGACTACTCCGTCCACCCTCGCGCGATCGGCCGGACGGTGATGGTCCACGCCGACAACGAGGAGATCACCGTCACCTGCGGCGAGGAGATCGTGGCCCGCCATCCGCGCTGCTGGGCCAGGCACCAGAGCCTGACCGATCCCGACCACGCCGCCGCAGCGGCCCTCATGCGCGGCGAGGTGATCCACCAGCAGGCCGCCCGCGCGGCCACCGCCCGGGCCGCGGTGCTGGCCCCGGACAGTCTCGGCATCGAGGTCGAGCAACGCGAACTGGGCACCTATGACCGCATGTTCACCCTCATCGAGGGCGGCGCCGGGAAGGAGGACACATGATGGCCCGCACCGCTCCCCAGTCCCCGAACACTGTCGTCGCCGACGCGGCGAAAGCAGGCGTTCCCACCGCCCGCACCACCCGGCAGACCTCCGCAGACCTGGCCTTCCTCGCCCGCGCGATGAAGGCACCCGCGCTGCTGGACGCCGCCGAGCGGCTCGCCGAACGCGCGCAGGCCGAGTCCTGGAGCCACCTCGAATACCTCGTCGCCTGCCTGCAGTGCGAGGTCTCGGCCCGCGACAGTCACGGCGGCGAGGGCCGCATCCGCGCCGCCCGCTTCCCCGCGATCAAGACCATCGAGGAACTCGACCTCGCCCATCTGCGCGGAATGACGCGCCAGCAGCTCGCTCACCTGGGAACACTGGACTTCATCGCGGCCAAGGAGAACGCGATTTTCCTGGGGCCGCCGGGCACGGGCAAGACGCACATCGCGACCGGTCTGGCGATCCGGGCCTGCCAGGCCGGCCACCGGGTCGCGTTCGCCACCGCCGCCCAGTGGGTCGACCGTCTGGCCGCCGCCCATCAGGCCGGCCGGCTCCAGGACGAGCTGGTCAAGCTCGGCCGTTACCCGCTGATCGTGATCGATGAGGTGGGGTATATCCCGTTTGAGGCCGAGGCCGCGAACCTGTTCTTCCAGCTGATCTCGAACAGATACGAACGCGCGAGCGTGATCGTCACCTCGAACAAGCCCTTCGGGCGATGGGGAGAGACCTTCGGCGACGAGACCGTCGCCGCCGCGATGATCGACCGACTCGTCCACCACGCCGAGGTCCACTCCCTCAAGGGCGAGTCCTACCGCATGCGGGGCCGCGAACTCGGCCGCGTCCCCGCCACCACCGACAACGACTGAACACAACCACCGACGACGCGAGAGGGTCAGAACTCGACCGTCCAAAGTGGGTCACGGTTCAAGGTTCTGGCACGGATTCCGTGAAGTCGATCGTGCTGCTGTGCGCCGGTGACGCTCCGTCAACTCATTTTGGATACTGGCCGCGTGTGAGGCGATCTCCCTTCTGCTGCCGCATCTCGCCGGGATGCGGATCGAGCTCCTGGAGGTGCGGGGCGGGTGCGTGGTGATCGAGGCGTCGACGCCGGAGCACATCCCCGTGCCCTGCCCGGGCTGCCGGGTCACGTCTGACCGGGTGCACAGCCGGTACGGGCGACGACTGGCGGACGCCCCGTGCGGCGGGCAGGGTGTCCTGATCGAACTGTCGGTGCGCCGGCTGTTCTGCGACAACGGCGCCTGCCCGCGGGTGACCTTCGCCGAGCAGGTCGAGGGGCTGACGATCCGCTACGGCCGGCGGACGCCCGTCCTGCAGACGCTGCTCGGCGCGCTGGGCGTGGTCCTGGCCGCTCGCGCCGTGTCGCGTCTGGCCCTGCTGCTCGGCACCGCGGTCAGCCGGATGACCGTCCTGCGCCTGGTCATGGCGCTGCCGGACCCGACCTGGGCGACCCCGCGCGTCCTGGGCATCGACGAGTTCGCCACGAGGAAGGGCCGCCGGTACGGCACCATCCTCGTCGACTGCGAGTCCCATCAGCCGGTGGACCTGCTGCCCGACCGCGACGCGGACAGCGTCGCCGCGTGGCTGCGTGAGCATCCCGGCGTCGAGATCATCTGCCGTGACCGCGCCTCGGTCTTCGCCGACGGCGCGCGAGACGGTGCCCCGAACGCCCAGCACTGCGCGGACAAATGGCATCTGTGGCACAACCTCGGCGAGGCCGTCGAACGCCTCATTTCCCGCCACCGCGCCCTGCTGCGTGACCTGGACGAACCTGCCCCCGAGCAGCCGGAGTTGACGCAGGTCGAGGCCGTCACGGCTGAAGAAGGCCCGCCTGGCCCGTACCCGGAGGGGAAGTTCCTCGACCGGCTCCGCGACACCCACGCCGCCGTCCGCGCCCAGGTCGAGCAGGGCCTGAGCCTGCGCGAGATCGCCCGACGCCTCGGTCTCGGGCGCAACACGGTCCGCAAGTACGCTCGCGCGGCCAGCCCGGAGGCGATGCTGCACGGCCAGTGGCAGAACCGGACCAGCAAACTCGACCGGTTCAAGCCCTACATCGAGCAGCGCATCGCCGAGGCTGCACGAACCTGTCCCGGATTCACCGTGAACTGCGAGAACGCGGGGCACTCTGCAGTTACAGCACGCTGCGCGACTACGTGCGGCCGTTGCGGCCCGACCACCGGGCCGCGGGCAAAGCGCCGCCGATCGCCCGGCCGCCCTCGCCCCGAGAGGCCACCCGCTGGATCATGAGCCACCCCGACCACCTGCGCGAGGACGACCAGCAGCGACTCAAGGCACTGCTGGCCCGCTCACCCGACGTCACGGCCGCCGCAGGCCACGTCCGCACTTTCGCGGCCATCATGACCAACCGGCAGGGAGACGAGTTGCGGCACTGGATCGCCGACGTCTGCGCGGACCAGCAGGCGGCCGGCCTGACCGGCTTCGCCGCCGGACTGATCCCCGACCTCGACGCGGTCGTCTACGGCATGAGCACCGACTGGTCGTCCGGCCCGGTCGAAGGCCGCGTCAACGACCTGAAGGCCCTCAAGCGCAGCATGTTCGGCCGAGCGAAGCCACCCCTACTCCGCAAGCGGCTCCTCCTGATCGCGGCCAGCCGCCGCCCCTAACCTCTGCTCCCGCGGGCGTCGCGGTCCAGAAACTTGATCAGCCGCGATTCCGAACGCAGAAGCCGCTCTCGCAGCTCCAAGGGAAGAGAGGCGAGGGCGTCTACCAGGACTTGCCTGCGTGGGACGTGCACCAGGTTGCTGCAGTAGATCCTGCAGTCGGAACACCAGACCAGTCCGATGCACCGCTCGAACATGGAGGACTCGGGCGGATGGAAGCGGTACTGGTACGAGCGGACGGGCGTTCCGCAGGTCGCGCAGACTCGTCCGTCGCTGCCGGGAACCGCCTCGCAGGCCGCGACCTTGACCCAGTAATGCCGCCCGGCCGGTGCTCTTCAAGTCGTCATGCCGAGCATTCTCTACCACCGCGAGCCGGCCAGCACAGTCGTCCGGCCCGGACCGACCACAGACCGCGACGGACTCTGGCCGGGTTCACGAAATCCGTGCCAGAACCCGGTTCAACCGCCGCCGACATCCATGCGCCGTGCCCCTCCTCGGCGATGTGGCGGATAGCGCGCGTACTTTGCCGCACGGCGCATGCCAGGTCTGTCTCTATGGAGCCGATGGGAACGATGCGCCGAGATCGACCGTGAGCGACAGCGTGGTCAGTTGGACGACGCCCTCGATCCGCCCGTCGAGATTCGTGGCTGTCGCACTCCACCGCACACTCACGCCGCCGATGTCCGGCCCGGCGACGAGCACGACCGGGTCGAGCGGCAACTGCCCGTGGGCCCGGACGTCAACGGCCGGGAACCGGATGATTGTCGAATTCTCGGCCGTTTCGACGGCGGGGCGCGGAAACGGGTGGTCGACCCGTGGAATGAGTGCGCTGGGTGGTGCCAGCGACTGCACGGTGAACGCTCCAATTCCGAACGGATCGGACTGCCCGAACGCCTTGGGCGGTTCGGGCCATCGGACCTGCCCGCCGTGCTATGGGTCGAGCCGATGCAGGCCCCTCACGCCGGGGGCCGTCGACCGCGCTGGTCGGGACAAGGCCTTGCTGATGAACGGGGCTATTCTGCTCGATAGGCCTGTGCCGCGGCCCTGCCGGCTCCGGCGCTCGCCGAGGGTGGGTCGGCTCTGGTCGATCCGGGCCACGGCGGTTCGTGGCTGATGCAGGAGGCGTGGGCCTGCTGTCAGCGGGAGTGCGCTACGGACAGGAGCGCGGCGACGGCGGGGGTCTATGAGGCGACACCAGTTGCTACGGCACCGCAGAGGCGACCGGGCGGGACCGGATTCGGCCACCTGCCCCGCGCCCCGCCACGGACCCAGAACCGTGCCGGGGCGCAGGCCGACGAGTCGGGTCGCGGATCAGTCGGCCTGCTCCGAGAGGACGGCCGCCACTGCCTTCTTCTCCTGCTCGGACGCCTTCTTGTCCCGGAGATTGTTGGTGATGATCGCGGGGATCAGCGAGGTGTCGAGCTCAAGCGACCTCAAGGTGTAGACGTCGCTCCCGCCCTCACGGCTGGGGACGATGTCGAGGCCCAGCTCCCGCAGCTCCCGGGTGCGGCGCTCGGTGTGAACGGAGTCCCTGGTGGCCACGCGCAGGAGGGCCGCGCTCACCGGCATCTTGAACCTCCGCAGGAGCATCGAGAACAGCTCCTCGTGGGTGCGGCTGCCGTACGGCACGGTGAGGTAGCGCTCCGGGATCCGCCCCCCGTACTCCTCCGTCATCCGTGTGGCGAGCTGCGTACGGAGGTCCCGGAAGGTGTCGCACTCTGCGGGCAGGCTGGTCCGTACGAGGGCTTGCATGGACTCGGCAAGCAGGCGCTTCGCGTACAGGTAGGCGTCGAGGAGGTTCTGGGCGTCCTCCTGGGCGTCGCCGTTCTTCAGCAGGTCGAGGACGCCCCCGACCGCGATGGCGGTGTCCGGCTTGAGCCGGTGCCAGTCGGCGGTGGGGTCGGAGTGGTGATCGCTCACGTTGAGGGACTCCTATCGTTTTGCGGCAGCCGTGATCGAGCTGTCGGGTGGGTAGCGAAGGATGTGCACGTCCTCTCCGGCGTCCTCGACCGCTTCGAGGTCGTCGAGCCATTCGCGCAGGAACTGCTCGCCCGCCTGGTCCGCGCGGTTGGCCCGCAGGAACCTGACCTCGCTGCCGATCGTCACCCTGGGGTCGCGGGCAGCACCGCCCCGGGCGCTGAGGGAGTCCTGCAGGCGAAGGCCCGCGGCGAACCGGCGGATGTCGGAGACGAAGTCGAGGACGACCACCTTCTCCTTGCCGGGCGCCAGGCGCAGCCCGCGGCCGAGCTGCTGGACGAAGATCCGGCGGCTGTGGGTGACCCGCTGGAAGACCACGATGTTGACGTCCGGGACATCGACGCCTTCGTTGAGGACGTCGACCGCGCACAGGATGCCAGTGCGACCGTCGGCGAAATCCCACAGGAGGCGGTTCCGGGTGGCTGCGTCCACCGCTCTGCCGTCCGCCGTCCGGGAGGCGATCACCTCGGCGCTGGTGAACCCGAGCGCGTTGATCCGGCCCGCCATCCGCTCGGCGTGGTCGATTGTCCCGCAGAAGACGATGCCTCGCGGGCTCTTCTGTTCGGCCCAGGCCTCGGCGAGGCGGTCGACGACCGCGTCGTCCCACTCGTCGATGAAGACGGTCCGGTTGATCCCCCGGGGCGTGAGCGCAGGGGCAGCCTCGGCGAGCCCGGCTGCCAGCGCGTCCCAGTCGATGTTGTCGGTGAACATCCGGTAGTCGACATTGGCGAGGTACCCCTCACGGAGCCCGCGCACCATGTCGATGTCCACGACAGGGAAGTCGAACCAGGCGTGCAGGGACTTCCCGTCGGGCCGCCAGGGTGTCGCGGTCATCCCGAGGAGGAACGCGCCGCCTTCAGCCGCCGACAGCTCGCCGAGCACGGCGTCGTAGGCGGTGGTTCCGAGGTGGTGGCACTCGTCGACGACAACCAGGCCGAACTCCGGCAGGTCGCGCCCGGCCGCGACGGCGGTGGCGACACTGTCCACGCAGGCGAACACGACGTCGAGGTCGTTGAGCGCGTCCTTGTCCGGGCGCTCGTAGCCGTTCCACACCCCGGTCGCCGCGGAGGCCGGCAGCAGGGGCCAGAACGCGCGCTCGAGCTGGTATACGAGCTCGTTCCGGTGTGCGAGGACCAGCGTCCTCACGCCGGGCCGCAGGGCGAGGGCGCGCCGGTGGAACTCGGCGGCCACGAAGGTCTTGCCGAGTCCGGTCGCGAGGACGACGAGTGCGCTCCGGGCACCGTTCACCAGCTCGTTCATCAGCCCGTCGACGGCCCGCTCCTGGTAGGCGCGGAGCTGAAAGCGGTCCGGGTCCTTCAGCGCCGGCGGAGTGTCCGGGACGCGCTCCGCCTGCCTGCGGAGCGTGCTCCGGTCCCACAGCTGCAGGGGGATCCCCCTCGCCGCGAGCTGCTCCTGCTGGGCCCGGACCGAGGCCTCGAACCCGTTCAGGCTGACGACGACCGGGATCTGCGCGTCGTAGCGCCGACAGGCATCGACAGTCTGCGCGATGACCTCGGGCCCCACCGGGGAGCGCCACCGTTTCATCTGGAAGAGCCAGCGTCGCCCGTTGAGGCTGCCGACTACGTCCGCCCCGCCGTCGCCAGTGGCTCCTGCGAGCTGCACCCCGGAGTACCCGCGCGCCATGATGAGGCGCTGCACGGTCCGCTCGAAGGACTGCCAGCCCGTCCCGGCCAGGTTGAGGTCGGTGACGATGCGCTGGGTCATGCGAGCTTCCCGGCCAGGAAGTCGACGGCGGCCCGCGCGCGGACGACGATGAGCCGCTCGGGCTGGTCGTAGCGGAGGTACGAGGCGCAGTCCTCGAGGCAGCGCAGGTACTTGACCCGGAGGTCCTCCTGCAGCTTCCGGGCGATCACGGTACCCACCTCGCTCTCACTGGGCCACGGGTCCTCCCAGACCAGTCCGTTGAACCAGCCTTCGGGGTGGCGTCCGAAGAAGGCGCTGACCGTATCGCGGTCGCAGTAGCGCAGGTAGCCGCCGGTGGACTTGAGGCGCCCGAGCTCCGCAAGGTCGGCGCCGGACTTGATCATCGACCCGGCGAGCGCAAGCTGCTGCGCCTCGTCGAGCTCGTCGTAGAACCGGTCGGCATGCGGCGCCCTGAGGATCCGCTCCGTGATCTGGGCGAACAGCGACTTGATGTCGCTCCGCACGCTGTCGGGGCTGTCCGTCACCGTGTCCCCCCAGCCCTTCTTGAGGATTTCCGCGGTCAGCACCGCGGCGGTGTGCCCGGGTCGGCCCTGGAGGTTGCGGTGGAGGGAGTGGAGGAACTGGGCGACCTCAGTCGCGACCAGGAACTCGGGCCGCAGCCCCATCGCCGTGAACACCGCGTGCGTCGGGTCGATGTAGACGGTGATCTGCCGGGTGTCCGCGCTGGTGACGAGCGGGACCGCCGCCTGTCCGAAGGCCGGGAGGATCGGTCGGTGCGTCGTTCGTACCCGGACATCCAGCGGGCTGCTCGTCTTCCCGTCCGCCAGCACGACAGCCAGCTGCTCCGCGCCGAGCTCCTCGGCGTCAGCAGATGCGGAGTTCAGCGATGCGGGGCTGGCCGGGTGGGGGGCGTCCTTGACGTGCCCGCACCGCTCGCAGCGGTCCACCCCCGCCTTGTTCTCCTGGGCGCAGAACGTGCACTTCCAGGGCAGCTGGACCCTGGGTACCTGGGAGGTGCCGCAGTGCGGGCACAAGGTCGCGGAGCGCAGGATCTGCTTGCCGCATCCGGCGTCCAGGCACGGCTTTCCGTCGAGCACCTCGCTGCAGCCTCCGCACTCCTCGGCTGTCGGCGTGTTCTGGAAGCCGCACTCCGGGCACTCGGGGAGTACTTGGATCGGCGGCTCTGCGGCCGTCTCGACGAGCTCCCACCACTTCGCGTCGCTGTGGTAGCCGGGCTCGCGGTTGAGGAAGCGCCGGTAGTACTCCTCCTCGATACTCCGGGGGATCCGGTCGGCTTTTCCCTTGGCGGGGTTGTACTTGCCCATGTACATGTCGCCGCGGCCGAAGTTGCGGACCTTCCGGTAGCCCTGGAAGAGCAGCGACACCGGCGAGTCGTTCGCCTCGCCCTCGGTCCAGTTGTTCGGCAGCAGGGAGCCTCCGCGCAGGAACCTGACGGCCTCCTGCCACTCGTCGGAGGCCAGCTGGAAGTGCTGCTTCTGGAAGTCGACCGGAACCTGGTCCAGGTGGACCTCGCCGACAATCCGGCCGTACTGCTGGTCCACTGGGTACTCGCGCTCGACGCGCCCGCTGGTCTCGTCGGAGAACTCGAAGAACGCCGCCTTCTCCGCCTGGCGGATGGCCCGTCCGTTCCGGATCAGGTCGATCCCGAAGTCGTTCTGGTCGTCGAAGCGCTGGATGCCCACCCAGCCGCGCACCCGGTGGCTTATCTCCCGGCTCTCCGTCCCGCCGCACCGAGGGCAGGTGCCGTGCTCGCCGAAGTCGGTGCCGTCGTGGAGGCAGCGCCGCGCACTGCTGATGACCTGGTCGAAGCTGATCTGGGCGGGGATCTTGCCGTAGGCCTTCCGCTCGACGAAGCGGTCCGGTGACCACACGCAGTGCTCGAAGGCCTGGCAGCGGTCGTTGTTGACCGTGATGACCACCGGGTTGGCCGCGCCCGGACGCAGCAGGGTGGCGTACCGCCGCCCCAGTCGCCTGCGCAGTGTGTTCTTCGGCATCTTCGCGAGCTCGCGGATGAATCCGCTGTTTGCGTCCCCGTCAGGCCACCAGTCCCGGATCTCCACGACTGTCCCGTGGCGCAGGCCCTGCGGCTTCTCGATCTGCTCGGCCCGCGCGGTGAAGGTCTGGGACTGCATGAGCTCCGGCAGGTCGAGCGTGACCTGGACTGCGTGGCTGTCCCCCTCGCGCGCGGAGATCACCCGTGTGATGCGTCCGAGCTTCCCGGTAGCGATGTTGAAGCCCATGCCGAACAGGCCCAGTGTGTCGTAGTGGTTCTTGGAGGAGTAGCCCGCCCGCATCGAATCGGCGATCTGCTCCTCGGTGAGGCCAGGCCCGGTGTCCCGGACGCGGATCACCCCCTCGCCCCGCGCAACCTCGGCAGACCCCGGAACCTCAATGATCACCTGGCGGACCGCAGACGGGGCCCCTGAGGTGGCAGCTGCCCGGAAGGAGTCGATGGCGTTGTCGATGAGCTCGCTGAGCGCGTCGATCGGAAGGATTGGGGTGCGCGTGAGCGCCACGAGCACCTTGGGGTCGGGGGTGATGTCGATCGGATTGTGCGCCATCGTCTGGTCGGCTCCGTGTCCAAAACTCGAATAGCGGGGTGGGTCCGCCCCGCCAGCGTATTGACCCGCAAGGGGCCGTCCGCACGCGCACCGCTGTCAGGCCTTCGGCTGCACCTGTCGCGCGGCCAGCCTCTGAAGCGGCAGACGGTCGGTCTCGCCGGCGTCTCGCACCAGCTGGACGAACCAGGGAGCCACCCAGGTGTCGCTGCGGTACGGCCACTCGCCCTGGGCGAGCGCGGTTCCGGGATGCCACTCCGGAGCCGGCCTGACCTCCGACCGGACTGCAGCACAGAGCTCCACGAGGGGCTCGTCGTCACCAGGCACACGGAATCCGAGTTCGGCCGTCACTCCGATCAGCCACCACTGGAAGTGGCGGCGCCGCTCCGATTCCGCGAGTTGCCGCACCGTACGGGTCGTGAGGCCCGCCGCGCGGTAGGCCGCCAGCGCCAGGCCGTCCGGCGGCGTGATGACGTGGGCGTTGTCGTCCGTCACAGAGGAGTCACCCTCGGTGTTGCGCTGCGCCACTGCCTCCGCCGCCCGGTCGATCTCGTCGTAGGCGGCGGTGGTGAGCTCTGTGCCCGGGGCGAGGAACTCCTCGATCCCCTGGAAGAACTGGCTGGGCTGCTCGATGCGGAGCTCGGCACCCGTCCGCTGCCGCAGCTCCTCGAAGAGCTGCGGCCACGGGCGCTTACCGCCCTTGCCGTCGAGTTCCTCGTACCAGTCCTTCTTCGAATCAGCGGATACGAACAGGACCCGTTTCACGCCCGGGTCAGCCGCCTTGTCCAGGATCTCCGCCCAGATGAGGTAGTCGCCGGCCCGGTCCAGGGGCTTGCCCTTCTTCCCGTCGTCGGCGAATCCCGGAGGGATTTCGTTCGGGAACCGGAAGGAGAGGGCCTCCTCCAGCCGACGCTGCACCACCGCGTACTCTGTCGGCGGGGCGAGGCGGTCCTCGAACAGCGCCGCCACCTCCGGCAGGACAGGATCGTCCGACTCCACAGCGGAAGGCAGGAGGTCGTGGCCGTGCTTCAGCTGCTTGGCATGGTCCTTCAGGAGGACCTGCCACTCACCCAGCAGCGCCTTGACCGTCGTCTGGTTGATCGTTTCGTCCAGACCGCTCTGCGCGGCGTCGTCATTGGCGTACTTCCTCAGAAGCTCCTTGACATGCGCACTGGCAGCCAGCACCGACTTGTAGGCCTGCTGCAGGTGGCGGTCGATGACGACCGGGGCGTCGCCGAGCTCTCTGCTGCGCTCGATGATCACACGGCGCCGGCCCCGCACGAACTCCTGCCCGACCTGGTAGGGCAGCCAGAGGCGCTTGGAGATCTGTGCCAGGACCGACAGGACCTGGTTCCGCACGGCGGGGTTGTACTCGTACAGGCTGAGGAGAACGTTAGTGTCGAGCACGACGAGCGCGTCCTCGAAGAACGCCTTCCGGTCTGCTGCCACACCGCCGTCGGGGAGGATCCAAGACCGGAACTTCTCCACCAGCGGCAGGTCTGCCTGTCCCACGATTCCCCGTTCCCTCCCCGGCTGCGGGCTCACCATCCTGTCGAGGCAAGCGGAACCCGTCAAGGCGCAATTACGGAGCGGAGCCGCCCTGGATGGTCTCGACCCGTCCTACCCCTGTGCGGCGGGCCCTCCGCGCCTGGAGGCGACCTGCCCCGGAGGGCCCGGTTCCAGACCGAGCGGCACCCCGCCGCGGCCCGGAGCCGGGCCTGACCTGGGGCAGCTGAGTGCGGCGTTTTGGGCTGTGTCAGTGGTGTCGCCTACGCTTCTGGTTCTGCTGGTGACACCTGCTGTAGAACAGTCCGCAAGCACGACAGGCCCGGACAGCGGCTGCTGCTGGCAAGGCTGCCGCCAGCAGCGGCAGCAAGAGTAGACGGCTGCCGTTGGCAGAGGAACACGTCGGCGTCCGACTTTCGGCGCCACCGAGAGGAGGTCTCATGGCACCTGAGCGCCTTGAGGTGGTCGAGATCTGCGCCGGCGCGGGCGGACAGTCCCTCGGCCTGCACAACGCCGGATTCACGCACAGGCTCGCCCTGGAGCTCGACGAGAACGCCGCGACAACCCTCCGCCACAACCTCGCCCGGCTCATGCGGTCCGAGGGCACGAGTCCCAAGGACGCCGCGCTCGAGGCGGAGGCCGTCGTCAAGGTCGGGGACGTCGCCGACCCGTCGCTCTGGGACCCCAGCGCGTACAAGGACATCGACCTCCTCGCCGGGGGCGTCCCCTGCCCGCCCTTCAGCATCGCCGGCAACCAGCTCGGCGCGACGGACGAGCGGGACCTGTTCGCCTGGGCCGTGCACCTGTGCAGGGACGTCCAGCCGAAGGCGCTGCTCCTGGAGAACGTCAAGGGCCTGAGCGGCAACCGGTTCTCCGCCTACCGCCAGCACATCCTCGAGCTCCTCCACAACGCCGGGTACGTCGGCGAGTGGCGCTTGCTGGAGGCCCACCAGTTCGGCGTCTCCCAGCTCCGGCCGCGGTTCGTCCTGGTCGCCCTGCAGAAGGAGTTTGCCGAGTACTTCCACTGGCCCGAGCCCTCCGAGGACCCGGCCCTCACCGTGGGTGAGCTCCTCAGGGACCTCATGGGAGCCAACGGCTGGCCCGAAGAGCACGTGGAGGCATGGGTCGAGAAGGCCTCCGCAATCGCTCCCACGATCGTCGGCGGCTCCAAGAAGCACGGCGGCGCTGACCTCGGCCCGACCCGGGCCAAGGCCGCCTGGCGCAAGCTGGGGGTCGACGCGATGGGCGTCGCGAATGCCGCCCCGGGCCCCGGCGAGAAGGGCGACCACCTCCCGAAGCTGACCACTCCCATGGTCGCCCGCATCCAGGGCTGGTACGGCAAGGACTCCCACTGGGAGTTCCAAGGCCGTAAGACCACCGTCTACCGCCAGATCGGCAACGCCTTCCCCCCGCCCGTCGCGGAGGCGCTCGGCAAGGCGATCGCCAGTGCCCTGCGCAAGGAGAAGAAGCGCACCGACTCGGTCGAATGGGACCGCCCGGAGCTCGACCCGGTCTACCTGCTGCTCCGCCACCACCCGGACAAGGCCCTCACCGCCCAGAAGATGGCCGACCTCATCGCCAAGTCCGGTGGGAAGACGCTCCCGTCGCCGGAGATCGAGCGGCGCATCGCCCACATCGAGCGCGACTTCCACGTGGAGAAGACGGCCCGCAGCAACGGCGAGCTGGCCTACAAGCTCGGTGAGTTCAAGGCCTTCATCGGCCAGCAGGACCACGCCCGCCACGACTACTTCGCCCAGCACCGGGGGAAGGTCAGCTGACGGATCCGCCTACGCGCCGCTGCCGGACCCTGTCCACAACCGTCGGCGCGCAGGCCTCCGCGGACTCGTGCTCCCAGAAGCGCAGTACGAGCCAGCCCTCGGCCGCGAGCCGGGCGTCGGTGTCCCGGTCCCGTTGGACGTTGCGGCCGATCTTCTCCCGCCAGTAGTCCGGGTTCGTCTTGGGCGGGACGAAGTGCTCCGGGCACCCGTGCCAGAAGCAGCCGTCGACGAACACGGCGACCCGGGTCGGCCGGAACACCAGGTCGGCACTGCGGCGCATGCCCGGCAGGGGCTTCGCGGCCACGCGGTACCGGAGCCCCGCCGCGTGGACCAGCCGCCGGAGCGCGAGCTCCGGCTGGGTGTCTCGGCTGCGGTTGCCCACCATGCTCCGGCGGTTGGCCGCCGACGACGCCCAGGACCCGGGCGGCGGGGTCCACTCCTGCGGCGTCTCTTCCGGTGTGCCACTCGCCACGACACGGCTCCTGTTTCATCGGGAGGACCGGCGTCCGCCGTCGACGCGACACTGCCGAAGCCCTCACTGCTGTTCCCCTCTCGGGCGGTGGCCAGCGTAGTACTCCAGCAGTCGCCCCATGCCGCCCTGACCTGTCCGGCCAAGCCAGGGCTGGCCCCTGCGGGCCGTAGCAACAGCCAACAGGGGTCTCTCGCCTGACCGGTACCCGCTGTGCTCAGTGGGCCTGGAGCAGCTCGATGACCTGCATCGGGCTCTTCTCCAGTGTGAACCAGTCGGCGACAACGACCCGGCCCGCGTCCTGGGTGAAGGAGAGTGCGGCGTCCAGGGCAGGCCGGAGCTCGCTGCTCACCAGCTCCTCCTCGCACATGTGGAGCGGGTGCTTCGCCACCACGGCGTAAGGCAGACCGCGGGCGGTGAAGGTGAGCCCGGGCAGATCGGTGTCGAGGAAGGTGCCCTTGTACATCTTCTCAAGGCCGGTCAGTGACTGGCGGGCGCGGTCGTCAGAGGTGCTGGTGGACCCTCCGGAGAGGACGGTCAGCAGGTCACCGGCCAGGCGCCAGTCGAGCAGGGGATGGTAGGCCATGTTGGAGTAGTCGCGCAGGCAGCCGGGGCAGGAGGAGGTGCAGATGAGGGAGTGCTCGGGCTGCCTCAGCGAGTTCAGGTACGCGTGGGTGGCCCGCATGTAGTCGGCGATGACCTGCTGGCTGCCGAGGTGGGTACTGAAGCCTGCGCCGTTCTCCAGGGCGTCGGCCAGGAACGTGTAGGCGACGTGGCCGTCCGGATGTGCTCCGTGGTGGATTCCGGCCAGGAGCTCCTGTCGGCCGACGTCGAGGAACTTGGCGGCCGCGCTGCGCAGAAGGAACGCGAGCGAGTACCAGGCGGCCCGTCGGCCGTGGCTGATGTCGCTGCCGTAGATGGGGGCGGTGGGAGAGAGGTTGAGCCGGTAGCCGTGGGTCTTGTCAACAGCGGACGTAGGACCGAGGAACAGGAAGTCCGTGGGCAGGACGGCCCCGAGGGCCACCTGGACCTCGTCGTCGCCTACTGGGCCGGTGCCTCTGACGTCGACGTACCCTCCCCAGCTGCCGGGTGCGGGGCGCAGCCTGAACAGGTCGCCGTTGTTGTCGTTGATGATGTACCGCTCTCCCGGCCCGGAGTAGATGTGCGCCCCTTCCCATGAGGTGAACTGGAGGGCTGAGAGGTTGGCAGCGGCCCGGGATGAGACGGTGTGCGGGGTCCAGGCGAAGACTCCGTCGAAGTCGCGCTGTTCGCTGGCGCTGAAGCCTGCGGGTTCCCGCAGGTCGGTGACACCGTAGGCGTCCTCACTGCAGACGGGGCAGGGCCCCTCGCCGGACGGATTCTTCTCGACATGGTTGCAGACCCGGCACAGTCCTACTGGCCCGCGCTTCTCCAGCGGGTCCGCAACAGGCCTGGGGCGGTTGGGTGTGGGCTCGAATTCAGTGATTCCGGTGACGGTGAACACCTTGCCGTCCTTGACGACTTCGCTGCCCGGGGCGAACTGTGAGAGCGACATGGCGATGTCGCGGTCAATCGTATTGCCAGGCGGCCAGGGGAAGCTCTTCTGCGGGACCTTCAGGTAGAGCTGCCTGACGCGGGTGGGGAAGCCGAACATGGGCAGCACGCCCGCGTGCGCGAGCCGCTCGCTGAGCTCCTCGGAGCCGGTGGGCTTGGCGGCCTCCTTTGTGACACGCAGCAGCAGCTGCTCCAGCCACTGGCTGGTGAGGATGCCAGCCGGATCGAGCGGGGTGAAGGCGCTCAGAGCCTGTGCTGCCGCAGCCAGTACGCCGTCCTGCTGGCTGAACCACTCCTGGACGGCGGGCAGGGCAGCGGCCCATTCCCGGGCCTTGCCGAACTCGCCGTGCACGCTGCCTGCGCCCCCGTACGCGTCGAGGCCTCGGAACGCGAGACGCAGAACCTCAGCGGCCAGGGCCCGTTCGAGGATCTCCCGACGTTCAAGGGTGAGATAGGGAGGCGGAGTGGGGTCGTTGGTGATGGACGACGGGTTCGCGAAGTAGTGCTCGTCGTGGCTGCGCCCCCGGCAGACGGTCAGTGCGACCGCGACCGGAGAGGTCCGGCGGCCGGCCCGCCCGACCCGCTGCTGGTAGTTGAAGCGGCTGGGCGGCATGTTGGCCATCAGGACGGCGGAAAGCGGCCCGATGTCAACGCCGGCTTCCATGGTGGTGGTGACCGACAGGAGGTCGATCCCGTGCACGAGCGGGACCTCGGGCGGGTCGTTCAGGAAGACCTGCTGGAAACGGGCCTGACGGGACTGGGCATCGAGACGGTCCGTCTGGCCTGTCAACTCGGCGCAGTTCAGGCGGAAGGCGGCACGGTCGCCGGCTGCCTTCCAGGCGTAGTAGTCGCTTTCCTCCGGGGTCTCGTCGGACTCCGGCTGAGCGGGGAGCGCGCTGTGGCACCGCGTGCAGGTTCCGGCGCTTGGTGTGAGGTGCCGGCGCCCACAGTGGCCGCACCGCCAGGAACGGCCAGGAGAAGGCTGGACGGCAGCCTTCCTCGGGTCGATGAGGTATTCCCGCACCGCGCTGCCCCATGCGGCCTCGGCGGAGTTCTGCACGTCGTCCGGGTGCATGCCGCGGTGATCGGCGACGGCTCTCCAGTACTCGCGGAGCTGTGCCGGCGGATTGTCCCTGCCGTCGCGGAGAGCATTGAATCGGCGAAGTTCAGCAAGGATCCGCAGGCTGGCCCGGCCGAGGCCGTCAGGGTCCGGGCCGGCTGGCGAGGGAGCGACGGAGCCCAGCCCGAGCGATTCGATATCGCGGCCGGCCCCGGAGAAAAGGGCTTCGAGGGTGTTCTCCAGGAGCCCGTCCTCGGAGGTCAGTGCAGCCTTGCGGGCGTCTGAGGTTCCCGGTAGGAGCGCGGGGGGCTGCTGGTCCCAGTCGAAGAGCTCGTGCCAGGGCAGGTCATTGACCTGCTGCACACTCGGCTTCGGGCCCGCGGGGTTGACTCCCAGGGCGAGCAGGCGCGTGTTGACGTGCACCCGGGCGAGGGACTCGAGGGTCGGCGGAGACGTGAGCCGCGCTCCGGCCGCGGCGGCCCCAGCTTCATCGCTGGTGAACAGTGCGACGCGCAAGTCGTTCAGGTCGTTCTTGTTCCGCGCACTGAGGCGTTCGACAGCCGCGCGGCCAGCCTCGGACTGCGCCTGCAGATCATGGCGAATGGAGGCCACGTCTTCGGCGGCTTCGGCGGACTTTCCCAGCTCGTCCAGGGCAAGGAGCCGGATGAGGTCCTGGTAGTGCCGAAGGCCGATGCCCGCGGAGAGCTTGGCGGCGTCCTGGCGGCTGTCAGTGAAGACGATCAGCTTGCGGTCGGCAGGTTCGGCGAACTGCTCGGCAAGCTCGTCCGACAGCACCTGGTTGATCTTCTCGAAACCGGTCCTCATCGTCCGTACGGGCGATGCCAGCCGTGCGGGGTCCGTGATGGGCCTGCGTGTGCGGCGCTTGGTGAAGATGCGCTCCCAGTCGGCCCCACAACAGGGGCTGCGGGTGGGGAAGGGCGGAAGCGAGGAGAGCGCGTGCCTGGGCCGGCCGGTGTTCTTGTCGACGGGAGTGCTCACATGAAAGCTCCAGCCCGTGGACTTGGCCGCCCGGTTGAACAGCAGCCCGGTGGCCGGGTCGTAGACACTGCGCCGGAAAGCGAACGTGACACTGCCGTTCTCAGCACGCCATTCAGCGTCGTCATCGGCACGCTGAGGGCCCTCGGAGGGCCAGTAGACGACGTAGTTCTCCGCCGACCGGTCTCTGCCGGTCTGGTCGGGAGCACGGGACAGATCAGGGCTGTCAGGCAGCAGCACTGACCTGAAGGCCCCGCGTCCGGTAGCGCTCTGCGGCACGTAGCCGCCGAGCATGGCCTCACCGCATGACTGGCAGTAGAGCAGCTCCAGCACACGGGCGCCGCACTCGCAGAACGTACGCGGGACGGAGTAGATCCTGCCGACGGACCGTGAGGAGTCCTGGAAGGGGGCGTGGACCTCCGGGCACCGGGGATCAGAGCAGGCCCACATACCCGCCACGTTGCGGAAGAAGAGGTGGATCCGGATCCTGGGCAGACCGGTGACCCCGGCCTCCGCAGCAGCGCGGATGGCGGCCGCTGTCCCCTGCAGGGCCTTCCGGGCCTCTTCTGCGCTGCTGGAAGGGAACAGCTTCCCGGCAAGGGCCGTAGAGGCCATGGCCGGGGCGGACGGGCCCGTCGATCCGGCACCGAGCGCGTCGGCCAGCGCCTCCGCCGCGCGCGTTTCGGCCAGCAGCCCGGCGGCCGCATCCGGATCAGGTTCGGTCCCGGAGTACCCCGCCAGCCTGGAGGCGGCCGCAGAGATGTCCCCCGGGCCGGCGGCACGGGGCGCCGCCTCACCTGAGATGAAGTGGAAGGACCCTTCCTCTGCGGCGAAGAACTCCTGCAGGAACCGGCGGTCCTTCTCGCGAGTCTCGTCCAGCGACGCGGACGCAGCGAGGAACCTGACCTTCTCGGGGCGCTGGCTCAGACCGAGCCGGTGGAGGAGATTGCGGACCAGGTACGCAGTCTCGGTCCCCTGCGTCCCCCGGTACATGTGGAGCTCGTCGACCACCAGGGTGAACCGGGCGTCTTCGTGGGAGTCCAGCCACTGCGCGGTCTTGAGGAAGAAGTCCTCGTCGCGGCTGCGCTGGAGCATCACGTTGAGCATGGAATAGTTGGTGATCAGGATGTCGGGGGCCGAGTCGTACATGTCCCACCTGCTGCGCATCTCCGCGCCGTCCAGGCGGGGGGCGAAGTAGCGGATGTCCTCCCTGCCGCTTTCGACGGCGGCCGCACGGGCACGCTCACCGCGGGCGGCGGTGGCCTTCAGGTAGTTGCGCAGCTCGCTGACCGCGAAGGGCTTGCCCCGGCGGCCGGTCACGGGGGTGCTGCCGGTGAAACGCCCGAAGTAGAAGCGGTGGCCGTCGCGGTGGTTGTCCAGCCACTCACGGGCCCGGTCGCTGTCCAGAGCTCGCCTGAGCCTGACGAGCTGGTCGTCCACGAGCGCGTTCATCGGGTAGAGGATCATTGCCCGGACAGCGGGTGGGTGCCCGGTCTCGCCCTGCCGCTGAGGGCAGTACACGTTCGAAGCCCGCTCCCACCACGGGCTGGGGCCTGCGGGCTCGCCCTCCCAGCCCCGGGACTCGCGCAGCAGATCAGCCAGGATGGGCAGGAGGAATGCTTCGGTCTTCCCCGACCCCGTGCCGGCCGTGATCACCGCGTTCCGCCCGGCGGCCGTGGTGCTTGCCAGGGCCCGTTCCTGGTGGGTGTAGAGCTGCATGCCCTCTGCGAAGAGCCCGCACTCAGCGAACTGCGCCAGCTCGCTGGGAGCTCCGGCGGCCTCAGCCGATTCGGCGATGCTGCGCCCCGAGAGGGCGTACTCCGGCCGGAGCTCGACATGCGGATCGGCGAACACACCGCCGGGCTGGTCGAGCAGGGACCGGCGCTCGGCCTGGAGACCGTCATTGCGGAGCCGGAAGGCAGTGTCGTAGTAGCGCAGGTAGGCCTCAGCCAAGGCGTTGTGCGTGGCGAAGGCATCCAGGCCGGGCAGGGGCGTGCTCATGCAGTCTCCAGACGGCGGCGCAGAGTGCGGGCAATACGGTCGGCGATGAAGAGGGGGACCCCGTCGTAGTGCTCCGTACCTGCCGTGCGCAGGCTCGCGAGCCCAGTGCACAGGACGGCTGCCCGTTCCTGGGCAAGCGGCAGAGGGGTCCTGCGGTCAACGGTCATGCGTCCCAAGGAGCTGGGTCCCGGTTCTCCGGCGCGATCGGCCTTCCAGCGCAGAGGGAACGCTGCCGGGGGGACGACATAGTGGATGCCGGCCCTCCGGTCGACGCTGTGCCAGGTCTGCTCCGGGAGCGGGGCGTGAGCCTGCAGACGGCCGGGCGCTTCCTGTCGGCCGGGCCGGTGCAGCAGCGCGTAGCGGTGCTGACGGCTGAACCGCGTGAACCGGTAGAGGCCGGGAACGGGCCAGCTGCTCCCGAGGCTGACGGGAGAGAACCGTCCGACGGCGGGATCGAACCGTTCGACTGTGCTGTCGCGCGCCGGAGGTGCTGCCAGGTCGCCCAGGACAAACGCGCCGAGGGACCTGGCAGCGGCCCCGGCCGCGCAGGGGACGGCCGGGACACCGGCGGACGCAGCGAACTCATGGAGGCGGGACCGCTCCTCGTACTGCAGCCACAGGGGCGTCGGCAGCGGTATCGCGGACTCTTCGGGACCCTGTGGCACGGCCACCGCCCCGCGTGCCCTGTAGAAGTCGGGGCCGACGGGCCTGGCACCGGTGAGGACGGCGGTCTGGGTGTTCCCGGGCAGGTCCGTGATCTCGCACGCGTTGGCGCTCCACCGGCCGGTGCGCCAGTTGATGCTGACGGCGCCCAGGGCCTCGATGCGGCCGAGCCACTGGGTGACCGGCTTCCGTTCGAGGCCGCTGGCCCACGACGCGTCGCGGATGAGCGTGGCCAGGGAGCCGGTGCCCTGTTCCGCCATCCAGGAGATGAAGAGGTCCGGGTCAAACACGTGTGAACCCCCCGCGCGGGAACTGGCTGAGCGCGGCTTCCCGGTAGCGCTTCCACAGCGAGGCGTGCGGGACGCCGGCCAGGTCGAGCAGGACGAGCCTGCTCCAGAAGTCCTTGGCAGCCCTGCTCAGGCTTTCGAAGGCCGGGGGCTGCGCCCTCAGCAGCGTGACGGCAGGCACGCCGACCCCGGAAATGGCCACCAGCCATACAGCGTCGGGCGGCACCGTCACGCGGATGGTTCCGCCGCCGCGGAGGACGGGGGCGCGCTCCGTCCACCACACGGGCTCCGGAGGGCGCCCGGCGGTGAGGAAGTGGCCCCGCGCGGTCAGGAAGCGCACGTCTCCGTCCAGCGGGACGGCGACGGTTCCCGGCGGCGTACCGGGAAGTTCGGCCGGAGCGCCCTCCAGGGGCTCCGGCGCCGTCTCGAGGTAGAAGTCAGTGGCAGTGCCGCCGGCTGCGAGCACGTGCCGTCCTGGGGTGAGGCCCCTTCCCCGCAGCACTGTTAGACCGTCCGCAGGAACATCCAGGGGTTGCCCGTCCAGAGTCACCAGCCCGGGTCCGCGGAGCTCCTCGGGGACCATGACATCGGGTTCCGCGCCCAGCAGGAAGAGCGAACGGTGCCCCCACTCGCGTTTCACGAGCAGCCCGTTGCGCAGGCTCAGACGGCGCACTGGATGATGGCGGACATTCCGGAGGCCGGATCGTGACAGGGCTGCCGCGAGTGCCTGCTCGTCGTCGAACCGCAGCTCGGGGGTGACCTGCCAGCCCGGAATCGGGACGCTCTCAGGGTGGCGCCACTGGTGGCCGGTATCGGCCAGAAGGTGCTGGAGAGGACCCCGTCCGGACTGCTTGAACAGGAATACGTACGGTTCGAAGACAGTCAGCTTGTCGGTTTCTGCCCAGCCCCCGGCGACAGGGTTCTCGCGCAGCACGAGCACGTCGCGGCCGCCTTCAACGCATGCGTCGGCCTTCGTGCCGCGCGCGGTGAACCCGTGCTGCAGGGCCCGGACCATGTCCGGCATCACCCCCGAGAGGCGGTACACCTGGTCTGCCAGCTCGAGTTCGAGCACTCCAGCGGGGTGCTGAAGGGAATCGCGGTCTACGCCGGCCACGGCCTCCGCATGCCAGCGTGTCTCCCACCCCGTGAATTCGTCCTCGAGGACGACGCGCAGGTGTATCCGGAGCCGGCCGCTGTCGGTACGGCCCTGGGCGGCGGACCCGTCCCAGCCCTCGAGCAGGGTAACCAGCAAGGGCTGCAGGAGCGGGCTCTCCGCATGGGAATCAAGCGCCTGGCGAAGCCTTTGCGACAACCCCTCCGGATTGATGGTGCTCCACATCCGGAGCGCCTTCAGCAGCCGCACGCCGTCAGCGCTCCGGCCTGGCGGCAGACCCTCCGAACGGAAGAACCTTTGCAGGGCCGCATGGTCGGACGCCCTGACCAGTGCCTGGGACTGGGCGTAACCGATCTTCCTGTAGGTGGGGTTCTCCTTGATTGTGCTGAGGCCTCGCGCCCCGTTCTGCTCGCGGAGCCACTCGTCCAGGTACATCCACTGGCCGACGACGGTCTCGTAGTTGCTCTCGAGCGGCTTCTGGTGCTGCTCCCCGCCCCAGGCGGGCCGGAGCACTTCGGCAAGGCGCGCGTAGTACGCGGGAGCCCCGGGCCCCGCTTCAGTTCGCTGCATCTTGGCGGCGGCCAGGACAGCCGCGGCGAGGAGCGGCAGGCAGGGGGGCGGATCCTCGCGCTTTCCGCGCCTCCATGTGCGGCAGCGGTCCGAGACCGGATCGTATGGATTCCCGTGCCAGGCGAGCACGGAGCTGACGGCAGTGCCGAGGTCCTGGACCTCGGCCCCGTCCTGGAGCTCGCGCAGCTCGCTGTCGTTGATGAAGAAAAGGACTGGTGTGTGCTTGCGGTGCTCGCCGAAGAAGGCACTGGCCAGGCGGGCCTGCCACCATTCGTATGCGGCCCAGCGGCTGTTCGGCTGGTTGCCGGACCCCTCGCTCACCTGCTGGGTCCGTGCCAGCGAGCAGTCCCGGCGGCAGGGATCCCGGCCCGGCCTCGCGCAGGCAGTGCAACGACCGCGCGCACACGCATGAATAGCCCCCACCCTCAGGAAACCGTGCCGATGAGCAGACAGCACGGCCCAGATGTATCACTCTGTAGCGGTCTGTTCATAGTCAGGTGCTTCACAGAGGGGAGACGGGGCCTGGTGCCCAGGAGAATTCTTCAAGACAAGCACGAACGCGGCTGCCCGGATGTAGAGTTGGAAATTTATCAGGCCCTGCGCGAGTGGGGTGGATGCCTCTCGCGCGACCTGACTGTCCCTCACAGCAGCCCGGTGTCGACCGAGACGGTTGCCAGGCCCGCGGGGCCGTAGAGGTGGAGCACCAGGTCCTCGTTGCCCCTGTGCACGGCGATGCCGTGGACAGGGGCACCCGTCAGGACGGTGTGGATGAGACCGCCCGTGCGAGGGTTCCAGATCCCCACGCCGCCGGTGCCGCCCGAAACGAGCAGAGTAGGGCCGCCGGGGACGGGCAGGCCCGTGATGGTGAACGTGTCCGGGGACTTCCACGCGGTGACCTGCGTCAGCGTGGTCACATCCCAGACACCGATGTCCGTTCCATTCGCCATCACCAGCAGCGGGCCGCCGGCGCCGGACAGAGTGCACAGGACACTGCCATGACCGCCCTTGTGGTCCCAGCCCGACAGCGCGCCGGAACGCCCTCCGGAGGCTACATCGATGAGCGCGAGATCCCGGCCGATGCCCGCCACAACCGCGATGTCGCCGGATGGCGAAGGGGGCAGGGCACCGAGAAGACGGACAGTGGACTTGCTGATGTCGGCGCTGAGCGGCACCGTCCTGGTCACGGACCGCCCGTTTGTCAACGGCTTTGTAGTCCGCCCCGGTGGCGGCCAAGCGATATCCCCGCAGGTGGAAGGCATGATCGCCCCGCCTGCGGCCAGAT
>NZ_JBIWFT010000069.1:0-18678 GCF_044763205.1 Kitasatospora sp. NPDC096204
ATGTCGCAATCCACACCTGGCCAGAAGGCCCTCACTCATTTCAAGATCACAGCGCCGTGACCCCTGTCACCAACCTCCGTGGTCAGTACATCTAGGAACCCCGAGGTGCTCCGGGAGCCCCGAGGTGCTCCGGGCACAGGGCCCCGTACGGTCAGCGGTGCTTCATCACGAGGTCCAGTGCGTGCCGCAGCTGCTCACGGCCGGGCTGGACGGCACGGTCGAGGGCGGGGGCGAAGGGCAGCACGGCGCCGTCCGGGCGGGTGATCCGGCGGGGCGGAGCGACCAGGCGCATCTCCTCGGCGGCGGTGGCCAGCACCTCGGCGCCGAAGCCGCAACTGCGGTTGGAGTCGTCCAGGACGACCAGCCGCCCGGTGCGCTCCAGTGACTCGGCGAGGGCCGGCCAGTCGAACGGGTACACCGTGCGCGGGTCGAGGACCTCCACCGAGAGGTCCGGCGCCAGCTCCTCGGCCACCGCGAGGGCGTCGTGCACCAGGTGCCCGAGGGCGACCACGGTGACGTCGCTGCCCGGCCGGTGGATCCGGGCCCGGCCGAGCGGGACGGGGACGAGGTCCCAGGTCACGGTCTCGCGCACCGGCATCGCGGCGGCGGGCGCGAACACCACCACCGGGTCCGGGTCGCGGATCGCCGAGCGCAGCAGCCCGTAGGCGTCGGTCGGGGTGGCCGGCACCACGGTCTTCACCCCGGCGTGCGCGAACAGGCTGTACGGGTGGTCGGAGTGCTGCCCGGCCCAGCCGTCCCGGGAGCCGGAGCCCGGCACCAGGCAGGTCAGCGGGACGGCGGCCTGGCCACCGGTCATCAGCGAGAACTTGTGGGCCTGGTTGACGAGTTGCTCGAAGACCAGGAACAGCAGGGAGGGGATCTGGAACTCCAGCACCGGACGCCGGCCGGCCAGCGCGGCGCCGACCGCCATCGAGGTGAAGGCCTGCTCGGACAGCGGGGTGTCGACGATCCGCCCCCGGCCGAAGCGGTCCAGCAGGCCGAGGGTCGGCCCGGCCAGACCGGCGCCGATGTCCTCGCCGAAGACGCAGACCGCCGGGTCGGCGGCGAGCTCGTCGGCCAGCGCCCGGTTGAGCGCCTTGGTGTACGAGAGCCTGGTCACGGCGCCACCCCCGCCCGGGGCCGGAGCCCGTCGGCGTACAGGTGGTCCAGCGCCCCGGCGGGGTCCGGATGCTCCGAGGCGAGCGCGAACTCCTCGGCGGCGGCCAGCTGTTCGGCCACCGACCGGTCCAGCTCGGCGACCGTCGCCGGGTCGAGCAGGGCGGCGGCCCGGGGGAGCGGGTCGCGCTCGCGCCAGGCCCCGACCTCCTCGGGGGAGCGGTAGCGCAGCTTCATCCGGCGCTCCATGGTGTGATGACCCTCGTAGCGGTAGGTGCGGCAGGTCAGGAAACCGGGGCCGCCGCCGGCGCGGGCCCGCCCGACGGCGCGCAGCGCGGCGGCGCGGACGGCCTCGGTGTCCATGCCGTCGACCTCCTCGGCGGGGATGCCGAAGGCGGCCGCCCGGCCGGTGGCGCTGCCCGCGACGGCGGTGGCGGCGGGCAGGGTGGTGGCGTAGCCGTTGTCCTCGCAGACGAACAGCACCGGAAGGCGCCACATCGCGGCGAGGTTGAGCGACTCCAGCAGGACGCCCTGGTTGAGCGCGCCGTCGCCGAAGAAGGCCACCGCGACCGGGGCCCGGCGGGCCGCCCGTTCGGCGGCGGGGCCGTCGGCCGTCGCCCGTTCGGCGGACACCCGTTCGAGGGAAGCGGCGGCCCAGGCGGCACCGACCGCGATCGGGGCTCCGGCGCCGACCATGCCGTTGGCGCCGAGGATGCCCAGGGAGAGGTCGGCGGCGTGCATGGAGCCGCCCCGGCCGCCGTTCGACCCGCCGACCCGGCCCAGGAGCTCGGCGAGCAGCCGGTGCGGCGCGGTGCCCCGGGCGAGCACGTGGCCGTGGCCGCGGTGGGTGCTGGCGAGCCGGTCACCCGGGCCGAGCGCCGAGCAGACGCCGACCGCCACGGCCTCCTGCCCGATGTACGGGTGGATGCCGCCGGGGATCGCGCCGGACTTCACCAGGTCGAGCGCCAGCTCCTCGAAGCCGCGGATCAGCCGCAGCATCCGGTAGCGCTCGGCGGGGGTGCCCAGCGGGGCGGGGCGCCCCTGGGCGGCGGGGGCTCCGGGCGGTGTCGCGCCGCCCTCGGCCGGGTGCGCGGGAGCGGTCACGGCCGTCCCCGCCAGATGGCCGGGCAGAACCGCGGGTCGGCGTAGTCCGGCCGGCCGTCGTCCGTACGGCGGACCAGCACGTCGTGGTTGTACACCACCGGCTCGCCGTCCGGCCGGTCGTGCCGGCGGTACTCGTTGGCGCCGTCCTGGAGGTGCAGCGAGATCGCCCGGCGCGGGTGGGAGGCGAGGTTGGGGCCGCTGCCGTGGTAGGTGCGGCAGTGGTGGAAGGACATGTGGCCGCGCGGGATCCGCATCGGGACCTTGTGCACCCGCTGCCCGTTGTGGGCGGCGTTGGCGGCCAGGATCTCCTCCAGCTCGGTGCCGTCACGGTCGGCGAAGTGCCGGGTGGAGTCCTCGCCGGAGGGCAGCTCCCGCCAGCGGTGGCTGCCGTCGACCATGGTGATGGTGCCGTTCTCCTCGCGGCAGTCGTGGAACGGGATGAAGGCGGTGAGCATCTCGTCCGAGGTGCAGGTCTGCCAGTAGTGCTTGTCGAAGTGCCATGGCACCCGGTTGCTGGGCTCCTCGGGCACCGGGGGCTTGTAGATGAGCGTCGACTGGAAGATCCGGATCTCCTCGGTGCCGGCCAGCAGCGCGGCCACCGCGCCGACCAGCGGCTTGCGCAGGATCGCGCCGATCGCGTCGCTCTCGTGGTGCACGTAGTCGTTGTGCCGCTGGACCGGCCCGTCCTCGGGCCGCCAGGAGGCCAGCCGGGGCGGCCGGACGGGCAGCTCGTGGTCGCGGTGGCCGGCGTAGTACTGCTCGGTGGCGGCCTGGAGGCTGTCCAGTTCCTCGTCGCTGAACAGCCTGCGGGAGAGGTACCAGCCGTGCTCGCGGTAGTGCGCCACCTCTTCGGGGGTGGGCAGCAGGGCGCGCTCGGCCTCGGTGAGCCGGAACTCGCGGGGTGCGCTCATCGGACGGGCCTCCTTCAGATGTGCGGGGGCGGGCCGGTCGGTGGCCGTGGGCCGGTCGACGGCGCCGGACCGGTCGTCGCCGGTGGGGCTGTGCCGTTCGACGGCCTCGTAGAGGGCCTTGATGTTCGCGGTGCCGAAGGTACCCGCTCCCCGCCGTTCGATCAGTTCGAGGAAGAAGGTGCGCCGGGGGTGTGTCGAACGGGCGAAGATCTGGAACAGCCGGCCGCCGTGGTCCTGGTCGACCAGCACGTGCAGCTCGCGCAGCGTCGCCACCGGGACGGCCGCGCCACCGAGGCGCTCGGCCAGGGCGTCGAAGTAGGCGCCCGGGGTGGTCAGGAACTCCACGCCGCGCTCCCGGGCGGTCCGGACGGCGCGGGCGATGTCACGGGTGCCGAAGGCCAGGTGCTGGACGCCTGCCCCGCCGTGGGCGGCGAGGAACTCGTCGATCTGGCCGGGACGCCGGGTGGAGTCGGGCTCGATCAGGGTGAAGGTGACGCCGCCGGAGGCGCTCTGCACCACCGCGGAGTCCATCGCCTGCTCGCCGACCTCGATGTACTCCTCGAAGACCGTACGGAAGCCCAGTGCCGCCTCGCAGAACCGCACGGCGTCCGCGAGGGCCCCGGCCGGCAGGCAGATCGCGACGTGGTCGAGGTCGTCCAGCAGACGGGGTTCCGGGGTGGGCTCGGCGTCCGGCAGACGCACCAGGCGCAGCGCGGTGTCGCCGAAGCCCTCGATCAGGGCGCCGGCCCGGTCCAGCACTCGGGCGCCGTGCCGTTCGGCCCGCTCCAGCGCGGCCGCCGGGTCGGCGCAGCCGAGCGCGAGCACGGCGACGCCGTCCCCGTGCCGGGCGACGTACTCGGCCACCGGGTGCTCCGGGTCGGCGGCGGAGGTCAGGTGCAGCCGGATGGTGCCCTGGCGCACCGGGACGGTGCGGGCGCCGTCCGGCGCGGTGACCGGGGCGTCGGCGGTGAAGCCGTGGTCGGCGCCGAGTCCGGCCGCGGTCTTGTCGGCGTCCGCGCAGTGGAACTCGACGTGGGCGATGGTCTGGATGGACAACGGGATCTCCCCCCGGAGGGATGGTGGATCGGGGATCGGCGCGCTGCCGCCGCACGGCGGTGTGCGGCGGTGCACGGCGATGTGCGCGATGCGTGGTGGTGCACGGCGATGTGCGCGATGCGTGGCGGCGCGCGGTGGGTGGCCGCTAGCGGGCGGCCCGGGTGGAGGCCGGGCCGAGGATCAGGCTGAGGTTGTGGCCGCCGAAGGCGAAGGCGTTGCTCAGCGCGGCGCGCACCGGGCCGGGCCGGGCGGCGCCCCGGACGTGGTCCAGGTCGCAGGCCGGGTCGGGGTCGGTCAGGTTGAGCGTCGGCGGGAGCGTCCCCCGCGCCACCGCCAGGGCGGTCACCGCCGCCTCCAACGCGCCCGCGGCGCCGAGGAGGTGGCCGGTGGCGCCCTTGGTGGAGCTGACCGCGGGCGGTTGCGCGCCGAACACCGCGCGCAGCGCCGCGGTCTCGGCCGCGTCACCGAGCCTGGTGCCGGTGCCGTGGGCGTTCACGTAGTCGATGTCGCCCGGGGCCAGGTCGGCGTTGGCGAGCGCGGCGCGCATCGCGTCGGCGGCTCCGGCGCCGTCCGGGCGGGGCATGGTCGGGTGGTGGGCGTCGGTGGAGGCGCCCCAGCCGAGAACGTCCGCGTACCCGGAGGCGCCGCGGGCCTCGGCGTGCTCGGCCCGTTCCAGGACCAGGACGGCGCTTCCCTCGCCCAGCACGAAGCCGTTGCGGCGGGCGTCGAAGGGGCGGCTCGCCTGCCCGGGATCGTCCCAACCCTGCGCCAGCGCGCGGGCGTTGGTGAAGGCGGCGGCGATGGTCGGATGCAGCGAGGACTCGGTGCCGCCGCACACCACCACGTCGGCGTCGCCGGCCCGGATCAGCCGCAGCCCTTCGGCGATCGCCTGGGCGCCGGCCGCGCAGGCCGTCACCACGGCGGAGCTGTAGCCCCGGATACCGTGCTTGATGGCGATCCGGGCGGCGGCCATGTTGGAGAGCATCCCGGGCAGCAGGTACGGGCTGACGCCGGGGCGGCCGCGCTCCAGCCGGCGGTGCGACTGCTGCTCGAAGGTCTCCAGCCCGCCGCCGCCGGTGGCCAGCACCACGGCGGTGCGGTGCGGGTCGGCGTCCCTGCCGACGGCCAGTCCGGCGTCGGCGAGCGCGTCGTCGGCGGCGGCCAGGGCGAGCAGCACGAAGCGGTCCACGCAGCGGGTCTCGGTGGGCGGCAGCACCTCCCGGCCGTCCACGGCGGGGGCGATCCCGGCGGCGGGCAGCCAGCCGTGCGCGGCGTGGCCCTCGGGGACGGCGCGCAGGCCGGAGCGGCCGGCGGTGAGCGCCTCGAACACCTCGGCGGGCTCGCGGCCGAGCGGGGAGACCAGCCCGATGCCGGTGACGACGGCGCCGTGGCCGCCGCGCCGGCTCATGCTCCCACCGCCGCGAGGTGGAGCCGCCGCAGCAGGACCTTGCGGACCTTGCCGGTCGGGCCGAGCGGGATGTCGTCGGGGGAGACGACCAGCACCCTGCGGACGGTCGCGGCGGTGGCCTCGTCCAGCGCGGCGAGGACCGCCTCGGTGCGGGCCGCCTCGGTGTGGGCTGCGGCCTCGTCGGCGTCCGCGGCGAGGAGCAGCAGCACGTCGGTGACCACGCGCTCGCCGTCCCGTACGGCGACGACCGTGCAGTCCAGCACGTCCGGGCAGGCGGCCAGCACTCGCTCCTCCGACATCGCGGTGAACAGCCGCTTGCCGCCGCCGAGTTCGACCGAGTCGACGGCCCGGTCCACGTGGTAGTAGTAGCCCTCCTCGTCCCGGTACATCAGGTCCCCGGTGAGGAAGCGGCCGCGCAGCCGGGTGCGGAAGGTGGTGGCCGAGTCGTTCCAGTAGCCGAGCGCCAAGGTGGGTGAGGCGGTGGCGAGTTCGCCGACCTCGCCGGGGCCGAGCGGCTCGCCGTCCGGGCCGACCACCTCGCAGTCGACGAAGGCGTGCGGCCGGCCCACGCAGCGGCCGTAGCGCTCGGTGCCGGGGCCGTGGGTGATGAAGAAGTGCGAGTGGCCCATCTCGGTGGAGCCGAGGCCGTCCACGAACTGCGAGCCGGGGACCCGGGTGCGGCCGGCCCGGGTGACGGTCTCCCGGCTGCCGGTGGCGATCAGGCGGCGGATGTGCACCTCGTGGGCGCAGTCGCCGGTGTTCCACCAGAGCGCGACGGAGGTCAGGTCGCGGGCGGCGAGGTCGTGCCGGGCGAGGTCGGCCCAGGTGGCCGCGAAGCCGACCACCCCGGTGGGCCGCCACCGCTCGACGGCTTCCAGCACGCCGTCGCCGGACTGCCGGGAGAGCAGGGCGAGTTCGGTGTGCGAGCTGAGCGCGAGGTTGACCGCGATCAGGGTGGCCGCGTGCGGGGCGGGCAGCGCGCTGAGCATCCGGTCCTGGCCCTGCGGGCGGGGTAGCCGCAGCCGGTGGCGGATCGCCGCGTACAGGCTCGCGTGGGAGTGGACGACGGCCTTGGGCATGCCGGTGGTGCCGGAGGAGTGGGTGATCGCCACCGGGTCGCCGGACCAGTGCCGGTACGGCTCGGGGGCGGCGTCCGGGTCGCCGGTGCCGAGGGTGGTGATCTCCGGCAGCAGCGGCGCGCCGGGCTCGTGGCCGGCCAGTGCGGCCAGGTGGGCGGCGTCGGCGAGGACGCCGGCCGCGCCGAGGCGGGCGATGTAGCGGGCGGCGCGCTCACCGTCCAGGTTGGGGTTGAGCAGCGCGGGGATGGCGCCGAGCCGGGCCAGGGCGAGGAAGGAGAGCACGTGGTCGGCGGCGGTGCTCGCGTACACCACGACCGGGTCGCGGCGGGTGATGCCCAGGCCGTGCAGGGCGGCGGCGCGGGCCCGGACGGCGCGGTCCAGCTCGCGCGGGGTGAACGGCTGCCAGGCGGGGTGGTCGTCCACCGGGGTGTCGAAGCTGAGCAGTGGCACGTCCAGGTCGAGCCCGAGGGCGATCCGGGCGGTCAGGACGTTGCCGGCGCCCACGTCGGGGTCGTCCGCGAGCTGGGTGCGGAGGCTGCGGATGGTCACGGGGGTGGATCCCTCCTCGGGGCCGGTGGACGGCCCGGGCGGCTGGTCGGGTGACGGGGCGGGCCGCGCGGGCGCGGCGGCTGGGTCGGTCGGCCGCACCGGCGGGAGGTGTGGTCGGCCGGTCGGGCGACGGGCAGATGGGCAGATGGGCAGATGAGCGGACGGGCAGATGGGCGGACGGGCGACGGGTGTCGGGAGCGAGGCGATGCCCGGGAGGGGCGCTGGTGTGCCGGGTGCGGCTGCGTCAGGCGCCGGGCCTCGATGGTTCCTACGGCCGGTGGTGGCCGGCGGGTTCAGTCCGAGCTGGTTCCGTGCTCTGCCGGGTTCAGTCCGAGCCGGTTCCGTGGCCGGCGCGTTCGGTCCGTGCGGGCTCCGTGGCCGGACCGGCGAGCAGGGCGGCCGCGGCCCGGTCCCCGTCGGGTGTCCGCTCGACGGCCACGGCCAGGACGAGGTCGGCGTCGCCGTCCGCGAGCAGCAGCGCGGCGAGCTCGAACGCCTCGGCCGGGACGTGGCCCGGTTCGGCCTCGGCCGGGCAGATCGCCACGACGGGGCCGGTCAGGCCCCAGCGTGCGGCGATGTGCCCGAGGACGGCGTTGGGGTTGGACTGGAAGAACAGCAGCGGGCCGGTCCGCTGTCCGGCCTCGGCACTGCGGTCGATGGCCCGCGCGGTGTCGAGGTCGCCGCTCGCGCTGGCGAGCAGCAGGGCGGTCCGCCCGGGGGCGGGCGGCTCGCCGTGGTGGGCGCGCAGGCAGCGCTCGGCGGTGTCGGCGACGAGCGGGTTGAAGCCGGAGGCGGCGAAGCCGGGCAGCGGTGGTGGTGGACCGTCACGGCCGGGCGCGGGGCGGCGAGCCTCGGCGAGGATCCGCAGTCCGTGGGTGTGGGCGGCAGGGGTGGTCATGGCAGGGCTGTCATCCCGGGGACAGCAGCAGCGCGGTGTTGGCGCCGCCGAAGGCGGAGTTGAGGCTGAGGGCGTACGACGGGCGGGCGGCGTGCGGGCCGTCCAGGACGAGGTGCAGCGCGAGGTCCGGGTCAGGGCCGAGCCAGCCGGCGTTGACCGGGAGCAGTCCGCTTCCCAACGCGCCGATGGTGACGGCGAGTTCGAGCAGGGCGGAGGCCTCCAGGGCGTGCCCGTGCACGGACTTGCCGGAGCTGACCGGCAGCCGGTCGGTGTGCGGGCCGAACACCCGCCGCAGGGCGTTGGCCTCGGCCCGGTCGGCGAGGGTGGAGCCGGTGCCGTTGGCGTTGACGTAGCCGACCTCGACCGGGTCGACGCCGGCGCGGGCGAGCGCGGCCTCGATCGCCCTGGCGGGCCCGCCGCCGTCCGGCCCCGGGCGGCAGACGTGGTGGGCGTCCCCGGCCCGGCCCCAGCCGGCCAGCCGGGCGAGCGCGGGCGCACCGCGCCGTTCGGCGGCCGGGGCGGCCTCGACCAGGACGGCGGCGGCCGCGTCGGCGAGCAGGGTGCCGGTGCGGCCGGCGCTGAACGGGCGCACCTCGCCGTCCCTGGCCAGTGCCCGTCCGGCGTCGAAGACCGCGAAGACGCCCGGTTCGACCAGGTGCCCGGCCGCGACCAGGACCCGCTCGTGCCGTCCGGCGGCCACCAGGGCGCCCGCGTCGGCGACGGCGGTCGAGGCGGCCACGCAGGCGCCGTTGTACACCCGGGTGACACCCGGCGCGCCCCAGTCGGAACGGACCCCGGCGGCCACCGCGTCGGCGGTCGCGCGGGTGCGCTCGTCACTGTGCAGGGCGAGCAGCACGGGCAGCCCGGCGCCCTCGGCGGCGGTCAGTCCGGCCTGTCGGCAGGCCTGGTCGATCGCGTCGAGCACGGCCCCGGCCAGCGGGAGGGTGCGGGCCAGCGGCACGGTGTCCGGGAACAGGGCGGCCCGGGTGGTGCGGCGGGCGCTCACGTCGAAGCGGGTGACGGGGCCGAACAGGGCCTTGCCGTGGGTGGCGGCCTCGGTCAGTGCGGCGAGCCCGCGCCCGGCGGCGCTGAGCACCCCGACGCCGGTGACCACCGGGTGCCCGGCCGCCCGGCCCGGCGGTCCGGTGCCCGTGCCGGCGGGGATCACGGCCGGGCGCCCGCGCGGTCGGCGAGGACGGCCTCGCGCAGCAGCTCGGTGGCGTCGTCGACGGTGCGCACCGCGCCGAAGCGCTCGTCGTCCAGGTCCAGCAGGAGCTCGTAGCGTTGCTCGAACTCGGCGACGAGCCAGGTGAGTTCAAGTGAGCCGAGCTCCTCGGGCACGGTGCCGACGGCGCGCTGCCCGAACGCCGCCAGCATGGCCAGGACCTCGGCCCGGTCCGGCAGGGCGTCGGGGAGCGGGGAGCCGGTCACGCGGCGCTGCCGGAGGTGGCGGAGGTGGTGGCGAGGGCGTCGATCCGGCGGGCGACGTCGGCGGTGAACTCGTCCAGCGTCATCAGCGCGGTGGTCTCCATCTCGTCGAGGTCGAACTTGATCCCGAACTCGTCCTCGACCTGCACCGAGAGGTCGGCCAGCGCGAGCGATTCGAGGTCCAGCCCGGCCGGGCCGAGGTCGGTGTCCCCGGTGACCTCGGAGACGTCGTACTGCATCTCGGCGAGTGCCGCCAGGACGAAGGCGCGGATGCGGTCCTGCATGGTGGTGGGCTCCTTGTCGGGTGGTGCGTGTCGGGGTGGTGGTGCGGACGGCCCGGGGTGTGGGCCGTGCCGTGGTGGGCGCGGTCAGCCGGCGGCGGTCGCGCGCAGGGCGGCCGGGTCGCGCAGCAGCTTTCCGGTGGCGGTGCGGGGGAGCCGGTCCAGTCGGGCCAGCCGGCGCGGCCGCTTGTAGGCGGCCAGGCGGCGGGCCAGCCCGTCCTGGACGGAGGCGAGGTCGGCCTCGGACTCGGTGGCCAGGTAGGCCTCGATCGCGCCGCCGTCGAAGACGACCACGGCCTCGCGGACCTCCGGCAGCGCGGTGAGCGTCTGCTCGACCTCGGTGAGGTCGACCTTCAGGCCGCCGATCGAGACCTGGGAGTCCAGTCGGCCCAGGACGGTGACGAGGCCGTCGGCGGCCGGCTCGGCCGCGTCCCGGGTGTGCAGCCAGCCGTCCGACCAGCGGGTCGGGTCGTCCAGCCCGGGGTACGGGGAGGAGGCCGCAGCGATCTGCAACTCGCCCTTCACCAGGCGGAGTTCCATGCCGTGCACGGGCCGCTTGGCGGGGTGGAGCGTACCGGAGAGGTCGGTGGCGATCACCCCGGTCTCGGTCATGCCGTACATGGTGCCGAGCGGGACGCCGTAGCGCTCGGTGAACAGCGCGGGCAGTCCCGGGCGGACGAGTTCGCCCGCCACGACCATCCGCCGCAGCCGGGGCAGCGGCGGGGGAGCGACCGCCCCCGCCAGCAGTTCGGCGTGGAAGGGCACCCCGATCACGGTGGTCGGCCGGTCGCTCGCGGCGACCTCGGCGAGGATGCCCGCCGCCGTCATCCGCTCCGGCACGGTGAGCGCGACCCGGGCGTGCAGGCTGTTGAGCAGCCCGCCGACCAGGCCGAGCACATGCACCACCGAGGAGAGCAGGACGACCCGCTCGCCCTCGCCGGGGAACTCCACGAGCCTGCGGTAGCAGTCGAGTTCGCGCAGCAGATCGGCCGCGGTGCGGGCGATGACCTTGGCCGGACCGGTGGATCCGGAGCTGAGCTGGATCAGCGCGTGCCCGGTGCGGGCCGGGCGCCCGTCCGTCAACGGGACGGCCACCGGCTCGACTTCGGAGAAACCGCGCAGGGCCGCCGCGGGCCGATGGGCGGAGCCTACCAGCACCTGTGGGGCCAGCCGCGCCACCGCCGCGTCGATCTCGTGGTCGGTCAACCGGTGGTCGAGAAGGGCGACTTGGGCGCCGAGGCGCCAGCATGCCAGCAGTACCGCGACGAACGCCACCGAGGGCGGCAGCCGCAGGGCCGCCGTCCCGCCGGGGCCGAGCCCGGCGGCCGCCAGGCGGTCGCACTGCTCCTCGACCAGGGTGCGCAGGGCGTCCCGGTCGAGCGGCCTGCCGAGGTGCAGGCACTCCTCGCCGCCGGGGCCGGCCAGCAGCAGCCGGTCGACCCAGGAGCCCGGGGCGTCGGAGTGCGGCAGGAGGGCAGCCGGAAGTACGGAGGGGGAAAAGCCGGTCAACGCGGCTCCACACAAGTGAGGGGATTTGACATGACCGCCGCTGACAAGCCCGAACGGCCAATTCCGTGGCCAGACCTTGGCACAGACGTTTGGTCAAATCAAGGTCTATACCAATGTGGTCGTTGCTCCTACGCTGCCCAGCCGGGAGATGTCCGGACGCCACGCGCCGTGCCGGTGTCGTGCCGGTCGGCCGCCAGGCCCGCCGGCCCCGCGCGGCCGTTGAACCGCGCCGCACCCGCACCGCGTTCTCCCATCAGGAGGCCCGAGAGATGACCGAGCAGAACCGAGGATTCCCCGGCTGGGACTGGGACGACCCGGACGGGCTGGCACTCCGTCTGGAGGCCTTCAGTGCGCGGGTCGCCACCTGCGACACGCTCGAAGCACGCCCCGGCGCCCTGCCGCACACCCGCGCGGAACTCCGCGAACTCGGCATCACCGGAATCGAGTTCGCCGCCTTCAGGACCGCCCACCCGGAGGGCCTCGGCACCGACCTCAGCACCCTGCGCAGCGCCGACACCGCCACCGAACCCGGCACCCTCTACCGGGTCGACGGAGACCGCTGGTTCACCCGGCTCGACATCGCCGAACCGCTGCCCTTCGCCGACGCCAGCGTCGACTGGGTGTACGCCGAGCACCTGATCGAGCACGTCACCATGCCCGTCGCCGTCGGCTGGCTGCGCGAGGCCCGCCGGGTGCTGCGCCCCGGCGGCGTCCTGCGCCTGACCACCCCCGACCTCGCCCGCTACCTGGTCGGCTACGCCACCGGTGACGGCTTCCTCGCCAGGCACCGGCGCCGGCTGACCACCCTCGGCTTCGGGCCGCCGATGCCCGCGCGCCCCGCCTTCCTGGTCAACCAGATCTTCCGCCACTTCGGACACCAGTGGATCTACGATGTGGACGAACTGCGGCACGTCCTCACCCGGGCCGGCTTCGACCCCGACAGGATCCGCCGGTGCGCCTACCGGCAGGGCACCCGTCCGGACGTCGCCGACCTCGACACGGCCTTCCGCACCGACGAGACCGTCTATGTCGAGGCGGACCGCTGAGCCCGCCGCCGAACCCGCCGCCGAGCCCTGCGCACCGAACGGACCCGCCCATGCCCCTGCACCCCCAGGCCGAGGCCCTGCGCGCCCGGCGCGCGAGCAGCGGTGCCCCACCGATCTACACCCTGACCCTCGCCGAGGCCCGGGCCGCCGACCTCGCGGACATCCGCGCGGCGGCCGGCACGCCCGAGCCGGTCGCCGCCGTCGAGGAGCACCGCATCCCCGGCCCCGGCGGCGAACTCGCCCTACGGCTCTACCGACCCGAGGCGCCCGGCCGCCGACTGTCCGCCCTGCTCTACCTGTTCGGCGGCGGCTGGACGCTCGGCTCGCCCGACACCAGCGACGCGATCTGCCGCCGGCTCACCAACGCCGTCGGCTGCGTCACCGCCTCCGTCGGCTACCGGCTCGCCCCGGAGCACCCGTTCCCGGCGGCGCTGCACGACTGCCGTGCCGCACTGCTGCAACTCGTCGAACGCGCCGAGGAGTTCGGCATCGACCCGGACCGGCTCGCGGTCGGCGGCGACAGCGCCGGCGGCAACCTCACCGCCGCGCTCACCCTCCTGCTGCGCGCCGACGGCGGCCCCGCCCTGCGCCACCAGCTGCTGGTCTACCCCAACACCGACCACGGCGCCGACACCCCGTCGCTGCGCGAGAACGACGACCCGGCGCTGTTCAACCGCCGCTCGGTGGCCTGGTACTGGGGCCACTACCTGGCCGACGAGGGCGACGGCGCCGGCCCGTACGCCTCCCCGCTGCGCGCCGCCACCCTGGCCGGCCTGCCGCCCGCGACCGTCCTGACCGCCGAGTACGACCCGCTGCGGGACGAGGGCGAGCAGTACGCCGAGGCACTGCGCGCCGCCGGGGTCCCGGTGGAGCTGCGCCGCTACCGGGGCATGCCGCACGGCTTCTTCGCCATGACCGGCACCCTGGACGCCGCCGCCGAGGCCCAGGACTTCGCGGCCGACCGGCTCCGGGCGGCGCTGCGGTGAACCTCGCCCCGGACTCCCCGCGCGCCGCGGACGACCCGCAGGCCCCGAACACCCCGCGCGCCTCGAACGACCCGCAGGCCCCCGACTCCCTGTGCGCCCCGGACGACCCGCAGGCCCCCGACTCCCTGTGCGCCTCGAACGACCTGCGCGCCGCACCGGCCGATCGGCTGCCGGATGCGACGGCGTTCCCCGGCGAGGCCACCACCCGCCGCCCGGACACCGTGTCCTGACGGCACCGAACGCCACCGAGGGGCCCGGCTCGCGACGAGCCGGGCCCCTCGGTCGTCCGTCAGCGCACCCGGGTGGAGAACAGCCGGGCCGACCAGTACACCGCCAGGACGGTCATCAGCAGGACCACCAGCAGCCCCTGCCACACCACGCTGTCCCCGGCGTGGCCGGAGAACAGCGCGCGCATGCCCTCCACGGCCCAGTAGAAGGGGTTCCACCTGGCCGCCTGCTGCAGCCACTGCGGCGCCAGGGTGAGCGGCAGCAGCACCCCCGACAGCAGCGCGATCGGCTGCGCGATGGTGTTGACCACCGGTGACATCGCCGCGTCGGTCGGCACCATCAGGGCGATGCCGAAGGAGATCGCCGAGGTCATCAGCGCCAGCAGGCCCAGCAGCAGGTAGGCGAGCAGCAGGTTCAGCGGGCTCACCCGCAGCCCGAACGGCAGCGCGATCAGGGTGATCAGGACGGCCTGCACCAGCAGCGCCACCATCTCCCGCATCGCCCGCCCGAGCAGCAGCGCGAGGCGGCTCACCGGGGTCACCCGGGAGCGCTCGATGATGCCGGCCTTGAGCTCGCCGAGCAGGCTGAAGCCGGTGAACAGCCCGCCGAAGATGCACAGCACCGCCAACAGTCCCGGTACGTACACCTGGTAGGCGTCGGCGTAGCTGTTCGCGCCCTGGGGGGCGAGCACCTTCTTCAGCAGCGGGGCGAACAGCAGGAGGTAGAACACGGGCTGGATGATGCCGACGGCGATCCAGACCGGGGTGCGGATCATGAGCAGCAGCTGGCGCTGGAAGACCAGCCAGGTGTCGCGGGCGAGCTTCACGGTCTCCCCAGGGGGTTGTGCGGGCCGGTTCGTGCGGGGACGGGGGTTCAGGACTGCCGCAGCGAGCGGCCGGTGCGGGCCAGGAACACGTCGTCCAGGCTGGGCCGTTGGAGCTGGACGGTGCCGGGCCTCAGGCCGGCCGCGTCCAGGGCGCGCAGCAGCTGCGGGATGGCGGCGGCGCCGTCCTCCAGGTACAGCCGCAGGCCCTCGTCGCCGTTCTGCTCCAGCCGGTGCAGGTACGGCTGGGGGCGCAGCACCTCGGCCGCGCGCTCGAGGGCGGCCGCCCCGGCGTCCAGCCCGACCAGCACGACGTCGCCGGAGATCTCGCGCTTGAGGGCCTCGGGGGCGCCCTCGGTCACCACCTGGCCGTGGTCGACGATCGCGACCCGGTCGCAGAGCGCGTCGGCCTCGTCCAGGTAGTGGGTGGTGACGACCACCGTCATGCCCTCGGTGCGCAGCCGGCGGATCTCCTCCCAGACGTACGCCCGGCCGGCCGGGTCCAGTCCGACCGTGGGTTCGTCCAGGAACAGCACCCGCGGCTGGTGGATCACCCCGAGCGCGATGTCCACCCGGCGCCGCTGGCCGCCGGAGTAGGTGGCGCACGGGCGGTCGCCGAACCCGGTGAGGTCGAAGGCCTTGAGCGCGTCCGCGGCGGCCTGGACGGCCTGCGCCTTGGCCGCGCCGTACATCCGGGCCTGCAGCACCAGCTCCTCGCGGGCGCTGACGTTGTCGGTGGTGCCGCCGCCCTGGGCGACGTAGCCGATCCGGCGGCGGACCCCGGCGGGGTCGGTGAACAGGTCGGCCCCGGCGACGGTGGCCCGTCCGCCGTCCGGGCGGATCAGGGTGGCCAGCATGCGCAGGGTGGTGGTCTTCCCGGCGCCGTTGGGGCCGAGGAAGCCGTAGATCTCGCCGGCGGCGACCGACAGGTCGATGCCGCGGACGGCGTCGACGGTGGGGTTCTCGCCGCTGCGGCGGGGGGTCTTCTTGCGATAGGACTTGCGCAGTCCCGTGGTCTCGATCAACCGGAACTCCCGTGCGGGGATGGGCTGCCACGGCGCCCGGGAAGGCGGGGCTCGGCACCTGCGGAGGGCGGTGCCGCTGCGACACCCTAGGGTCAACCCCGCCCCGGAAACAATGGCCTAGACCAATGGACGTGCGAACTCCCGGTCTGCTAAGGCCATCGGCGGGCCCCCGCTCGGCCGAGCGCCTCCAGCCGGTCCGCCGCGGCCGCCGCACCGCCCCCGGCCAGCAGTTCCCCACCGACCTGAACCGCCCGCTCCCGGTGGGCCGTCGAATCGAGTACGGCCCGCAGCGCGTCGGCCAGCCGCTCCGGCGTGACGCGCGCGAACGGCACCCGCAGCCCGGCGCCCGCCGCCGCCACCTGGGCGGCGACGACCGGCTGGTCGTGCCGGATCGGCGCGGTGACCAGCGGCAGGCCGTGCGCCAGCGCCTCGCCGACGGTGTTCATGCCGCCGTGGCAGAGCACCGCGTCCAACGCGCCGCGCGCCATCAGCTCCAGGACCGGCGCCCGGTCCACCGCCACGGCGCGGGAGGGGAGTTCGGGCAGCAGCTCGCGCGGTGCGGCGAACACCGGCTGGACGTCGCCACCGCACAGCTCCAGCGCCCGGACGGACCGGGCCAGGAAGTCCGCGCCCAGCCCGCCGGCCAGCGTGCCCATGGTGACCAGCACCCGTCGCCGGCCGGACCGCAGCCGCTCCCATGGGAAGTCCGGATCGCGCGGCCGTGCCGAGAGCACCGGCCCGACCAGCGCCTGCTCCGGCGGCGGGGCCGAGCCGGTCAGCGCCGGCCCGGTGGTCGCCAGCACCAGGGCGGGGGAGAAGCGCGGGTCCCGGTACTCCTCGGCGGGCAGTGCGGCGCGTTCCCACAGCCCGCGCAACAGCCCGGTCATCCACGCCTCGACCTGTGGCAACGCCCGGTAGGGGCGGCCCAGTTCCATCGCCCCGGGCGCGAACGACGCCCACGGCAGGCCGTGCCGGTGCGCGACCAGCGCGCCGGCCGGGGTGTGCTGGTCGACCAGCAGGACGTCCGGCCGCCACTCCCGCACGATCGCGTCCAGCGGCCTCGCGGTGAACCGCGCGTACGGGACGATGAAGCCCTCCCAGAGCGAGCGCAGCGCAGCGAGCCCGTGGCCGCCCTGGGTCCGGAACGCCCGGGTGCCGGTGCCGAGGATCAGGGCCCGCGGGCCGAGCAGCGGGCGCAGCACCGACTCGGTGCCGGTCCAGGCGACCTCGTGGCCGCGCGCGGTCAGCTCGGCGGCGACGCCCGCGGCCGGGTTGACGTGGCCGGTCAACGGCGGCACCACCAGCAGGAACCGGGTCATCGGGTGCACTCCTCGGGGATCAGTCGCTGCACGTCGGCGACGGTCAGGGCCTCCAGAGCGGCCAGGTCCAGTCCGGCGCGCAGCGCGGCCAGGTCGGCCGCCGGGCCGAAGCGCCCGCGCAGCCGGTCGGAGAGTTCGGCGAGTTCGTCCTCGTCCAGCAGCAGGTCGCCGTCCAGCCGGGCGTCCGGCGTGAGCTGTCGAGCCCAGCCGGGCGGCGCGCCGGCCACCTCGGCCAGCAGGGACACCAGCTCCTGGTTCAACGGGCTTGCGGGGGCGGGTGGTTCAGGATCCGGCATGAGAGATCTCCCACCTGCTCGACGGCACGGGGGTGAACGCGGCCGCATCGGAGCGCAGTTGGCGGCTTCCGGGGGGACGGCGGCGACGGAGGAGGGCCCGAGATCACTTGTGCGACCAGGCGGGCGTCGGAATACTAGCCCGCGTGACCGCACTGGAGGCAGTGGCCGTTCACCTCCCCCCACACGCCGTTCCCATCGAGGCGGTGGGCGAGCGCATCGGCCTGACCCCACGTCAACTCCGTCTCTTCCGCCGCTTCCACGGCCTGGACCAGCTGCGACTGGACCCGGCCGGGACGCTGCCCGACCTGCTCGAAGCCGCCCTGGACGACCTTCCGGAGCTGCGTGGACGGGAACACGACATCCGCTTCGTGATCCACGCCCGCAGCATGCCGGTGGCGGTGCCCCACCCGCTCAACCCGCTGCACGACCTGCTCGACGCCCGTGGACTGGCGCATGCCAACGCCTTCACCGTGACCCACCACGCCTGCGCGGTGGGCCTGCTGGCCATCGACCTGGCCGGCCGGCTGCTCGCGGGCGACCCCGACCCGGCGGCGCTCGCGCTGGTGCTGACCGGTGAGAAGACCTTCACCAGGGACGCCCAGGTGGTGCCCGAGACGGGCATCTTCGCCGAGGGCGCGGCCGCCTGCCTGGTCAGCGCCGGTGGCGAGCGTCACCGGGTGCTGTCCTTCGTGGTGCGCCAGCGCCCGGAGTTCGACGGCCGGCTGGCCGAGGACCCTGACCTGCTCGCCCGCTACCAGCGCGAGTACCCGAACGTCATGGTGGAGGCGATCGAGGCCGCTCTGGCGGAGGCCGGTCTGGACCTCTCCGACCTGGCAGCGATCCTCCCGCACAACGTCAACCAGGCGTCCTGGCGGATGATCGCGCGCCGGATCGGCTACCCGGTCGAGAAAGTCGTGCTGGACAACGTGCGGTCGGTGGGGCACAGTTTCGCCTCGGACAGCCTCATCAATCTCCACACCGCCACCACGCGGGGGCTGCTCCGCCGCGGCGACCACTACCTGATCGCCGCCGCCGGTGTCGGAGCCACCTTCTCCGCGATGGCGATGCGGTACTGACGGACCGCCGATTCCACCGGGAACCGCCGATCCCACCGGGAACCGCCGTCCGCACGCTGACGCCGCACCCCCGGACCACCCCCTCCAGACCACCCCAGAACCCCGGCGCACCCGCAAGCCCCGGGGCACACATCCCACGAACGACGGGACGGGACACCCATGTCAGAAGCCGCGGCCCAGACCGCCACCGACCCCGAACTGCGCGAGCGCGTCCTGCACGGCATCGGCGAACTCCTGCCGCGCGTCCTCAAGCGCGAACTGCCCGAGATCCCGCAGGACGCCTGCCTCTTCGACGACCTCGGCCTCACCTCGGCCGGCACCATCGAGCTCATCCTGGAGCTGGAGGAGTCGCTCGACATCCAGGTGGACGTCGAGCAGATCACCGAGGACGACCTGCGATCGGTCGCCAGGCTGGCCGACTACGTCGCCGGGCACGTCATCCCCGAGGACTGACAGTGAGGATGTGTGTGGCTTCCTTCGGTGGGTCTGACTCACGGACTGACCGACGCCGACAGGCTGTCCTTTAGTGGATATGTCGGC
>NZ_JBIWFT010000070.1:0-16491 GCF_044763205.1 Kitasatospora sp. NPDC096204
TGGCCCGCAGACGCGTCAACGTTCTCTGGGCCCTGATTCGTGACCGACGGTGCTACCACATCACACCCCCAGCGACCGAGACGGCTTGACAACGACATTAGGAAGCGAAACCCGGCTGATGGCGACCGTGCGCGAGCTTCGGCGCAAGCCGATCGGCGGCCTGACGGTCGAGGACATGCGGCTGCTGATCAGGCAAGACGTGGGCCTTGCCTATCTCCTGCCGTTGGCGGTGGAGGTCCTCCGGAGCGACCCGCTGGCGGAAGGCAACATGTACGAGGGCGATCTGCTGGCCGCCGTGCTTACCAGAGACGCGGGAGCCTGGATCGACTCTCCAAAGCTCAGACGGGAAGTCCGTTCGATCGTCTCGGAGTTGGCCGACGTGTCGCCTGCCCTGAAGCGCGACGTCGAGGGCTTCCTGGCTCGATAGGACCCCAACAGCACCTGCCGTCAGGGAAGGGTCGAGCCGACCGGCTGCGAAGGCTGCCGGACGAGCGGCCGTCGGCCGGGGCGCGTCGCAGCACCGCCCCGGGTGAGTCGGCGGACCATGACGCCGATCATCGCCCAGCGGATCATCGTCTCCGAATGGGCCGGGCTGGTCTCGTAGTCCCTGGCGAGGCGCCGGTGGGCGGTGAGCCACGAGAAGGTACGCTCCACCGCCCACCGCTTGGGCTGGACCTGGAAGCCGCGCTGATCGGGGTCCTTGCGAGCGTGTCGGTGACGATGAACCGCTTGCGGCCCTTCACCTTCTTACCCGCGTCGAATCCTCTGGTAGTGGCGGGGACGGTGTCGGCGGTGCGGACGGACTGCGAGTCGATCAGCCCGGCGCTCGGCTCCGCGTCGCGGCCGTCGGCTTCGCGGACCTTGCCGCGCAGGGCGTCGTGGATGCGCTCGACGGTGCCGTCGTCGTGCCACCACGTGAAGTACCAATACACCGTCGGCCACGGGGCGAAGTCCTTCGGCAGCTGCCGCCAGGCACACCCGGTCCGCACCACGTAGAAGATCGCATCCACGATCCACCGCCGCGGATGCTTCTCCCGCCGACCACCCTTCGGCCCCACCCGCGCCGGCGGGAGCAACGGCTCAACCAGCGCCCACTGCTCGTCCGTCAGGTCCGACGGATACCCACCCCCAACACCGCTCACGGTGAGCTCAACGAACTCCCCAGCCACGGGACACGGCAGATCTCAAACACAGTCTCAGGCCCGCCCCATCGCCGCCGCCCGTCCGGAGCTCCCTCCCTCCGTCCTCGTCAGCCTGCTGGCCGACGAGGACTGGCAGGTCGCGACGGCCTCCGCCGCCAACCCCTCCCTCCCCTCCGACGCGATGAGCGCGCTCCTGCCCTGAGCCGCAGGCCGCTCGTCCTCGCCTGGCTGTCAGCGGCGGCCTGTTCAATGTCCGCCATGAACGTTCACGAGCTGGTGTCCGCGCTGGCCGACCCCGACGTCCTACGTGCCCGCTGCCGGGCGCTGGCGCTGCTCGACGTCGTACTCGACGGCTTCGCCCCGAGGCACGACTACCTCCCGAGCTGGCGTCCGGGCGTGGACCTGGCCACGATGGAGAACGGTTCCGGTGATCTGTACGGGATCATCTTCGATCCGGCCGGGGTCTTCCTCTACGGCTTCGACCACGAATGCGATGCCACGCCGTGGCGGGACTGGCCCAGGGCGCACTGGCCCGGGCTGCTGGAGGGCCTGCCCGCCGCGCTGGCGCACTACCCGGCCGATCCGGAGCTGCAGTTCGAGGGCTTCTTCGACGCGACGGTGTGCGCGTGGCGCGAGACTGGCACAACCTCGTGGCAGTGCGGTCCCGTGGTGTTCGCGCCGGGAGAATCCGACGGAGCCGGTTGGCTCTTCGCAGTACTGACCGACGGCAGCGCCGAGGCCGTCTGCAATGACGCCGAGGACTACTACGAACGGCCCGTCGACCGGCAGGCTATCGCCGCACTTCTGGCCGGCACCCCACTGGACCGCCGGACGGTCGCTGCGCTCAATCCAGCGGCGAACTTCGAGGCGGCAGCCAGCCGCGCCCGCATGCTCGGCTACGCGGTGGCGGATGCCTGAACGAGGGGACAGGCGTGCCGAACAGACTCAGGCCACGGGCGTGGCCACTGCTGGATGAGGCAGAACAAACGTCCCTCACACTTCCCCCTCTGTAGATAACCGCGCTGCGCAGCCACGACGCCAAGGTGGTCCAGCGCCGAGGCCATTCCTGGGCCTGGTGAGAGCTGGTCCGGCAAGGGCGGCTGGAGGGCGTGACGAAGGGCAACCCGGTCGCGTACACCTTCCGGGTCGGCCTCAAGCGAGCCCCCGCCGCACCGGTCGGGATCGAGGTCGGCGGCGCCTCGGACGGCCACTACGGCGCCGTCACCACCCTGCGTCCCACCGTCCGGAACTGACGCCGCACGCCCGCACCGAAAAGCCGAAGCCCCCGGCCTCCCACTGCTCGGGAGACCGGGACGAGCACCCCACCGAAGGGCCTCCGGCCGTCGGTATCCAGCCGGTGGCCGTGACGAGTCGGCGTACGGCGGCGTCGCACTGCGAGAGGTCCGGCGTGCCGTGGGTTCGGCTCGACTCCCGGGACAGCACGAGCGCGGTGCTCGGGTCGCCGTCCCGTCCCGGCCCGGCTCCTGGGACTGGCAACGGCACGGTCAAACCTCACGTGAACGAGCCGACACCCACCACGACGGCGGCTGTCGCGCGTAGCTGTCGCGCCCCGACGTCGCACCATCTTCGCTGCTATCACGAGGTGCGCCGAGAGCGAGGAGCGATCGCAGCTGCCGGGCAAGAGTGGGAAATTGCCGAGGTCAAGAGGCGTGGCATGATTCCGGGGTGGCCCCCGTGACTGCCTCTGAGTACACACCGCCTGCTGAGCGCGCTGCTCTCGTCGACCTGTTGGCCGGTGTACGAGCCGGACGGGGCGGGGCGGCGGTCGTACGCGGTGAGGCGGGAATCGGCAAGACGGCGCTGCTACGCCACGCCACCGATGGCCTGACAGACGTAAGGCTGGTGTGGGTCAACGGGGCCGAGTTCGAAGCGGACTTCGCGTACGCCGCCGTGCACCAACTGACCCGCCCGCTGCACGAGCGGATCGAGCACTTGCCCACCGCACAGCGGGACGCGCTGACGGTGGCGCTGGGATTGGGCGAGGGTGACACGCCGAGTCGTTTCGCCGTCGGCCTGGCCCTGTTGGGGCTGCTGTCGGATGCTGCTGGGGAGCAGCCCGTGGTGTGCGTGGTGGACGATGCGCAGTGGCTGGATCGGGCGTCGGCGCAGGTGCTGGCGTTCGTGGCCCGGCGGGTGGCGGACGAGTCGGTGGCGTTCGTGTTGGGGGTGCGCGACCCGCACGTCGTCGCGGAACTCGAAGGATTGCCGACGCTGACGCTGCCCCGGCTGTCCGACCAGGTAGCGCGACGACTGCTGGCCTCCAGTCTGCTCGGTCCCCTGGACGATCAGGTGCGGGAGCGGATCCTCGCCGAAGCGCGGGGCAATCCGCTGGCGCTGCTGGAGCTGCCGCGCCGGCTCGGTCCCGCCGCGCTGGCGGGCGGCTTCGGATTGCCGACGCCGGTCTCCCCGGCCAACCGGATCGAGCAGAACTACCAGCAGCGAATCTCCCTCCTCTCCGAGGAGGCCCGGACCCTGCTGCTGGTAGCGGCCGCCGAACCCCTGGGCCACCCCGGGCTGCTGTGGCAGGCGTCCGATCTGCTGGGTGTGGGGCCGCAGGCCGGGCCGGAGGCCGAGGCGAGCGAACTGATCGAGCTGGGCGGGCAGGCACGGTTCCGGCATCCGCTGGTGCGCTCGGCGGTGTACACGGCGGCCTCCCCTGCGGAGCGCCGCCGCGTCCACGGGGCGCTCGCGGAGGCCACTGATCCGCTGACGGCGCCCGACCGGCGTTCGTGGCACCGCGCGCAGTCCCTGTCCCGGCCGGACGAGCAGGCGGCGGTCGATCTGCTGCGCTGCGCGGAGCGGGCGCGGCGCCGAGGCGGGGCCGCTGCCGAGGCAGCGTTCCTGGAGCAGGCCGCGGCCCTGACGGCCGATCCGCGGCTGCGGGCTGAACGCAGTCTCGCCGCCGCGCGGGCCGCGCTGGAGGCCGGTGCGTTCGAGAGCGCGCTGACGCTGGTCGAGACCGCCGAGGGCAGCCCGATCGACACCGCCGGGCGGGTGCAGGCCCACCTCTTGCGCGGTCGCGCGGCGTTCTTCGGTGACGGCGCGGCGGATGCGGTCGGCCACTTGGTGGCGGCGGCCGACCTTGATCCCGGCCGGGCCAGGATCCACCTGCTGGACGCACTCCAGGCGGGCCTGGTGGTCGGCCGGTCCTCGGCCGCGGCGGCGAACGCCCTGGTGGCGGCCCGGCGGGCGCCCGCCGCAGCCGGTGAACGCTCGACTGCGGACGAGCTGCTGGACACGCTCGTTCGCTACCTCGACGGCGACCTTACGGCGGTGCCGGTGCTGCACGGACTGCTGTCGGAGGTGGCCGACCCGCTGTGGGCCGGCCGGCTGTCGCTGGCCGCCCTGCTCGCCGTCGAACTGTGGGACGTCGCTCTGGAAGACCGGCTCGCCAGTCGGGTGGTGGACGCCGCGCGCGCCGGCGGGACGCTGATGGTCCTCCCGGTGGGCCTGTGGATGCAGGCGATGGCCGCGGCCCAGCGCGGAGACCTGCTCGGGGCGGCGGCGCTGAACAGCGAGGCCGACGGCATAGCCGAAGTGACCGGTGTCCCGCCGCACTGGTACGGCCGACTGTTCGCGGCTGCGGTGCGCGGGGTGGACGCGCAGGCGCGGCCCCTGTTCGACCGGGTGCTGGCCGAGTCGCACGCCCGGCACAAGGGCATGCTGACGGCGACCGTCCACGCGGCAGCGGCGCTGCACGCCAACGGCACCGCCGACCACCGCGCAGCTCTGGCCTCGGCCCGGTCGGCCGTCGCCGACGGCGAGCTGGGAATGTCCAGCCTCGCCCTGCCCGAACTCGTCGAGGCGGCCGTTCGATGCGGCGAGCAGGACACCGCCCGAGAGGCGTTCGCGCAGCTGTCGCGGCACGCGTCGGCGGCGGGCACCGACTGGGCGCTGGGCGTGCGCGCCGCCCTCGCCGCCCTGCTGTCGGACGACCCGGAGGAACTCCACGCCGAGGCGGTGGCCCGGCTGGACGCCGCCGGCCTGCGGGTGTGGCACGGCCGCGCCCTGCTGCACCAGGGTGCATGGCTGCGCCGCGACGGCCGCCGCGGGCAAGCCCGGGAGGCGCTGCGCGCCGCTCACGGGCTGTTCACCGCGATGGGCGCGGAGGGCTTCGCCGAGCGGGCCCGGGTGGAACTGGCCGCCGCCGGCGAGCAGGCCCGGCCGGCCGTGCTCGGAGCGGCGGAGCTGCTGACCGGTCAGGAGCTGAACATCGCCCGCCTGGTGGCGACCGGCGCGACTTCCCGAGAGGTCGCCGACCGTCTGTTCCTGAGCCCGCGCACCATCGACGCCCACCTGCGCAGCGTGTTTCGCAAGCTCGACGTCACCTCGCGCCGCCAGCTTGCCGACGCGCTCGGCCGGAACGCCTAAGCCGGGCCTGCTCACTTAGGCAGCCGCCTAGGCGACTTTCACCGATGAGGGCACCGGGTCGGCCCGGCCAGACTCGGGGACATGAAGAACACGCCCTCGGGCATCGACCGGGCCGCCCCGGTTCTCGCCCGCCGTGAGCTGCCGATCCGGGCCCCGGCCCCGGCCGTCTGGGCGCTGCTGACGTACGTGCCCGGCTGGCCGACCTGGCAGCCGGACATCGCCGAAGCCCGCGCCCTGACCCCGCTGACGCCGGGCGCGGTGTTCCACTGGCGCACCGGCGGCGTGGACATCGCCTCCACCGTGTACGCGGTGGACGCGCCCCGGTCGATACTGTGGGGCGGCCTTTCTCAGGGCATCACCGCCGTCCACCAGTGGACGTTCACCCCTTCGGCCAGGGCGACCCTCGTCGTCACGGAGGAGTCCTGGGACGGTGCGCCCGTACAGGCCGACGCCGCTGTCGTCACCCGGGCCCTGGACCGGTCCCTCGCGCAGTGGCTGCTGCACCTGAAGTCCGCCGCCGAGCGCGCCGCACACTGACGCCCGCCGCGCCGCTCCGCTCCCACCGGCCTGTTCCCCCAGCCCCGTTCCTGGAGTTCCCATGCCCAGTGCGTCCCGTGGCACCGTCCTCGCGGTGCTGGCCACCGCCCAGTTCACCGTCATGCTCGCCACCTCGATCGTGAACGTCGCCCTTCCGCAGATCCGGGACGGCGTCGGCCTCTCCGATTCCGCCACCACGTGGGTGGTCAACGCCTACGGCCTGGCGTTCGGGGCGCTGCTGCTGGTCGGCGGGCGGGCCGCCGACCTTCTGGGACGGCGCCGCGTCCTGCTGGCCGGGTTGGGGGCCTTCGGGGTCGCCTCCGCGACTGCCGCGCTGGCAACCTCGCCCGGTGTCCTGATCGCCGCGCGGGCCGTCCAGGGTGCGGGTGCGGCGGCCGTCGCCCCGGCGGCCCTCGCCCTCGCGGTGGGCCTGTATCCGCCGGGCCCGGCCCGCGGCAGGGCGCTGGCGGTCTGGGGCGCGGTGTCGGGGGCGGGCGGTGCGGCGGGGGTGGTGCTCGGCGGGCTGCTGACCCAGACGTGGGGCTGGCCGTGGATCTTCCGTACGGTGGCGATCGGCAGCTTCGGGGTGCTGGCGGCGACGGCCGTGTGCGTCCCCACTGCAGGCCGGGCGGAACGGGCCAGGTTCGACTGGGCCGGGACCGCCGCGAGCGTCCTCGCCCTGACCGCCCTGGTGTGGGGCCTGACCACGGCCCGCAGCTCGGGCTGGACGGACACCTGGGTGCTGGCCGCGTTCGGCGCCGCCGCCGTGCTCACCGTGGTGTTCTGGCGGGTCGAGCGCACCAGCGCCTCCCCCCTGGTGCCGCCGCGGCTGTTCGCTGCCCGCGACGTGACGGTCGGCAACCTGCTGACGGGCCTGTTCGGCTCGGTGTGGATCGCGTTGTTCTTCTTCCTGCCGCTCTACCAGCAGCAGGTCCTCGGCGAGGACCCGCTGAACACCGGCCTGGGCCAACTCCCCCTCGCCATCGCGAACATGCTCGGCGCAGCCCTCGCCCCCGCCCTCGCCCGCCGGACCGGCGGCCGCGCCACGCTCGTTGCCGCGCTGCTGACCGAGGCGGCCGGGATGCTGTGGCTGTCCCGCATCGGCGCGGACGGCACCTTCCTCACCGACGTGCTCGGCCCCAGCGTCCTGGTCGGCCTCGGCCTGAGCGTTGCCTTCGTCCAGCTCACCAGCCTGTCCGTGGCAGGCGTCGACGGATCGGACGCGGGCCTGGCGGGTGGCCTGGCCAACACCACCCGGCAGGTCGGCGGCGCTGTCGGGCTCGCCGTCCTGGCGACCCTCGCCGGATCCGTCACCTCCCGCGCCGGCGGCCACCAGCCGCCGCTGGAGGCGCTGACCTCCGGCTACCGCACCGCCTTCGCCCTGGGCTCAGCCGTCCTGGCCGGCACCGCCCTGCTCGCTGCCCTGCTGGTGCGCCGCACACCCACCGCCGACCGGCCGCACCACACACCCGCCCCGGAACCCGCCTTTCCCGGCCGACCCTGACCACCTGACACACCTTCCCATCCCTTTACACCCCACATCGAAAGGAACAGCCGTGCTCACCATCGACGAGAACGCACCCGTCATCGTCCGCCTGTCCATCGAGATCGACGCCCCGCTGGAGACCGTTTGGTCCCTGCACACCACCATCGACGACTGGCCCGTCTGGAACACCGACGTCGACCAGGCCCGCCTGGAGGGCCCGCTCGCCGAAGGTGCCTCTTTCACCTGGCGCACCCATGGGCTGGACATCACCTCCACCGTCCACGAACTCGTGCCCGGCGCCCGGATCGCCTGGGGCGGTCCCGCGAACGGCATCGAAGGAATCCACGTGTGGACCTTCGAGCAGACCGGCGACCGGGTCACCGTCCACACCGAGGAGTCCTGGAGCGGAGCCCCCGTCGACGCCGCCGCCGACCAACTCGGCCGCGCCCTGCGCACCTCGCTGGAGGACTGGCTCACCTGCCTCAAGAACCGTTCCGAGAAGCGTTCCTGACCACCTGAAACCACTTCCGGCGGTATCGCCGCACAGAGGACCACGAGGACTCGATCATGACCGACAAGCCCTACCTGCTGGGCCACTACACCCCCGCCGTCGACGAACTGACCGCCACCGAGTTGACCGTCGAGGGCACCTTGCCGCCCGAGCTGACCGGTCGCCTGATCCGCAACAGCCACAACCCCAAGCCCGGCGTCACCCCCGCCCACTGGTTCAAGGGCAGCGGCATGGTCCACGGCATCCGGCTGCGTGAGGGCCGCGCCGAGTGGTACCGCAACCGCTGGGTACGCACCCCCGCCCTGGACGGCGCCCCCTACCTGACCGAGCACGGCCCCGACATGACGGCGAGCACCGCAGGCACCCACGTCATCGAGCACGCCGGACGCCTGCTGGCCCTGTGCGAGGCCAACTTCCCCTTCGAACTCACCCCCCACCTCGACACCGTCGGCCCCTATGACTTCGACGGCAAACTGCGCAGCGCCATGACCGCCCACCCCAAGAGCGACCCCGTCACCGGCGAACTGCACTTCTTCGGCTCCTCGCCCTTTCCGCCCTACCTGCTCTACTACACGGCCGACGCGGACGGGCACATCACCCACAGCGCCGAGATCCCCGGCGCCACCGCCTCCCTCAAGCACGACTTCGCGCTCACCCGCCACCACGTGGTCTTCGTCGAAGGCACCGTCACCTTCGACCCCGCCGAGCACTCCGGCATCCCCTACTCCTGGCAGGACGCGCAGCCGGCCCGCATCGGCGTCATGCCGCGCGGCCCGCACGGCGCCGACAAGATCCGCTGGTTCCCGATCGAACCCGGCAACATGCTCCACGCCGCCAACGCCTACGAGGACGCCCACGGCCGCATTGTCCTGGAGGGCCCCACCGTCGACCGCGAGGGCTTCCAGCTCTCCTGGAACTGGTGGGTCGGCTCCCCCGGCCGCGGCACCGAGCCCAACACCCGATCCTACAATCGCCGCTGGACCATCGACCTGACCACGGGACGGGTCGACGAACAGGTCATCGACGACCTCGCCGTCGAGTTCCCCACCCTCAACGAGGACTTCCTCGGCGCCGAGCACCGCTACCAGTACGCCGTCTCCTTCCCCGACCAGCAGGGCTTCGGCGGCTACGGCATCGTCAAGTACGACCGCACCACCGGCGAGCGCCGCATCCATCAGGCCGGCGACGCCCGACTGCCCAGCGAAGCGGTCTTCGTTCCCGCCACCGGCGCCACCCGCGAGGACGACGGCTACCTGCTCACCGTCGTCTCCGACCTCAAGCAGGACGCCTCCCAGCTCCTGGTCCTGGACGCCGCCGACCTCGGCAGGGTCGCCACCGTCCACCTCCCGCGCCGCGTCACCGGCGGCATCCACGGCTCCTGGATCCCCGACACCAACCTCTGATCCCACCCGAGCAGCCGACCCCAGAGACGCCACCGCTCCCCAGGGCCTTCAACCCCTTCAAGGAAAGAGCACTGCCATGCGCGCACCCGCTGCGGCCACCACCGCTGCCCTCGCCCTCACCCTCCTCCTCACCGCACCCACCGCCGCATCCGCCCTCACCACCGACCCGACACCCGCCGCAGCGGCCGTCCACCGCACCGACGTGCAGATCAACGAACAGGCCCCGGTCATCACCCGCGCCGACATCCTCATCCACGCCCCGCTGCGCACCGTCTGGAACATCCAGACCGATGTCGAGAACTGGCCCACTTGGCAGCCCGACGTCGAGACCGTCACCAAGGACACCCCCGGCCGACTGCGCCCCGGCTCGACGTTCCGCTGGAGCACCGAAGGCCTCGACATCACCTCCACCGTCAAGCAGGTCGAGCCCGGCAAGCGCCTCGCCTGGGGCGGCCCGGCCCAGGGCATCACCGCCGTCCACGTCTGGACCTTCACCCCCACCCGCGACGGCGTCCTCGTCCACACCGAGGAATCCTGGACCGGAGAACCCGTCACCGCCAACCGGGTCGCCCTGCAAGCCGCCCTCGACAACTCCCTGCACAACTGGCTCACCAACCTCAAGCACGAAGCCGAAACCCGGTAGCCGGCTGACCTACGCCGAACCATTTGCTTGACCAGAGCAGCGCCGTGCCATCCCGCGCGGCGCACCTGGCGTTACTGACTTCGGCGGGTCTGTCCAGTGAACGGCTCTGTCCCGTCATCGGTGGTGGCGAAGTGTGACGGCGGTCGTTGGCATGGTGTGCGCGATGTCAACGAGCTTGTGAGTGTGGTGTTTTCGGGGCTGTCTGCCCTCCTCATCGAGGGAGTGACGGACGAGGGAGAGGTCATCCGGGTGTCGGCGCGGACGCGCGACCCGGTGGACGGGCGGTGGGTCGTGGCGTCGGTGCGGGTGCGGCGCCTGGTGTGCTCGGCTGCCCGCGGCAGACGTTTCGCGAGCAGGTTCCCGGCGTCGTGGAGCGCTATCAGCGCCGCACCCGGCGCCTGGCCGACCAGCTCGGTACGGTGGTCAAGGAGTTAGCGGGCCTGGCGGGCGCCCGCCTCTCCCACGCGCTGACGTGCGCGATCTCCCGTTCGAGTGCCCTACGCCTGCTCATGCGCCAGGCTCTGCCGCCGCTGCGGGTGCCGCGCGTGGTCGGCATCGACGACCGCCAAGCTCACCGACTGGATCATCACAGTCCGTGCCGCCGACCTTCCCCAGCTGCACTCCTTCGCAAACGGCCTCGAACTCGACCGCGCCGCCGTCGACGCCGGACTCACCCTCCCACCGATGACGGGACAGAGCCGTTCTTTTTACAGACCCGGGCGGGCGGCTCGGTGAGGCCGAGGTCGAGGTCGAGGTCGAGCGAGGCTATCGGGAACTCGGGGGTCTGCGTGGGCAGGACGAGGTCGGCGCCCCTCAGGATGGCATCGCACACCTGTCGGCTGCGAAGGTCCGGGTCGACAGGCGGACTGGTCACCAGTCTGCCGCGCACGCCGGTGACCGGCACGCGTACCCGTGTCACCCGGGCGAGATCCTCCGGCGGGACCCACAGACTCGGCTCCGCGACGGCGAACGCGGTCACGAGCACGTGGGTCCCGCCGGGGGGGTGCTGGTCGTAAGGCCTGCGTCGGCCAGGCGGTCGGCGACGCTGCGCGCCACGGATCCGGTGCCCGGGACCGTGACGAACTCGGGTCGCATGCTGTCCCCCTCAGTGCCGCTGACGCGCAAGTTGAAGAAGGTACGCCGGGCGCGGGCGCCCGGCGAAACCGAACCACCGCACCATGACGCCGACGATGGCAGCGTGCTGGAGCGGAAAGCTGCCCTGGGCGGGTGGTGTCGGGTGTCGCGCGGGTGACAACAGCCGTCACCCGTGCGGCACCCGGGCGGTCAGGCCGAGACGTGGTACCAGTAGCCGCCGGTGCGAAGGGTCACGTAGTGGACGTTGGTGTTTGTCTCCTTCGCCTCGTACATCATGTCCGTGCCGGTGGCAGGGTCGGTGCCGGCGTAAAGGACGACGTGCACGGTGTTGTGGGCGCCCGTGCCGAAGTACTCGACGTCGCCGGGTTGGCGCTGGGACTCGGCTATCGGGGTGAGGTGGCTGTCCAGGGTCTGCTCGGTGGTGTCGCCGCCATTGGCGAGGTCGATGCCGGCGCCGAACCAGAAGGCCGCGCGCACCAGGCCGGAACAGTCCAGGCCGGCGGTGGTGTTGGCCTTGCAGGGCTGGGGGCCGGTGTATTGGTCGCACGTGCCCAGCGAGGGGCCGGGGCCCTCACCGTGCAGGGAGTGGCCGCCGCCCCACACGTACGGGACACCGAGGTAGGACTTCGCGGCGTTCAGGACCTTGGTGGAGGAGACGGGGCCGCTGGGCAGCGGGGTGGGGGTGCTGGTGTAGAGGGCGTTCTTGACGGCCGTGCCGACGATACCGTCGATGGTCAGGGCGTGGGCGGCCTCGAAGTTGCGTACGGCGGTGTCGGTGGCGGGGCCGAACTGCCCGTCGACGGTGAGGCGGCCCGCGTTGAAGGTGTTGAGCATCGTCTGCAGGGTGCTGGCGCACGCGCCGGTGGCGCCGGTCTGCAGGTCGCCGCACTGGGTGCGCAGGTCCACGGTGCCGGAGGCGGCGGCCGCCGCCGCGTCGAGCGACGACTTGGTGGCCGGGCCCACGATGCCGTCGACGGTCAAGGAGTGCGAGGCCTGGAAGGTGCGCACGGCCGTGTCGGTGGCCGATCCGAACCGGCCGTCCACGGTGAGGGTTGCGCCGGTCTGGTTGAGCTCCAGTTGGAGCTGGGTGACGCAGCCGTCGGCCTCACCCAGCTGCAGGTTGGCCGGGCAGGCCGGGGAGGTGAGGGGTATCGGGGCCGGCGCGGTCGCGGCGGACGCGGCCGAGGCGGTGTGCGCGCCAAGGCCCGTCAGCGCGGCTGCCAGGGCCAGGCCCAGGGAGAGGCGACGCCGGGTGGGCAGGAGGGTACTCACAGAAGCTCTCCAGATTCATGATGATTCGCCAGGGAGGACAGGGTGCTTCACCCCCTGGCGCTCGGCATGCTCGACGGACAGATCCAGACCGTCCGAACGGTGGTCAGCACCGACAAGTTGGGGCGTGTCAGCCCGGTTGGCGGATGTCCGGGCGACCTCCCGCGAGTTGCGGCGGACCCGAAAGCCGACTGGGGCACGCTCAACTCGAACAATCATGTCCTTTCCGGGATGGTCTGAACGCTCGGCCCAGACTCAGGAGCGCTGGCGCAGACGGCCGGTGAACTACATCCGGCCGCATTCAGGACGAGCCTCCCCCAGCCTTGATCACACGGCTATCCGCTTTTGGATCGCCAGGGACTGCACGTTTGTGGATAGCCGAGCGGTGAGAGCGCGTACTCACGTACCCACCCGGCCGGCCGGTCCCTTGCTCGCTCAGCAGCTTCGGCGCAGCGTCTCGGACGGCGACCGTCCGAAGGTCTGGCGCTACACCGCGCTGAAGCGGCCCAGATGGGGGAAGCCCCAGCGGCAGGCCACGTCTGGCTTTATACGTGAGTTGTGACAGCTGGCTCTGTTCACGAGAACGGGCTCTGGCTCAACTTCTGTTTGCGCCGTGAGGCGCTGTTGGTTCGAGTGGAGGTGGAAGACCTGCACCAATCCCCTGTCGCAGCAGTGGGGTTGAAGCTGAGGGCAGCGCGATCCGGGTGATGCTGGGGAGCGCGGGATCGGCCCTGACAAAGCCGGGACGTGGCCAGTACTGCCAGATGGGGCGGGTCCGGCAAGCGTGATGGAGAGGAGTACGCGAGGAACCGGCGTTTTACGTCTCTCAGAGGGTGTCGGAGACCTCGGCGCCCTGGCGGGTGGTCAAGGAGATGTTGTGAACCTCGTCTCCGACCGCCGGACCGATCGGCTACCTCTCGCCGCGGTGTGCTTCGCGGTGGTCCTCGCCGCGATCGGGTGGGGTGTGTCCGTCATCGTCAGCCACCGCTGACCCGCGCCGGCGTCGTCCCCGAACAGCGAAGGGCACCTCGCGCGGCCTTGACCCGCACCGCTTCGGCCGACGGTTCCCGCGGCGGTCGGCGCGCCGCCCGCCCGCCCGGTCGGGCCGTCCTCGGACGCGTGGCGGGGGCCCCACGGACCGGACGGGGTCCGCGCCGTGAGCGAGCCGCCGGCTGCTACGGGGTGGGCCGGACCCTGCGGGGCATCAGGAGGTACGCGGCCACGGCCAGGGCGACCGGCAGGAGGCTCGTGACCAGCATGGTGAGCCGCAGGCCGTCGGTGAAGTCCAGCCCGAGGTCCAGCCCGGCCTGCCGGAGCAGGTTCGGGTCGTACCCGACGGTGGCCGGACTCTGCGCCATCGCGCTTCGGGTCGCGTCCACGGCCTGGGCGGCCTGGGTCTCCGACAGGCCGCGCGCATCGGCGTCGTTGAGCCACTGCCGTCGGAAGAAGAGGTTGAACAGCAGGAGGTAGACGGCGGGGCCGAGGGCGTAGCCGGTCATTCCGAACGCCGGCTGGACGGAGGCGACGGCACCGGACCGACCGGGCGGGGCGTGGGAGAGGATGGTCTCGGCCACCGAGGCCGAGGCCACCAGTGAGCCCAGGTTGGTGAGCCAGGTGGCCAGGACCAGGACCCACAGCGCCATCGTGGGCCCGGCGGTGACCGCCATCAGCAGCCCGCCCGCGACCAGCACCAGCATGCCGGTGATGAGGACCGGCCGGGGGGTATACCTCCCGATCAGGCGCCCGGCGAGGACGACGGCGCCCGCCACCAGCAGCGTGCCGGGCAGATACAGCAGGCCGATCGCGCGTGGGGACAGCGTGAGGATCACACTGCCGAACTGCCCCAGGGCGAAGCTGAACCCCGCGGCGATGAAGTTCAGCGTCAGGCTGGCCAGCGCGGCCACGGTGAACGCGCCGCTGTGGAACAGCGACGGCTCCAGAACCGGCTCGGTGGCGCGCCGCTCGTGGAGTACGAACAGCACACCGGCGATCGCACTGATCACCAGGGGCAGCCACGCCTGCTCGCCGTCCGCCGGGAGCGGTGACCGGTTCATCGACTCCATCGGAGCGAGCCCGCACACCCCTGTCCCGGGTGCTGCCGCCACGGGGAGCACGGGCCGAGCGACTACCGGGACGGCGGCGGTTGGTGCCGGTACTCCTCCAGCGCCGGCGAAGTCCTCATCGCGAGGAAGTTCGTGACCGTGTACTCGGCCAGCCCCGCCACCGAGTACGGGTCGCTCCTGGTGATGTCCTCGATCTGCGTCCTGTCGACACCGACCGCCACGATGACCGCACCATCGCGGGGGTCCTTGGGGCCCGATGCGATGAAGACGCCGGATTCGTAGTTCGAGTCGAGCCAGGCGACGTGCTCGGGGTGGGCCGCTTCGATGCGCTCGAGCGGCGCGATGTAGGTCAGCTCAAGAATGAACATGATCAACATCATAGCGCCGGGTAACCAGTCGGTCACACGAAGGGAGATTGGGAGAGGCGTCAACCAAGCCCTGTGACCCGGGGCGGCCTGACGGTCTCCCGTCACCCCGTTCCGGTGATGAGCACCATGCGGAAGCGGGCGGCACCGCGGAGCATCCTGTGGTACGCCTCGCCGACCCGGTCGAGCGGCACGGTCTCGATCATCGGGCGAACTCCCTGTAGGGCGCTGAACGCCATGGCGTCCTGGATGTCCCGCGCGCCGCCGGCCGGGTGGCCGCGGACGGTCCGGGCGCGCATGAGCAGCTGGACCGGGACGATCCCCAACGGCTCGGTGTCCGCGCCGATGACCACCAGTTCGCCCCGGTGGGACAGCCCGTCCACGGTCGCCGTGATGGCGGCGGAGTTCGAGGTGGTGGCCAGGACGACCCTGGCGCCGCCGAGGAACTGCAGCGCGTCCGCGACGAGCGGGCCGGCCGTGCTGTCGATGCGGTGTCTTCGCGACGGGCTGGGAGGGGTGGGCGTGCACGGCGAACGCGCGCAGCGCCTACCGGGCTTGACGAACCTGACGCTCCGTCGGATCCACAACACCTCCGGCGCGGCCGCCTACGGCGCACGGGCTGCCGCCGGACGTCCTGGAGATGGCCGTGTGACGGCAGAAGAGCGACGGCGGGCTTCGGCCTTCTCGTCTCCGAAGACGAGCGGATCGCAGAAGTCGATCGACGCGTGGCCGCTCCCCCGTCGCTTCGAGGTGCATGGGCAGCTCCGCCGAGAGACGCTGGGCGAGTCCGTCTGATGGACCACCGACGACACAGGAGGCGTTCATGAGACGCAAGTACTGTGCAGCGGTCGCCCTCACGGCCGCCGCTCTGTTCACGGGAACGGGGGCGACGTACGGGACCGCAAGCGGCGCCCGGCCTCCCGCTACGCGCAGCGTCGTGGTGAGTGCCACCCAACTCCCCACCGAACAACAGATCGCCGCCCTGTTCGACAAGTGGAACGCGGCTCTGGCCACCGGCGACCCGAACCGTGTCGCGGACCTCTATGCTCCCGATGCCGTGTTGCTGCCGACCGTCTCCGACATCCGTACCAGTCGCGCCGGGATCGTCGACTACTTCACGAAGTTCCTGGCGAGCAAGCCCGTCGGAAAGATCCAGGAGCGGTTCATCACCGTCCTGGACGCCACGAGCGCCGTCGACACGGGTCTCTACCAGTTCACGCTGACCGACAAGAACGGCGACAAGTCCACGGTCGACGCCCGGTACACCTTCGTCTACGAGCTGCGTGGGGGCAGGTGGCTGATCCTCAACCACCACTCCTCGGCCCTGCCCTCTCCGGGCTGATCCGGCTGCCCGTCGAGCCCCCGGTCGGCCGCGAGGTTGGCCGGCCGCCCTTGCGGACGGTGTCGTCACCGATGCGCAGCGCCGCCACGCTGTCCGGACGTTCGGGAAACGGCACGAGGGCCTGTGGTCGCGCTCTCGCGCGGGCACAGGCCCTCGTGGGTCACTCCGGTGGTCCCTGTCCGGCCCCCGGGGTGTGGGGGAAGCCGACGGGTCGGCTTAGTACCAGTGGTGGGACTGCCAGAA
>NZ_JBIWFT010000071.1:0-15843 GCF_044763205.1 Kitasatospora sp. NPDC096204
TTTGGCACGCTGTTGAGTTCTCAAGGAACGGACGCTTCCTTCGGACCGCCTTCCAGCGGACCCTCCGGGCTTCGTTCTTTCGTGTTTCCAGCTTATCAGATGCTTTCCGCTCCGTTTTCCGGAGTTTCATTCATCGGATTCGCTTTCCGCTTTGCCGCCCCGGTCTCCCGCGGCGACTCCGGAACTGTACGGGGACCGGCCCGCCACATGCAAATCGTCCCGCCCCGCTGTCGCGGGACGGGACGATCCGTCGTCCGAGCGCCGTCAGGCGCGGCCCATCTCCTCGACGATGGCCGCCGCGAAGGCGTCGATGTCGGCCTCCGTGGTGTCGAAGGCGCACATCCAGCGGACCTCGCCGGTGTGCTCGTTCCAGAAGTAGAAGCGGTAGCGCTTCTGGAGCCGCTCGCTCACCTCGCGCGGGAGGATCGCGTACACCGCGTTCGCCTGGACCGGGCGGACGACCTCGACGCCGTCGATCTTCCGGACCGCGGCCTCCAGGCGGCGGGCCATCGCGTTGGCGTGGCCGGCGTTGCGGAGGTAGAGGTCGCCGGAGAGCAGCGCCTCGAACTGGACGGAGACGAAGCGCATCTTCGAGGCGAGCTGCATCGAGGTCTTGCGCAGGTACTTGATGTTGCGCACCCGCTCCGGGTTGAGCACCACCACGACCTCGCCGAACAGCAGGCCGTTCTTCGTCCCGCCGAAGGAGAGCACGTCGACGCCCACGTCCGTGGTGAAGGCGCGCAGCGGCAGGTCGAGCGAGGCGGCGGCGTTGGCCAGGCGGGAGCCGTCCACGTGGACGAGCATGCCCAGCTGGTGGGCGTGCTCGGTGATCGCGCGGATCTCGTCGGCGGTGTAGAGGGTGCCGAGCTCGGTGCTCTGGGTGATGGAGACCGCGAGCGGCTGCGCGCGGTGCTCGTCACCGAAGCCCCAGGCCTGCTGGTCGAGCAGCTCGGGGGTGAGCTTGCCGTCCGGGGTGGGGACGGTGAGCAGCTTGATGCCGCCCATCTTCTCCGGCGCGCCGCCCTCGTCCACGTGGATGTGGGCGGTCTCGGCGCAGACCACCGCGCCCCAGCGCGGGAGCAGCGACTGGAGGGCGACCACGTTGGCACCGGTGCCGTTGAAGACGGGGTAGGCCTCGGCCTTCTCGCCGAAGTGGCGGCGGAAGACCTCCTGGAGGTGCTCCGTGTAGTCGTCCTCGCCGTAGGCGACCTGGTGGCCGCCGTTGGCGAGGGCGATCGCCGCGAGGATCTCCGGGTGCACCCCGGCGTAGTTGTCGCTGGCGAAGCCGCGGACGGCGGGGTCGTGCCGCCGTACCGCGTCCGTACGGGTGGGGTCGGTCATCGTGGGGTCAACCACAGGTGCTGTCCGTTCAGTTCTGCTGCGGGGCGGTCCCAGAGGCCCGCGAGGTGTCCGGCGAGGTCGGCGGTGTCGGTGAAGCCGGCGAACTTCGCCTCCGGCTTCTCGGCCCGCATCTCGGGGCTGACCAGCGCCTTGATGACCAGGATCGCAGCCGCCGCGGTGGGCTCGCCGTCGGGGGCGGTGGTCTCCTTCTTGAAGGAGTCGGCCATGGCGAGGGTCCACGCCTCGGTGGCGGCCTTGGCGGCCGCGTAGGCGGCGCCGCCGGCGGTGGGCTTGTGCGCGGCCGAGGCGGAGATCATGGCGTAGCGGCCGGCGGTGCTGCGGACCAGCGCGGGCTGGAAGGCCAGCGAGGTGTGCTGGAGGGTGCGCACGACGGTGTCGTGCAGGAAGTCCCAGTCGTCCAGCCGGGTGTCGAAGAAGGTCTTGCTGCCGCGCCAGCCGCCGACCAGGTGGAACAGGCCGTCGACGTGGCCGTGCTCGGACTCCAGGTGGTCGGCCCAGTCGTGGACCTCCTGCGGGTCGAGCAGGTCGATCACCTGGCCGCTGACCTTGGCTCCGCGGACGGCCACCCGGGTGGCGTCCAGGGCGGACTCCAGCCGCTGGGGGTCGATGTCGGCGCCGATCACGGTGGCGCCGTCGGCGGTGAGGCGGCGCAGCACGGCGCGGCCGGCCGGGCCGCTGGCTCCGGCGACGGCGATGACCTTGCCGGCCAGCGGGGCGTTGGTGGAGGTGGTCACGCGGCGGCTCCCTGGATCCCGGCGCCGGTGATGCCGGCGGTGGCGGCGATGACGCCGCTCAGCTTCTTGTTGAGGGCCTCGTAGAACATGCTCAGCGGGAACTCGTCCGGGAGCACGGCGTCGCACAGGGCCTTGTTGAGGGCCTTGCCGTCGGTGATGTCGAGCGGCAGGGCCTCGGTGCCCTTCGCCCAGGTGGAGGCCGGGTGCGGGGTGAGGTAGCGGGAGACCAGCTCGTAGGCGGCGATCCAGTGGGCCGACTTCGGCCGGTCGATGCCGTCGCGGTAGAGGGTCTCGATCTCGGCGCAGAGCGCGTTGGTGACCTGCGGGGCGCGCTCCCAGTCGATGCTGAGGCGGTTGTCACGCCAGCGCAGCGCGTCGTGCTTGTGCAGGTAGGCGAAGAGCAGCTGGCCGCCCATGCCGTCGTAGTTGCGCACCCGGTCGCCGGAGACCGGGAAGCGGAACAGGCGGTCGAAGAGGACCGCGTACTGGACGTCGCGGGCGTGCGGGTTGCCCTCGGCCTCCAGCTGCACCGCCTCCTTGAAGGTGGTGAGGTCGCAGCGGAGCTCCTCCAGGCCGTACATCCAGAACGGGCTGCGCTGCTTGATCATGAAGGGGTCGAACGGCAGGTCGCCGTGGCTGTGGGTGCGGTCGTGGATGAGGTCCCACAGGACGAAGGTCTCCTGCGCGCGCTGCTGGTCCTCGAGCAGGCCCTCGGCGTCGGCCGGGATCTCCAGGCCGAGCTGCTGGACGGCGCTGGTGGTGACGGCGCGGAAGCGGGCCGCCTCGCGGTCGCAGAAGATGCCGCCCCAGGTGAAACGTTCCGGCGCCTTGCGCACGGCGACCGTCTCGGGGAAGAGCACGGCGGAGTTGGTGTCGTAGCCGGCGGTGAAGTCCGTGAAGGTGATCGGCACGAACATCGGGTTGTCGAAGCGGGTGCGCTCCAGCTCGGCCAGCCAGTCGGGCCACACGACCTGCAGCAGGACGGCTTCCAGGTTGCGGTTCGGGTTGCCGTTCTGGGTGTACATCGGGAAGACGACCAGGTGCTCGAGCCCGTCCTCGCGCTGGTCCGCGGGGTGGAAGGCGAGCAGCGAGTCCAGGAAGTCGGGCTCGCGGTAGCCGGTGTCGGCCCACTTGGCGAGGTCCGTGTCGACGGCGGCGAGGTAGGCGGCGTCGTGCGGGAAGTTCGGGGCGAGCTCCTCGACGGCGGCGCGGACGGTGGCGACCAGCGGGTCGACCGTGTGCCGCTGGACGGCGGACAGGTCGATCGAGCCGTCCTTCGACTGGAGCGGGCGCAGCGTCTCGACGGCCTCCTTCAGGCGCAGCCAGGCCGAGTGGCCGGCGAGGGTCGAGACCGGGGCGTCGGCCGCCACAGCGAGCCTTGGCGAAAGATTCTGCATCGTGGACTCACTTCGACAGGAGTTATTTCAACGAGCACACCATAAGTACGAAAGGTTCTCCTGTTCAAGGGGGTCAGGACCGACAAAACTCCGGCGCGCTGCCGCTCCGGCGTCGAAACCTTCGGCGGGAAGCGGGTTGTCCGGCATGTGGACGGAGATCTGGATGTTCTGGACAGATGCGCCGTTCTGATGCGAACCTCCCGGCATGCTCCCGGCGGTGATCACGGTGGCCGAACGCCACGACGGCCCCTTCCGGGCGCCCTCCCGTCGGCACGTCCTCGGCCGGCACGTCTGCCGTCGCCGTCGCGCGCGCGGCCCGCGCTGCCGCTGTCGCCGCTGTTGTTGACCGGTTTGCCGCCGACCCGGCCGCTGCCGGTCCGGCTCGGGGGGCGCCGCGGACGCGGGCCCGTACGCCGACCATGCCGCGCGTGTTCCGGCGCCGCCACCGGGGGAAGTGACCCGCCGGGATGCGGGCCGCCCGTCGCGCCCTCCCGTGCCCTCCTCGTTCCCGTCCCGCCGGTCCTTCCCTGGAGCCCCGTCATGACCCTCCGCAAGCCGTCCGCCGTACTGCCCATCGCCGCGCTGGTCGCCGCCGCGGCCGTGCTGACCGCCTGCGCGCCGCAGGACTCGAAGTCCGACGCCGCCTCCGGCGCCTCGGGCGCGGCCGGGTCCGCGGCGGGCTGCGCGCCGGGGGCGCTGGCGACGCGCACCGCCGGGACACTGACCGTCGGCACCGACAAGCCCGCGTACGACCCGTGGTTCTCCGAGGACAAGCCGGAGAACGGCAAGGGCTTCGAGTCCGCCGTGGCCTACGCGGTCGCCGAGAAGCTCGGCTACCCGAAGGAGAAGGTCAGCTGGGTGGTCGCGCCGTTCAACAAGGCGACCGCGCCGGGCGCCAAGGACTTCGACTTCGACATCAACCAGGTGTCCGTCAGCGACGAGCGCAAGCAGGCGGTGGACTTCTCCTCCGGCTACTACGACGTGCGCCAGACCGTCATCGCGCTGAAGAACTCCAAGGCGGCGGGCGCGAAGAGCATCGCCGACCTCAAGGGCACCAAGCTCGGCGCGCAGGTCGGCACCACGAGCCTGGACACCATCACCGACACCATCAAGCCGAGCATCCAGCCGGCCGTCTTCGACTCCAACGACCTGGCCAAGGCCGCGCTCAAGAACGGCCAGATCGAGGCCCTCGTGGTGGACCTGCCGACGGCCTTCTACATCACCGGCGCCGAGGTGCCCGAGGCCCAGGTGGTCGGCCAGTTCGAGGCGGCCGCGAAGGCCGAGCAGTTCGGCCTGGTGCTGGACAAGGGCTCCAAGCTGACCGGCTGCGTCTCGCAGGCGGTGGACGCGCTGCGTGCCGACGGCACGCTGGCGAAGCTGGAGAAGCAGTGGCTCTCCGACGCCGTCTCGGCACCGGTGCTGAAGTGAGCGCTGATCTGGGCCCCGAACTGAGCGGGGAGGCGGCTGGCGGAGCGGGATCGAGCGGCGCGGGATCGGGCGGCGCGGGATCGGTGGAGCTCGCCAAGGCGCTGGCTGCCGAGGACGGCTACCGCCCGTCCGAGCGCCGGCTGGCGCACGAGGCGTACCGGCGTTCCCGGGCCCGCCGCTCGGCGCTGATCGCCACCGCGTCGACCCTGGTGACGGCCGTGGTGCTGTACCTGCTGGTCGTCAACTCCCCCGGCTGGGAGGTGACCCGGCGGACCTTCTTCAACCTCGACTACGCCCGCCAGGCGCTGCCCGAGGTGTTGCGGGGGCTGCGGCTGAACCTGGAGCTGATGCTCGGCTGCGGGGCGCTGATCCTGCTGTTCGGGCTGCTGCTGGCGGTGCTGCGGACGCTGCGCGGGCCGGTCTTCCTGCCCGTGCGGCTGCTGGCCACCGCGTACGTGGACTTCTTCCTCGGGCTGCCGATGATCATCTGCCTGCTGGTGATGATCACCGGGGTGCCGGCGCTGCGGCTGACCGGGGTGACCACCGATCCGCTGCTGCTGGGCGGTGCGGCGCTGGTGCTGACGTACTCGGCGTACGTGTCGGAGGTGTTCCGCTCCGGCATCGAGTCGGTGCACCCGAGCCAGCGGGCCGCGGCCCGGTCGCTGGGGCTGACCAACGCGCAGGCGATGCGGTACGTGGTGCTGCCGCAGGCCGTCCGGCGAGTGGTGCCGCCGCTGCTCAACAACCTGGTGAGCCTCCAGAAGGACACCGGGCTGGTCTCGATCGGCGGCGCGATCGACGCGGTGTACGCGGCGAAGATCATCGCGGCCCGGTCGTTCAACTTCACGCCGTACCTGGTGGCGGGGCTGGTGTTCATCGTGCTGACCATTCCGCTGACCCGGTTCGCCGACTGGCTGACCGCCCGGATGAACCGCCGTCAGACGCAGGGAGGTGCGGTGTGACGTCGCGCGAGGTGCTCCGACTGGAGTCGGTGCGCAAGACCTTCGGCGGCCAGGTGGTGCTGCGCGACGTGGACATCACCGTGGCCGAGCACTCGGTGACGGCGCTGATCGGGGCGTCCGGCTCCGGCAAGTCCACGCTGATGCGCTGCGTCAACCTGTTGGAGGGGATCGACGACGGGGCGATCTTCCTGGACGGCGAGGAGATCACCGATCCGCGCGCGGACGAGGACGCCGTACGGCGCCGGATCGGCGTGGTGTTCCAGTCGTACAACCTGTTCCCCCATCTGACGGTGCTGGAGAACATCACGCTCGCGCCGCGCCGGGTGCACCGGGTCGCCCGGGCCGAGGCGCAGACGCGGGCGCTGGAACTGCTCGACCGGCTCGGCCTGGCGGCCAAGGCCAAGGAGTACCCGGACCGGCTCTCGGGCGGGCAGCAGCAGCGCGTCGCCATCGTGCGCGCGCTGGCCACCGGGCCACGGCTGCTGCTCCTGGACGAGATCACCGCGGCACTCGACCCGGTGCTGGTCGGCGAGGTGCTGTCGGTGGTGCGGGACCTCAAGGAACAGGGGATGACGATGGTCCTCTCCACCCACGAGATGGGGTTCGCCCGCGAGGTCGCCGACCAGGTCTGTTTCCTGGACGGCGGGGTGGTGCTCGAACAGGGGCCGCCGGAGCAGGTGTTCGGCGATCCGCAGGAGGAGCGGACCCGGCGGTTCCTCAGCCGGGTGGTCGCCTCGGGGCGGCTCCAGGGCTGAGCGCCCCTCGCCGGAGGCCGGCCTCGGGGTGCGGCCGGGTGCGCGGCAGGTGTGCGGCCGGGGCTTTCGCAACGGTGGGCACCACCGTGCGCCCCCGTACGCGCTCTGGTCGCGCGCTGCCGGGTGCGGTGATCGTGGACCGGATGTCCGTCGCCGCGCACGGGGGTTGGCGAACAGTCGACAGCTGATGGACGACGGATGACAGTTGACCAGTGACAGATGACAGCGGACAGATTTCATCATCTGTTCGCTGAACGCTGTTCGTCGCCGTCTGTCAGCTGCCATCCGTCCGCTGTCGCCTGTTCGCCGCCCCCGTCGCCCACCGCCCCGGGAGGCCGCCGTTGCACGGACCCACCCTGGTCAACTGGCTCCTCGCCTTCCTCGCCGCCGGGGCCGGCACCTCCTGCCTGACCCGGCTGCGCCACTCCCCCTGTGCCCCGGGCGGCACGCACCGACCGCTCGCCCGGGAGTCCGACGCCGCCGAGGCCCTGATGGGGCTCGGTATGGCCGCGATGGCCGTCACCGGCACCACCGTCCCCGCCACCGTCTGGGCCGGACTCTTCGGCCTCCCCGCCGCCGCGTTCCTGCTCGCCGCCGCCCACGCCCCGGCCGGCCGGGCGCACCGGCTGCACCACGCGGTCGGCGCGCTCGCCATGACGTACATGGGCCTCGCGATGGCGACCGCCTCCGGCCACGGCCACCGGCACGCCGCCGTCCTGGGCCTTCCGGTGCTGACCGGCGCGCTCCTCCTCTACTTCGGCGGCTACACGATCTGGACCGGAAGCCGGTTGCTGCGCACTCCGGCGGGCACCCTCGCGGTCGGCACCGCCGGACTGCCGCAGGCCTGTCGGCTCACCATGGGGATCGGCATGTTCGCCATGCTCCTGACCATGTGACGACCGCGCACCAGACCCGCCGCCCCGCCCGCCGCCCGGGCACCGGCACCGGCACCGGCACCGGCACCGGCACCCCAAGGCCCCCGCGCGGGCGTGGCGTTGGTCACTGGCCGGTCGAAAGCCGTTCCACCGGGCGTCGCCAGCGCATAGGTTGGCAGGGAGCGCGTTGTCGCGTTCCGTGCGTACTCGGGGAGCCCATCGATGCCTGCCCTGATCGGCCTGCTGCTGCTCGGCCTGCTGCTCTCGACCGTCGCTCCCCGGCTGTTGTCCCGGGCCCGCTGGGCGGAGCGCGAACCGGTGCTGGCCCTGCTGGTGTGGCAGTGCCTGGTGGTGGCCGTGCTGCTCTGCTGCGCGCTGGGCCTGCTTCTGGCCGCCTCCGCCGCCCTGCCGGAACTGCGCGCGCTGGTGTTCGCGGGCGCACCACACGGAGTGGAAGCCGCGTACGCCCTCCAGGACGGCGAGGGCTGGGGTCGGCTGTGCGCGGCGGTGCTGGCCGCGGGCGGGGTTCAGACGGTGCTGGCGCTCACCCGGGAGGTCCGCACCGCCAAGGCGCTGCGCGATCGCCGGCACGCCCAACTGTCGACCCGTTCCCCGGAGTTGCCGGGCACCATCGAGACCGCGCGGAGCCGCCGGGAGCGGCTGGTGGTGCTGGAGAACGTCCGCCCGGAGGCGTGGTCGCTGCCCGGGCCGGACTCCCGGCTGGTGGTCACCACCGGCGCCCTCCAGCAGCTGACCGACCGGGAGCTGGCGGCGGTGCTGAGCCATGAGCGGGGCCACGTCCGGGCGCGACACCACTGGCTCCAGCAGTTCGCCCAGGCGCTCGCCTCCGGATTCCCCGGGGTCGGTGTGTTCAGGGCCTTCCGGGACCAGGTCGCGGAGCTGGTCGAGCTGGCCGCCGACGACCGGGCCGCCCGCCGGCACGGCCGGCACACCACCGCCCTCGCACTGGCCGAACTCAACCTGGAACGCGGGGTGTTCGGCTCCTGCCCGCCCGGCCTGGCACAGTCCCCGAAGCGCGTGGACCGGCTGCTCGCGGGCCGTCCGCGGCTCTCCGTCCCGCACCGGCTGCGGCTGACCCTGGCGGCACTCGCCGCGCCCGCCGTGGTCCTCCTGCTGGCCGCGGCGCCGGGACTTCACTCACTGCTCTGAGGCGCCGAGCGCCACCGCGGAGCCGCCTCCGTCCCGGCGAAGCGCTTCTGACGGGCCGTCAGTCGATGGAGGGCGGTGCGCAGGACGGGCCGCGTCCGTCACCGAGGGTCTGCTCCAGCACCTGGCGGTGGAGCACCCTGGCCTGCTCGTAGCGCTCCCGGCCGGCCTCCGTGAGGGTGAGCAGAACACCTCGCCGGTCGCGTTCGCACATCGCCCTGGTGACCAGCCCGGCCTTCTCCAGGCGGGCGATCAGCCGGGAGAGCGCGCTCTGGCTCAGGTGGACGGTGTGGGCCAGTTCGCTCACCCGCACCGCGGGCCTGCCGCCGCCGCACTCCTCGACGAGGCGCTCCAGCACCTCGAACTCGCTCATGCCCAGCCCGTACCGGTCGCCCAGCTCGCGGTCGAGCGCGCAGGCCGTCGCGGCCTGCCGGGCCAGCAGCTCGCGCCACCGCGCGACGAGACCGGCCTCCGCCGGGGAGTCGAGTTCAGCCACCCCTCCACCTTAACATGCACAGGCAATTGTTGCAGCTACATTTAATTCTTCTGCATTCAATGCATGTGCATGTACTGTCCTCCCCATGACCACCGCGACCGTCACGCCACCCGACGCCCCGTCAACCAGCGGGCCGCACTGGACTCCCCGCCTCTGGGGCACCCTGATCGTGCTCTGCGCCGCCATGTTCCTGGACGCCCTGGACGTCTCCATGGTCGGCGTCGCCCTGCCGTCCATCGGCGCCGACCTGCACCTGTCCACCTCCACCCTGCAGTGGGTGGTCTCCGGCTACGTGCTCGGCTACGGCGGCCTGCTGCTGCTCGGCGGCCGCGCCGCCGACCTGCTCGGCCGCCGCCGGGTGTTCCTGGTGGCCCTGGGCGTGTTCGCCGCCGCCTCACTGGTCGGCGGCCTGGTCGACGACGGCGGCCTGCTGATCGCGGCCCGCTTCCTCAAGGGCGTCAGCGCCGCCTTCACCGCCCCGGCCGGCCTGTCGATCATCACCACGACCTTCGCGGAGGGCCCGGCCCGCAACCGCGCGCTGTCGATCTACACCACCTGCGGCGCCAGCGGCTTCTCGCTCGGACTGGTGCTCAGCGGCCTGCTCACCTCGGTCGGCTGGCGCTGGACCTTCCTGATGCCCGTCCCGGTCGCGCTGCTCGCCCTGCTCTTCGCCGTCCGGCTGCTCCCCCGGCCGGTCGAGGAGCGCGCCAAGGGCGGCTACGACGCGCTGGGCGCGATCACCGGCACCGCGACCGTTCTGCTGCTGGTGTTCACCGTCACCGAGGCCCAGGGCGCCGGCTGGCTGAGCCCGCGCACCCTCGGCTCGCTGCTCGTCGTCGCCGCGCTGGCCGCCGCCTTCCTCCGGGTGGAGAGCCGCACCGCGCACCCGCTGGTCCGGCTCGGCATCTTCCGCAACGGCTCGATCGCCCGGGCCAACGTGGTCGCCTTCGCGATGGCCGGCGCGTACGGCGGGTTCCAGTTCGTGGTCACCCTCTACCTCCAGCACCTGCTCGGCTGGTCGGCCCTGGAGATGGCCCTCGGGCTGCTCCCCGCCGGGGCCATCATCGCGCTCTCGGCCCCCTTCATGGGCCCGATCGTGGACCGCTTCGGCACCGGGCGGCTGCTGCCGATCGGCGTGTTCTCACTGGTCGCCGCGTTCGCGCTGTTCCTGCGGCTGGACGAGCACAGCTCGTACCCGGGTCTGGTGCTGCCCTCGATGCTGCTGCTCGGCGTGGGCTTCGCGTTCGCCTTCCCCTCGGTGAACATCGCCGCCACCGCCGGCGTGGCCGACGAGGAGCAGGGCCTGGCCTCGGGCCTGGTGAACACCGCCATCCAGGTCGGCACCGCAGTGGTGCTGGCCGGAGCGACGGCGATGATCGCGGCCGGCAGCGCGGGCGGCGACAGCCCGCAGGCCCAGCTGGACGGCTACCGGCCGGCGCTGCTGTTCGTCACGGCGGTCGCGCTCCTCGGCCTGGCGGTCGCGGCGGTGGGCGCCGTGGTCGACCGGCACCGCGCGTCGACTCCCGTGACCGTGCCGAACCCCGCGACCTCACCTGACCCCATAGGTGCACCGGTCGGGTCGACCGAGGCCCGGGCCGAAGTCCTGACCAGGCGCTGACCCCCGGCCCCGCGCGGTCGGCATCCGGGCCGCGGGGCCATGGAGCCGGCTCCACCAAACCCCCGTGTCGGTGGAGCCGGCCGTCTTCGTGGCGGCCGCCCGGACCATGTCCCTCGGGGCACGGTTCCTCGGTGCGGCTTTCGGCTCCGCAAGTATATTGGCTCGAAACCAATGAACGTTCGGAGCAGACACGATGGCACCTCGCGGGGATTCGGTCAATGAGGAGATGCGGCAGCGCTCCCGCCGCCGCATCATGCGGGCCACCGTCGAGCTGGTCGATCAGCGCGGCTACGCGGGCACCACACTGACCGACATCGCCGAGCGGGCCGGCCTCGCCCGCGGGCTGCTCTCGTACTACTTCGACGGGAAACGGCTGCTGATGCAGTCCGCGACGCACCGGATGATGCACCAGTCGCTGGCCGGCGCGCTGGCGGAACTGGCCCCCGACTCCTCCCCCGACGCCCGGCTGGCCCGGGCGATCGACGCCGTGCTCGAACTGGCGTTGGACCACCCCCGGGTGATGCGCTCCCACCTGGCACTGATCCTCGACCCGGACACCGGCGCCTTCGTCCAGGACCCCGAGCAGCAACAGCTCGGCGCGATCCTCCAGGGACTGCTGCGGGACTGGGGCGCACCCGACCCGGTCGCCGAGCACGCAGTGCTGCGCAGCGCGCTGATGGGCGGTTGCATCGGGGTGCTGCTGCCGGGCGCCGAGATCCCGCTGGCACCGATCCGGGCCGACCTCTTCCGCCGCTACGACCTGCCCTGGGAGCTGGGCCGCCCGCCGCAGCCGTCGCCGCCGGAACGCGAACGGCCGCCGGCCCGCGGCTGACCGCGGGTGGGCGGCCTGGCGACCGACTGCCGGGGGGCCTCGTGAGAGAGGGGGTTCACAGGCCCCGGACGGCAGCGACTCAGCGTTCCTTCAGGATCGAGGCGAGCAGGTCGATCGTGCGCTCCGGCGTGAGACTGTCCACGCAGAGCCGTTCCATGACCTGGATGTAGGCGTCGACGTCGTCGCGCTTGTCCAGGTAGAGCGCGCTGGTGAGCTGCTCCAGGTAGACCACGTCCGCGAGGTCCTGCTCCGGGAAGCGCAGGATCGTGAACGCCCCGGACTCGCCCGCGTGCGCGCCGAACCGGAACGGCATGACCTGGATCACCACGTTGGCCTGCTCGGCGACGTCGATCAGGTACTGCACCTGACCACGCATCACCTTGGGCCCGCCGACCGGCCGGCGCAGCGCGGCCTCGTCGATGACCGCCCACAGGCGCGGGCTGGCGCCCTCGGCCAGCAGCTTCTGGCGGCGCAGCCGGAGACTGACCCGCCGTTCGACCTCCTCCTCGCTGATGACCGGCCGACTCTGGCCGAAAACCGCCCGTGCGTACTCCTCGGACTGAAGCAGCCCGGGGATGAACTGCACCTCGTAGGTGCGGATCAGCTGGGCGGCCTCCTCCAGGCCGACGTAGGTCTGGAACCAGCCCGGCAGCACGTCGTTGAAGCTGTGCCACCAGCCGGACTTGTTGGCCTCGCGGACGAGGCCGAGCAGGGCTTCCCGCTCGATGCCGTCGTCCACGCCGTACAGACTGAGCAGGTCGGCGACGTCGCGCTCCTTGAAGCTGACGCGGCCGAGTTCCATGCGGCTGATCTTGGACTCGGAGGCCCGGATCGCGTAGCCCGCGTCCTCGCGGGTGATGCCGCGCGCCTCGCGCAGGCGGCGCAGCTGCGAGCCGAGGAGGATCCGGCGGACCATCGAGCCGCCGCCCGGCTGAACTGTGGTCATGCGGTCGAAACCTCCACCTAGGGCAAACAGCGCACAGTCTGCCATCAGTTGAGCGCTCACGGTGCCGATACTGACGGATGTTCCTATCAGTTCTACGCTCCACACACCAGGATGCACGTGCATTCGGCGCTTGCATATGCCAATAGTGCGACTGCACGTGAATCGACTCTTGCATCTGCAGTGAGCGCACACCACCATGGTGCACGTGCACCTGCACATCCCTGGCAATCCCGCGGGCTCCGCGTCGACCCCACGCGCGACTCCGTGCACCGACCCGACGGCGTCCCCCGCGTCATCGGGCGTTCGAGTGCGCGCGCGCCTGGTCGAGGGGGCGGCCGAGCGGCCGAGCGAGTCGGAGGTGACCGGCATGACCCCGGCGGGTCCAGCCGTGTCCGCCCCCTTATGGGAGGAGCTCTTCATGAGCACCGGTACGGCCTTGGCGGTTGACCCCCTTGTGGTCACCTGCACGCTCGCTCCTCGCTTCGAAGCCGTCAGAACCGCGCGCGACTTCGCTCGGACCACGCTCCAGCGCTGGGGCCTGACGGAGCTGTTCGACGACGTCGCGCTGGTGGCCTCGGAACTCGTGACCAACGCGCTCCGGCATGCGATCGGCGCACGGCCCGACCCGTCGGGCGGCGCCCAGGGCGAGTACGACTTTCCCATACAGCCGACCCCGGACGGCCGGCTCCCGATCCGAATAAGCCTCGTGCACCGCGCACCCCAGGTGGTCTGCGCGGTGAGCGATCCGAGCAGCACCGGCCCGGTCGCCCGGGAGGCCGACTTCGTCGCCGAGTCGGGCCGCGGGCTGCACCTGGTGGAGTCGTTCAGCCGCTCCTGGGGCTGGCACCCGCTGGGCAGCGGCAAGGTGGTCTGGGCGATGTTCGAGGCGGAATCGGTCGGCGGCTCCCCGCTGGACGGACACCCCGGACTCGGCGGCCGCTCACCGCTCGACGGGCCCGTCGAGGTCGGCGGACGGCATCGGCGCTCGGCCTAGAACGGGTCGCGCGGGCGGGCCGGACCCTGCCACCCGGGCCGGACCCTGCCGCCCGGGACGGCCCCTGCGCCTGACGGCGTGTGGCCGGTCGCGGGAACCCCGGGAGGACCACACCCCGGGCCCTTCCACCAGGCCCGGCCGAGACCTTCCGGCGCCGTCGAAGCATGAGAGGACGGCCGCACGGCTCCGCGGGACGCCGCCGGACGAGGCCTCCGGAGAAGCGGTCGTCCGGAGAGGCGGCCCTCCGGAGAAGGGGCATCCGGAGCAGGGGCATCCGGAGCAGGCAAAGACAAAGGCCGTCGTGGTGTCGGCACCCACGACGGCCCCCCGATGGTGGAGCACGGCGGCCGGTCAGACCGCCAGGTGGTCGAACTCCCCGTCCTTCGCCCCCAGCAGCAGGGCGGCGATCTCGGCCCGGGTGTAGATGAGGGCCGGTCCGTCCGGGAAGCGCGAGTTGCGCATCGCCACGTCGCCGCCCGGCAGGGCCGCGAACTCGACGCAGTTGCCCTGGGAGTTGCTGTGCAGGCTCTTCTGCCAGACCACCCCCTGGAGATCGGCGGCGGCCATCCCGTTGTAGGTGTCGTACGAACCGTGTGTGTCCTGCGAGTCGTGCATAGAAGTCTCCCGAAGAGCTCCGGAGTTGTCGTCCAGCGCGGCGCCCCCGGCACCGCCGAAACGAACGGACCGGCCCCGTACCGGTCCGGCACAACGCCTCACTTGACGCGATGATAGCCGCAGTGCACGTGCATCAGCACGAGACATTGCAGGTGCACGAGGCCTTTTATCCGCAGGCGCCAACTCTTCACGGACCCTTCTCCTGACGGTACGTAAACGGACATAGCCGATGGAATCGCCGGATTCGCGATAACCGGCCGTGAGCACCTCCCCGCCGAATGTTGATCTTCGAATGCCGGGAGTCGCACGCCCGTGACCCTCAGTCAAACCACCCTCGTGCTGTGAGACATCTCACGCGCCCCGGGTGCAACGCCCGCCCCTCGGATCACGTCGAGGCAACCACGGGCGACTGCGCGGGGGTTGGGCGAAGAATGTCCGGATTGTAGGCAAAGCGCCCGGACCGGCGTCGAGGACGCACCGGGCCCGCACCCCGCTCGCGTGAATCCCGCACGGCAGCCGACTGCAAGCCTGACGGGCAGATGTCCTACGATCTCCGGCATGAGCACCGCAGCCATCCCGGGCGCGCCACTGCCCGTCCGCACTCCAGGCTCCCGTGCGCGGGGGCGCCATCGTCGTCCCGAGCGCCCCGAGATCCCGGCCGGCGCCCCGGCCCTGGTGCTCGCCGTGCCCGCGACCGCCGGGCCCGAGTCCCGCTCGGTCGTCGAGGAACTGCTCTCGATCGTCCGTACGGAGCAGAACGGCGTCCAGACCGCGGTCGGCTACCTCCCGGGTGACGGCACCGAGGGCGCGGACGGCGAGGACCGCACCGTGGCCGAGCTGCTGGCCCTGGCCGCCGAGGCCGGGCTGCCGATGCCCGTCCTGGTGCCGCTGGTGCCCGGCCCGCACACCTTCCTGACCGAGCTTCACGCGCTCGCCGCCGAGTACGGCGCGCCCGTCACCGACCCGCTGGGCCCGCACCCGCTGCTGGCCGAGGCCGTGCACGTCCGGCTGTCCGAGGCCGGGCTGGCCCGGGCCGACCGCGCCCGGCTGTTCGCCATCGCGACCGCCGCGGACGGCGTGGTGCTGACCACCGTCGGCGGCGAGGACGCGGCCGCCGCGGCCGGCATCACCGGCGTGCTGCTGGCCGCCCGCCTGGCCGTGCCGGTCGTCTCCGCCGCGCTCGACGTGCCCGGCTCGGTGGCCGCGGCCGTCAACCACCTCAAGGAGACCGGCTCGCAGCGCCCGGCGCTGGCCCCGCTGGTGATCGGCCCGGAGGCGGACTCCGAGCTGCTCGCCACCGCCGCCGAGGAGACCGGCTGCCCGTCGGCCGCGCCGCTGGGCTCGTACCCGTCGGTCGGCCAGCTGATCGCCTCCACCTACCTGGCCGCGCTGCCCACGCCGTCCCCGGAGGACCTGGCGCGGGCCGAGGCGGCCTCGGCGGCCGCCGCCGAGGCCGAGGGGGTCATGGAGGGCGCTCGCGGCGCCCACGCGGCCGCTGAGGCGCCCGCCGGGCAGTAGTTCGACTCCGCGCGCCGCTCAGCGCGCTCCGAAGGGCCCGGAACGGCTTGGCGGTTTCTACCGGTCGTCGCAACACGTGGTCGGTTTGATCAGGCCGCGATGAGTTTAGCCAGACGCTCGGCTGGGGTTTCCCAGCCGAGCGTC
>NZ_JBIWFT010000072.1:0-15018 GCF_044763205.1 Kitasatospora sp. NPDC096204
GCCGCCACCTCACCGATCGAATGCCCCGCCAGGAAGTCCGGCACCACACCCCAGGACTCCAACAACCGGAACAGCGCCACCTCGAAAGCGAAGAGACCGGTCTGCGCGTACAGGGTCCGATCGACCCGGTCGGGGTCGGTGCCGAGGAGGACCTCGGCGGTGCCGACCCCGAGTCGTTCGTTCAGCTCGTCGAAGGCCGCGGCGAACACCGGGTAGTGGGCCCGCAGTTCCGCGCCCATCCCGAGCCGCTGGGCGCCCTGCCCGGTGAACAGGAAGGCGGTCTTGGCCCCTGTGCGGGCCCGGCCGCGCAGCACCGCCGGCGAGTCGTCCGAGGCGCCCAACAGCGCCAGCCCGTCGAGGAGTCGGTCGCGGTCCGGGCCGAGGACGGCGGCCCGGTGCTCGAAGACGGCGCGTTCGGTGCCGAGCGACCTGGCCACCGCGCCTGCCTCCAGCTCAGGATGGTCGGCGGCGAAGGCGCGCAGCCGCTCGCCCTGGGCCGACAGTGCCTGCGGAGTGCGGGCGGAGAGCGGCCACAGGGCCATCGGCGGTGCCGGGTCGGGTTCGGGCTGCTCGGCCGCGGCCGGGGCCTGTTCGAGGATGACGTGGGCGTTGGTGCCGCTGATCCCGAAGGAGGAGATCCCGGCCCGGCGCGGCCGCTCGACCTCGGGCCAGGCCCGGGCCTCGGTCAGCAACCGGACCTCGCCCGCCGACCAGTCCACCTTGCTAGAGGGCTCGTCCACGTGCAGGGTCTTGGGCAGCACACCGTGGCGCATCGCCTGCACCATCTTGATCACCCCGGCCACACCGGCCGCCGCCTGGGTGTGACCGATGTTCGACTTGACCGACCCCAACCAGAGCGGTCGGTCCTCACCACGGTCCTGACCGTAGGTGGCCAGCAGCGCCTGCGCCTCGATCGGGTCGCCCAGCGTGGTACCGGTACCGTGCGCCTCGACCACGTCGACATCGGCGGCCGACAGCCGGGCAGCGGCCAGCGCGTGACGGATCACCCGCTGCTGGGAGGGCCCGTTGGGCGCGGTCAGCCCGTTGGAGGCACCGTCCTGGTTCACCGCGGAGCCACGGATGACGGCCAGCACCCGGTGCCCGTTGCGCTCGGCGTCCGAGAGCCGCTCCAGGACCAGGACACCGACGCCCTCGGCGAAGCCGGTGCCGTCCGCGCCCTCCGCGAACGCCCTGCAGCGGCCGTCCGGGGAGAGCCCGCGCTGGCGGCTGAACTCCACGAAGGTGCCGGGCGAGGCCATCACCGTCACACCGCCGGCCAACGCGAGGGTGGACTCGCCGCCGCGCAGCGACTGCGCCGCCAGGTGCAGCGCCACCAGCGAGGAGGAGCACGCCGTGTCGATCGACAGCGTCGGCCCCTCCAGACCGAGGGTGTAAGCCACCCGACCCGACACGATGCTGCCACTGCCGAACGCACCGAAGTAGTCGTGGTACATCACCCCGGCGAACACACCGGTGCGGCTGCCCTTCAACGAGACCGGATCGATCCCCGCACCCTCCAACGCCTCCCAGGAACTCTCCAGCAGCAACCGCTGCTGTGGATCCATCAACAGCGCCTCACGCGGCGAGATCCCGAAGAACCCGGCGTCGAACGCGCCGGCCTCGTGCAGGAACCCACCCTCGCGGACGTAGGACCTGCCCTCCAGACCCGGCCGCGGATCGTAGAGGTCGGCGTCCCACCCCCGGTCGGTGGGGAACGGCGTGATGCCGTCCCCGCCCTCGGTCACCAGCTCCCAGAGCTGCTGCGGCGAGGTCACCCCGCCCGGGTAGCGGCAGGCCATGCCCACGATCGCGATCGGCTCGCGCAGGGCCGCGGTCAGCTTGCGGTTCTGCTCCCGCAGCCGTTCGGTCTCCTTCAGCGAGGCCCGCAGGGCGTCGACCATCCTGGTGCCCGGGTTCTGCGGCTGCTCCTTGCTCCCGCTCTTCGCCACCGGAGTACCCCCTGTCACAGCTCCTCCTGTCCACCGAAGTCGTCAAGGGCCAGGTTCATCAGGCTCTCGATGTCCATCGTGTCGATCGACTCGCCGCTCTCGCCGTCGTCGCCCTTCGACTCGGCGGCGGACTCGGCCTTGAGTCCGGCCAGTTCGAGCAGGCTGTCCAGCAGGCCGGCGTCGCGCAGCCGGGCCAGCGGGATCGCGCCCAGCGCCTGGCGCACCGCAGTCTCCTGCACTTCGCCGGCCGAGCCCTCGGCCGGGGCCAGTTCGGCTTCCAGGTGCCGGGCCAGCACCATCGGGTTCGGGTAGTCGAAGATCAGCGTGGCCGAGAGCCGCAGCCCGGTGGCCTCGTTGAGCTGGTTGCGGAACTCCACCGCCGTCAGCGAGTCGAAGCCGAGTTCGCTGAATGCCCGGTCCAGTGCCACCTCGGTGACCCCGAGCACCCCGGCCGCCTGGGTGCCGACCAGTTCGAGCAGGAACGCGATCCGCTCCTGGCCGACCAGCCCGGCCAGGCTGCGCCGCAGCGCGGCCGAGGCCGTGGAGGCCGCCTGCGCCACCCGCCGCGCGGACGAGGAGCGCACCAGCCGACTCAGCAGCGGCGGGACCCGGTTGCCCTGGGCCAGGGCGGCCAGGTCGAGCCGTGCGGGCATCAGGACGGCTTCCGCCCGGCCGACCGCGGCGTCGAACAGGGCCAGGCCGGCCTCCTCGCTGAGGCCGCCCACCCCCGACTGGGCCATCCGGCGGCTGTCGGCCTCGCTGAGCCGGTCGGCCATGCCGCCGTTGCCCGACCACGCGCCCCAGGCCAGCGAGGTGGCCGGCAGGCCGACCGCCCTGCGGTGCAGGGCCAGGCCGTCGAGGAACGCGTTGGCGGCGGCGTAACTCGCCTGCCCGGGGCTGCCGAGCAGACCGGCCGCCGAGGAGAACAGGACGAACGCCGACAGCTGTCGGTCCTTGGTCAGCTCGTGCAGGTGCCAGGCCGCGTCCACCTTGGGTCGCAGCACGGCGGACAACCGCTCGGGCGTCAGCGAGGCGAGCGTCCCGTCGTCCAGCACGCCCGCGGAGTGCACCACCGCGGAGACCGGGTAGCGCGCCAGCACTGCGGCCAGCTCCTCCCGGTCGGCCAGGTCGCAGGCCAGGATGGTCACTTCGGCGCCCAGGCCGGCGAGTTCGGCGTGCAGCTCGGCGGCGCCGGGCGCCGCCTCGCCGCGCCGGCTGAGCAGCAGCAGGCTCGACACCCGGTGCTCGGTGACCAGGTGACGGGCCACCAGGCGGCCCAGTGCCCCGGTGCCGCCGGTGAGCAGCACCCGGCCGCTCCACTCGACGGGGGTGTCCGGTACGGCCTTCGCCGCCCTGGTGAGCCGCGGCACGTTGAGCACGCCCGAACGCACCGCGATCTGCGCCTCGCCGCAGGCGACGGCGGCCGGCAGCAGGTGCCAACCCGGGTCGGCCTCGTCGTCGGCGTCGTGGTCGTCCAGGTCGATCAGCACGATCCGGTCGGGATTCTCCGACTGCGCCGTGCGGATCAGCCCCCAGGCCGCCGCAGCGGCCAGGTCGGTGACGTCCTCACCGGTCGGCGAGACCGCGCCACTGGTCGCCACGACCACGGTCGCCCGCGCGAACCGATCGTCGGCCAGCCAGGACTGCAGGCGGCCGAGCAGCGCGGCCAGGCCCTCGTGGACCGCCCGCGGATCGTCACCGCCCGCCCAGGGCAGCACCAGGACGTCCACCGGGTCGGCCAGCGCCGCGAGCTCGTCGAGGTCGGCGACCGTACTGACCGTGGCGACCTGCGCCGCCAAGGCGTCCAGCAGCCGCCGCCGGTGCGTACCGAGCACCGCCCAGTGTCCGCCCGAGGGCACTGGGCCGCCGGTGAGCCCGGTCCACTCCAGGGCGAAGAGCGAGTCGTTGCCGCCGGCCGTGGCCAGCCGGTCCACCGCGACCTCGCGCAGCACCAGCGACTCCACCCGGGCCACCGGGGCACCGGCCCCGTCGGCGAGCTCGATCCGCACCGCGTCCGAGCCGACCGGGCTGATCCGCACCCGCAGCGCCCGCGCGCCCACGGCGTACAGCTCGACCCCGCTCCAGGCGAACGGCAGGCTCATCCGGCGCGCCGCACCCGCCCGCAGTCCGATGGCGTGCAGCGAGGCGTCGAACAGTGCCGGATGAATGCCGAACCGATCGGTCTCCAACGGGAGTTCGACCTCGGCGAAGACCTCGTCAGCCAGCCGCCAGGCGGCCCGCAGCCCCTGGAACAGCGGGCCGTACTCGGCGCCGAGCTCGGCCAGGCGCTCATAGGTCCCCTCCAGGTCGAGCGCCTCGGCGCCGACCGGCGGCCAGGCCTGCGACGTACCGGGCGCCGGGGCCGAAGCGGCCCGCAGCAACCCGGTGGCGTGCAAGGTCCACGGTCCCCCGGCCTGGCGGCCGGGAGGTGCCCCCGGCTCGTCCGCCGTGCGGGAGTACACCTGGAACGTCCAGGTCCCGGCATCGGCCGGACGCACGGTGCACTGCAGCCGGACCGTGCCCTGCTCGGGCAGCAGCAGGGGTTCGGCGATGGTCAGCTCCTCGACCGCGCCGGCCCCGAGGTCCGCGCCGGCCGCCAGCGCCATCTCGACGAACGCCGTGCCGGGCAGCAGCACCACCCCACCGACCGCGTGATCGGCCAGCCAGGGATGGCTCTGCAACGAGAGCCGTCCGGTGAACAGCGTGCCCTCGCCTCCCGCGAGGTCCACGGCGCTGCCCAGCAGCGGGTGGTCCACCGTCGCCCGGTAGCCCGCCGGCTCGCTCGCCATCCAGTACCGGCGGCGCTGGAAGGCGTACGTCGGCAACTCGACCGCGGCACCGGCCGGCAGCAGCCGCGCCCAGTCCACCGCGCCGCCGTGAACGTGGAAGGCGCCCAGGGCGGTGAGCACCGCCGCCGACTCCTGCCGGTCCTTGCGCAGCAGCGGGATCAGCGCGGCGTCACCGCTCGGACCCTCGGCCAGGTTCTCGGCGGCCAGCGCGGTCAGCACCCCGCCTGGACCGATCTCGACGAACCGGCACGCACCGGCCTCCTCCAGCGCCCGCACGCCGTCCGCGAAGCGCACCGCCTCGCGCACGTGGCGCACCCAGTACTCCGGTGAACACAGCTCCTGCGCGGCAGCCTGCGCGCCGGTCAGGGTGGAGACGACGGCGATCCGCGGCGGGTGGTACTCCAGCCCGGCGGCGACCTCGCGGAACTCGGCGAGCATCGGCTCCATCAGCGGCGAGTGGAAGGCGTGGCTGACCGCCAGCTCCCTGGTCCGCTCGAACCGCTCGGCGATCGCGCGCACCGCCGTCGCCTCGCCCGAGATCACCACGGAGCTCGGCCCGTTGACCGCCGCGATGCTCACCCGCTCGGTCAGCAGCGGCTCGATCTCGGCCTCGGTGGCCTTGATCGCCACCATCGCGCCGCCGGCGGGCAGCGCCTGCATCAGCCGGCCGCGCGCGGCGACCAGTCGGGCGGCGTCCGCCAGCGACCAGACCCCGGCCACGTGGGCAGCGGCGAACTCGCCGATGGAGTGCCCGGCCAGCAGGTCGGGGCGGATGCCCCAGGACTCCAGCAGCCTGAAGAGCGCGACTTCGAGCGCGAACAGGGCGGGCTGGGTGTACTCGGTGCGGTCCAGCAGCTCGGCCGAGGACAGCGCCTCGCGCAGCGGCCGGTCGAGTAGCGGGTCCAGCCGCTCGCACACCTCCTCGAAGGCGGCCGCGAAGGCCGGGAACGTGTCGATCAACTCCTCGCCCATGCCGACCAGTTGCGAGCCCTGGCCGGAGAAGAGGAACGCGGTGCGACCCGCTGTCGCGGTGCCGAGCGCCACGCTCGGCGAGGCATGGCCCTCGGTCAACGACCGCAGGCCGCGCAGGAGCTCGTCCCAGTCACCGCCGCTCACCGCCGCCCGGTGGGCGTGGTGGCCGCGGGCACTCGCCAGCGCCGCCGCGACCTGGCGCGGATCGAGCTCGGCCCGCTCGCCCAGGTGGCTCAGCAGCCGCTCGGCCTGCGCGCGCAGCGCCTGCGGGCTGTGGCCCGAGAGCAGCAGCGGAGCCTGTGGCTGCTGCTCCACCAGCACGGCAGCCTCCTCACCGGGAGCGCTGGGCGCGGCCTCGATCACCACGTGCGCGTTGGTGCCGCTGATCCCGAACGAGGAGATCCCGGCCCGGCGCGGGTGGTCGTACTCGGGCCATGCCAACGACTCGGTGAGCAGCCGGACGTGGCTGTCCGTCCAGTCGACGTGCCGGGACGGCTCGTCCACGTGCAGGGTCTTGGGCAGCACCCCGTGGCGGATCGCCTGCACCATCTTGATCACGCCGGCCACACCGGCCGCGGCCTGGGTGTGTCCGATGTTCGACTTGATCGAGCCGAGCCAGAGCGGGCGCTCCTCGGTGTGCTCGCTGCCGTAGGTCGCGATCAGGGCCTGCGCCTCGATCGGGTCGCCCAGCGTGGTGCCGGTGCCGTGCGCCTCGACCAGGTCGACCTCGCCGCCGGGCACGCCCGCCGCCGCCAGCGCGCGGCGGATCACCCGCTGCTGGGCGGGACCGTTGGGGGCGGTGATGCCGTTGGAAGCACCGTCCTGGTTCATCGCGGTGCCGCGCACCACGGCCAGCACCTGGTGGCCGTTGCGGCGGGCATCCGAGAGCCGCTCCAGCAGCAGGACGCCCGCGCCCTCGCCGAAGCCGGTGCCGTTGGCGGCGTCCGCGAACGGGCGGCAGCGCCCGTCGCGCGACAGGCCGCGCTGCCGGCTGAACTCGACGAAGGTCCCCGGGGTGGCCATCACCGTCACCCCGCCGGCCAGTGCCAGGGTGCAGTCACCCTGGCGCAGCGACTGCACCGCGAGGTGCAACGCGACCAGCGAGGAGGAGCAGGCGGTGTCCACCGTCAGCGTCGGCCCCTCCAGGCCTAGCGTGTAGGCGACCCGGCCCGAGACCACACTGCCGGAGCCGTAGCTCTCGAAGTAGTCGTGGTACATCACGCCGGCGAACACCCCGGTCGCGCTGCCGCGCAGCGAGACCGGGTCGATGGCGGCCCGCTCCAGCGCCTCCCAGGCGGTCTCCAGCAGGACCCGCTGCTGCGGGTCGGTGACCAGCGCCTCCTCCGGATCCATGCCGAAGAAGTCGGCGTCGAAGTCGCCCGCGTCGTACAGGAACGCGCCGTGCTTGGCGTAGCTGGTGCCGGGGCGGTCCAGGGTCGGGTCGTAGAGCGACTCCAGGTCCCAGCCTCGGTCGGTGGGGAACTCGCCGATGGCGTCCACCTCGCCGACGACCAGCTTCCACAGATCCTCGGGCGAGTTCACGCCGCCGGGGTAGCGGCAGCTCATCCCGATGATCGCGATCGGCTCCTCCGAGCGGGCGGGTGCGGCCTGCACCGGCACGGCCGCCAGGGTGCCGACCAGCTGGTCGAGCAGGTAGCCGGCCAGTTCGAGGGGGTTGGGGTAGTCGAACACCAAGGTGGCCGGCAGGCGCAGCGCGGTGGCCGCCGCCAGGCCGTTGCGCAGCTCGACCGCGGCCAGCGAGTCGAAGCCCAGCTCACGGAAGGCCTTGTGCGCTTCGACCGCCTCAGCCGAGCGGTGCCCGAGCACCGAGGCGGCTTGGCTGCGCACCAACTCCACCAGGAAGGGCTTGCGTTCGGCCTCGGCGAGGGCAGCCAGCCGGCCGCTCAGCGAGTCGGCGCCGGCGGCCGGCTGACCGGAGACGGCCTGGCGCCGGGAGCGCACCAGGGCGCGGAAGAGCGGTGACATGACGTCGCCTTGGGCCCGCAGTCCGGCCGGTTCCAGCTTCATCGGCAGCACGGCGGGGTGCCGGGAGTGCAGCGCCTCGTCGAAGAGCGCCAAGCCCTCATCGGTGGCCAGGGCCGCCACGCCGCCCCGGGAGATCCGGGACAGGTCGGTGTCGTCCAGCGTGCCGGTCATCCCGCTGGCCTGCGCCCACAGGCCCCAGGCCAGCGACTGGCCCGGCAGGCCGAGCCGCCGGCGGTGGCCGGCCAGCGCGTCCAGGAAGGCGTTGGCCGCGGCGTAGTTGGCCTGCCCGGGCGAGCCGAGGGTGGCGGCGGCCGAGGAGAACAGGACGAACGCCTTGAGGTCGAGACCGGCGGTCAGCTCGTGCAGGTACCAGGCCGCGTCCACCTTGGGGCGCAGCACGGCATCCAGCCGCTCGGGCGTGAGCGAGGAGAGCACGCCGTCGGCGAGCACCCCGGCCGCGTGCACCACCGCGGTCAGCGGATGCTCCGCCGGGACCTTCGCCACCGCCTCGGCCAGCGCCGCGCGGTCCGCCACGTCGCAGGCGGCGGTGGTGACCTCGGCGCCGAGTTCGGTGAGCTCGGTGACGAGCTCGGGGGCCGCGCCGCGGCGGCTGAGCAGCAGCAGGTGCCGCACCCCCCACTCGGTGACCAGCTGTCGGGCGATCAGGGTGCCCAGTGCGCCGCTCGCGCCGGTCAGCAGCACGGTGCCCGCGGGGTCGAGCTCCAACCGTTCCTGGTCGGCGGCCGGTTCGGCCCGGACCAGCCGGGGCAGCCGGATGGCGCCGTCCCGGATCGCCACGTGCGGCTCGCCCACGGCCAAGGCGGTGGGCAGCAGCGCTTCGGAGGCCGGGTCCTGGTCGAGCTCGACCAGGACGATCCGCTCGGGGTTCTCCGACTGCGCCGAGCGGACGAGTCCGGCCACCGCCGCACCGGCCAGGTCGGCGCCGGTGGCCACCAGCACGGTGGCCTCGCCCGCCAGTTGCTCGCGCAGCTGGTCGAGGACGGTGTGCACGGCTGCCCGTACCTCGTCTGCGCTGGTACCCGCCGGGCTGCGCAGCACCACCGGGTCGTGGGCGGGGTCGACGGCCGGGGTCGGCGCGGTGATCCACTCCACCTGGTAGAGCGCGCCCGCCCGCGCCGACTTGGCGGCGGCGGCGAGCTGTTCGGCCGGGATCGGGCGCAGGGCGAGCGAGCCGACGCTCGCCACCGGCGCGCCGTCGGCGTCGGCGAGCGTCAGCTCCACCGCGCCGCTCTGGCCCAAGGGCTTGACCCGGACCCGCAGTTCCCTGGCGCCGGTCGCGTGCAGGCGCACCTCGGACCAGGCGAACGGCAGCAGCGCCTCGTCCTCGGCGACACCGGTCAGGCCGACCGTGTGCAGGGCGGCGTCCGCCAGGGCCGGGTGCAGGCCGTACCCGTCCACCTGCTGGGCGAAGGCCACCTCGGCGTAGACCTCCTGACCCAGGCGCCAGGCGGCGCGCAGGCCCTGGAAGGCGGGCCCGTAGGCGAGTCCGGCCTCGGCGAGCTGTTCGTACACCCCGTCGAGATCGATCGGCTCGGCGCCGGTGGGCGGCCAGAGGGTGAGCTCCGGCTCGGCGGGCGCGCCGCCCGGGGCGAGCACACCGTCGGCGTGCCGGATCCAGGGCTCGTCGTCGGCCTCGCTCTCGGGGCGGGAGTAGATGCCGACCGGGCGGCTGGACTCCTCCACCGCGCCGACCACGACCTGCAGCTGCACCGCACCGTGCTCGGGGAAGACCAGCGGGGCGTGGAGGGTGAGGTCGGCGACCCGGCCCAGGCCCACCTGATCGGCGGCCTGGAGGGCCAGCTCCAGGTAGCCGGTGCCGGGGAACAGCAGCTCCCCGCCGACCACGTGGTCGGCCAGCCACGGGTGGGTGCCGAGCGAGAGGCGGCCGGTGAGGACGGTGCCGTCGGTGTCGGCACGGGTCATCGCCGCACTCAGGATCGGATGGTCGGTCCGGGTGAGACCGGCCGAGGTGACGTCGGCGTTGCCGGAGACGCTGTCCAACCAGTACTGCTCGTGCTGGAAGGCATAGGTCGGCAGCTCGACGCGGCGCGGGCGCAGACCCTCGAAGACCTGTCGCCAGTCGACCGCGACACCGTGCGCGAAGGCCTCGCCGAGCGCGGCGGCGAACCGGGCCGGGCCGCCCTCCTCGCGGCGCAGCGAGCCCAGCGCCCGCACGCCGTCGAAGGTCTCCTGGAGGCCTACGGTGAGCACCGGGTGCGGGCTGCACTCGATGAACACGCCATGGCCCTTGCCGACCGCGGCCCCGGCGGCCTGCTCGAAGAGCACGGTCTGACGCAGGTTGGTGTACCAGTATTCGGCGTTCAGCTCGGTGGTGTCGACGAGCCCGCCGGTGACGGTCGAGTAGAACGGCACCTCGGCGGGAAGCGGCGAGACGTCCGCCAGGGTCTCCAGCAACCTGGTCCGGATCGCCTCGACCTGCGCGGAGTGCGAGGCGTAGTCCACCGGCAGCCGCTTGACCCGTATGCCCTCGTCCTTGAGCTGGGCCTGCAGGAGGTCCAGGGCGTCCACGAAGCCGGCGACCACGACCGATCCCGACCCGTTGCGCGCGGCGACGGAGAGCCGGCCGTCGAAGGCCGCCAGTCGTTCCTCCACCTGGTCGACGGGCAGCGCGACCGACATCATGCCGCCCCCGCCGGACAGGTCCTGGGCGATGGCCTGGCTGCGCAGGGTGACGATCCGGGCGCCGTCCTCCAGCGACAGCGCACCGGCCACCACGGCCGCCGCGATCTCGCCCTGGGAGTGCCCGATCACCGCGACGGGGCGCACCCCGTACGAGGTCCAGGTCCGCGCCAGCGAGACCATGACGGCCCAGAGCAGCGGCTGGACGATGTCCACCCGGTCCAGCGGGCCGTTCAGCTCGGCCAGCAGGTCCCAGTCGGTGAACGGCGCACAGGCGGCGGCGCACTCGGCCATCGCGGCCGCGAACACCGGCGAGGAGGCCAGCAGCTCGGTGGCCATGCCCTGCCACTGGGAGCCCTGGCCCGGGAAGACGAAGACCGGGCGGGAGCCGGTGGCGGTACCCTCGACCAGCCCGGGAGCGGTGCGCCCGGTGGCCAACGCGGCCAGCGAGTCGCGCAGCTCGGCGCGGTCCGCGCCGGCGATGGCCGCGCGGTGCTCGAAGTGGGCACGGGTGGTGGCCAGTGCGTGGGCCAGGTCCGCGGGCGCGAGCTGCGGGTTGGCGTCCACGAAGGCCAGCAGCCGTTCGGCCTGGGCGGGCAGCGCCGCCCGGGACTTCGCGGAGAGCAACCACGGGGCCGCGGTCGGCGCCGCGCTCGTCTCCGGCTGCTCGGCGACCTGCTCGGTGACGGCCTCGATGATGGTGTGGGCGTTGGTGCCGCTGATCCCGAAGGAGGAGATCCCGGCCCGGCGCGGCCGCTCGACCTCGGGCCAGGCCCGGGCCTCGGTCAGCAGCCGGACCTCGCCGGCCGACCAGTCCACGTGGGTGGAGGGCTCGTCCACGTGCAGGGTCTTGGGCAGCACGCCGTGGCGCATCGCCTGGACCATCTTGATCACGCCGGCCACACCGGCCGCCGCCTGGGTGTGACCGATGTTCGACTTGATCGAGCCCAGCCAGAGCGGCCGGTCCGCCGAGTGCTCCTGACCGTAGGTGGCCAGCAGGGCCTGCGCCTCGATCGGGTCGCCCAGCGTGGTACCGGTGCCGTGCGCCTCGACCACGTCGACGTCGCTCGCCGACAGCCCTGCGTTGGCCAGGGCCTGCTCGATCACCCGCTGCTGGGAGGGCCCGTTGGGCGCGGTCAGCCCGTTGGAGGCACCGTCCTGGTTGACGGCGGTGCCGCGGACCACGGCCAGCACCTGGTGCCCGTTGCGGCGGGCGTCCGACAGGCGCTCCAGGACCAGGACACCGACGCCCTCACCCCAGACCGTGCCGCCGGCGCCGGTGGCGAACGGGCGGCACTGCGCGTCGGGGGCGAGCGCACCCTGGCGGCTGAACTCCACGAACGGGTCCGGGGTCGACATCACCGCGACGCCGCCGACCAGGGCGAGGGTGGACTCGCCGCCGCGCAGCGACTGCGCCGCCAGGTGCAGCGCCACCAGCGAGGAGGAGCACGCCGTGTCGATCGACAGCGTCGGCCCCTCCAGACCGAGGGTGTAAGCCACCCGACCCGACACGATGCTGCCACTGCCGAACGCACCGAAGTAGTCGTGGTACATCACCCCGGCGAACACACCGGTGCGGCTGCCCTTCAGCGAGACCGGATCGATCCCCGCACCCTCCAACGCCTCCCAGGAACTCTCCAGCAGCAACCGCTGCTGCGGATCCATCAACAGCGCCTCACGCGGCGAGATCCCGAAGAACCCGGCGTCGAACGCGCCGGCCTCGTGCAGGAACCCACCCTCGCGGACGTAGCTGGTGTCGGGGCGCTCGCGGGTCGGGTCGTAGATCCGGTCGATGTCCCAGCCCCGGTTGTCCGGGAAGGCGCTGATCGCGTCGCTCTCGCCGATCACCAGGTCCCACAGCTCCTGCGGCGAGGTCACCCCGCCCGGGTAGCGGCAGGCCATGCCGACGATCGCGATCGGCTCGTCGGTACGGGCGGCGCTCGCCCGGGCGGCCTTGCGCGGGCCGGACTTGACGCCGCTGAACCGGGTGACCAGGTAGCCGGCCAGTGCCTCGGGTGACGGGTAGTCGAAGACCAGCGTGGCGGGCAGCCGGTGGCCGGTCTCGGCGGTCAGGGTGTTGCGCAGTTCGACGGCGGCCAGCGAGTCGAAGCCGAGGTCCTGGAAGGCCCGGCCCGGGTCGATCGCCTCCGCGGAGGCGTGCCCGAGCACGGCCGCGACCTGGCCCCGGACCAGCTGGAGCAGCGCGTCCGCGCGCTCCTGCTCGCCGAGTTCGGCCATCCGGTCGGCGAAGGAGAACTCCGAACCCTCGACCGCCACCGCCTCGCGGCGCACCGTACGGCCCACCAGGGAGCGGAACACCGGGGCGAGCGCGGCGCCCTGGCGGCGCAGCGCCGCCAGGTTCAGCCGCACCGGGGCCAGGGCCGCCAGCCCGGTGGCCCGGGCCAGGTCGAAGAGCGCCACGCCGTCCTCGGCGGACAGCTCGGTCATGCCACCGCGCGAGATCCTCGCCCGGTCGGCCTCCTCCAGGGAGCTGGTCATGCCGCCGACCGGGGCCCAGGGCCCCCAGGCCAGCGAGAGGGCGGGCAGGCCGAGCGCGTGGCGCCGGGCGGCCAGCGCGTCCAGGAAGGAGTTGGCGGCCGCGTAGTTGCCCTGACCCGGTGCGCCCACCAGCCCGGCGACCGAGGAGAACAGCACGAAGGCGTGCAGCGGCGCGTCCGCGGTGAGCTCGTGCAGGTTGAGCGCGCCGTCCACCTTGGGCCGCAGCACGGCGTCGATCCGCTCGGGGGTCAGCGAGGCGACCACGCCGTCGTCGAGCAGCCCGGCGGCGTGCACCACGGCGGTGAGCGGATGCTCGGCCGGGATCTCGGCCAGCACCTCGGCGAGCGCGGCACGGTCGGCCACGTCGCAGGCCCGGACGGTGACCTGCGCGCCGAGCCCGGTGAGTTCGGCGGTCAGCTCGTCCGCGCCGCCGCGCCGGCTGAGCAGCAGCAGGTGGCGCGCGCCGAGGGCGGTGACCAGGTGCCGGGCGAGCACCGGGCCGAGGCCCCCGGTCGCGCCGGTCAGCAGGACGGTGCCCTCGGGGTCGAGCTCCGGCGCGGCCTCGGCGGTGAGCTCGGCGGCGGTCAGCCGGGCGGCGCGGGCCGCGCCGGCGCGGATCGCCACCTGCGGCTCACCACTGGCCAGTACGGAGGCGGCGAGCGCCTCGGCGTCGGCGTCCGCATCGAGGTCCAGCAGCACGAAACGGTCGGGGTTCTCCGACTGCGCCGAGCGCAGCAGGCCCCACACCGCGGCGCCCGCCAGGTCGGCCACCTCCTCCCCGGCGAGCGAGAGCGCGCCGCGGGTGACCACGATCAGCGGCCGTGGGTCCTCGTCCTGTGCCGCGGCCAGCGCCACGTGGACGGCCGCCCGGACGGCCTCGGCGTCGTTGCCCGCCACGCTGTGCAGGAGGCGGTAGTCGGCCTCGTCTGCCGTCTCGGCCAGTTGGATCGGGCTCCAGCCGAGCCGGAACAGCGCGTCGCTCGAAGGGCCCTGCTGCCGGCGCAGGTTGGTCAGCGGGCGGGAGGCCAGCGAGGTCACCGAGGCGACCGGGGCGCCGGTGGCGTCGGCCAGGTCGACGGCGAAGGAGTGCGCTCCGGTGGCGAGCAGCCGCACCCGCAGCACCGAGGCGCCGACCGCGTGCAGCGAGACGCCGGAGAACATGAAGGGCAGGCGGGCGGTCTCGTCGTCGGAGCCGTCACCGAGCAGGGCGAGCGCGTGCAGTGCGGCGTCGAAGGCGGCCGGGTGCAGGCCGAACCGGCCCGCGTCGGCGGCCGGGCGATCGGCCAGGCGGACCTCGGCGAACAACTCGTCACCGCGCTGCCAGGCGGCGTGCAGGGCCTGGAAGGTCGGGCCGTAGTGCAGGCCTGAGGCGGCGTGCCGCTCGTAGAGGCCGGCGGTCTCCAGCATCTCGGCACCGGCCGGCGGCCACTCGGTGAGGCGTTCACCCGTGCGCGCGGGCGCCTGGCCGAGCAGGCCGGAGGCGTGCAGGGTCCACGGGACTTCGGCGACCGCGCTCTCGGCGCGCGAGTAGACGCTCACCGTACGGCTGCCGGCGGCGTCGGGGGTGCCGACGGTGACCTGCACCCGGATGCCGTCCTGCTCGGGCAGGACCAGCGGCACCTCAAGGGTGAGCTCCTCCAGGTGGCCGCAGCCGACCTGGTCGCCGGCCCTGATGGCCAGTTCGACCATGGCGGTGCCGGGCACCACGACCCGGTCGCCGACCACGTGGTCCGCCAGCCACGGGTGGGTGCGCACCGAGAGCCGCCCGGTGAGCACCGCGCCGTCCGAGTCCGCCAGCATGGTGGCCGCGCCGAGCAGCGGGTGCTCGGTGGAGTCCAGGCCGACGGAGGCGACGTCACCGACCGAGGCCGGGAGATCGACCCAGAAGCGGCTGCGCTGGAAGGCGGTGGTGGGCAGGTCGACCCGGGCGGCCCCCGGGAACAGGGTGCCCCAGTCGGGCGAGCAGCCGGCGATGTGCAGTTGGGCCAGCGCGGTGAGCAGGGTGTCCGGCTCGGGGCGCTCGCGCCGGGTGGCGGCGGCGAGCACGGCCTCCTCGGAGTCCAGGCACTCGCGGGCCAGCCCGGTCAGCACCGCGTCGGGGCCCAGCTCCACGAAACGGGTGACGCCCGCGGCCTCCAGCGCCCGGACACCGTCGTGGAAGC
>NZ_JBIWFT010000073.1:0-14209 GCF_044763205.1 Kitasatospora sp. NPDC096204
CGTCAGCCACGACCGTTCATGATCGCGGTTGTGGTGACGCTCTGTGGCTCTGGCACGGAAAGTGATCCAGAACCACGGTTGGGAGATCGCGGACAAACAATGCGAAGAGGCCGCCACCCGACAGGGCAGCGGCCTCTTCGGCGTTCCGCACCATGGATCAGAAGATTGGCACGGCCTCCGTCGCCATGGCGTTCAGGTGCTGCGGCGGGGCAGAGGAATCCGCCCCGCCGGGTGGGAGGTCAGCCGCCGCGGGTGTTGCTGGCCCATGCCGCCCCGGTGTTGTCGCCCTTGTAGAGGACCAGGTTGCCGTCGTTCTGGAACACGAAGCACGAGTTGGGGCCGGCCGACCAGGTGCCGGTGGACCAGAGGGCGGCGCCGTTGGTGTCGTAGATGACGAAGTTCCCGTCCGACTGCATCTTCGCCTTCGCGCCTGGGTGGTTGTACGTGCCGGTGGCCCAGATCGGCGCGCGGTTCTCCCTGTTGTACAGTACGAGGTTGCCGTCGCCCTGCATGGCGAGTTCGTATATGTAGCTGTAGCTGCACCAGGCCGCGCCCGGCTCGATGGTGTCGCCGGCGAACGTGAAGACGCCAATGTTGGCGTCCGGGTTGTGGATACAGGTGGGCATTGCGAGGGCGGGGCTGGCGGGCGTGCTGGAGCCCGCCGTGGCGGGGGTGAGGTCGGACGGGCCATGGGCTTGGGCCGCCGTCGGAGCGAAGGTCGCCAGCGCGACCGCTGCGGCCGCGATCGCGGTCCCCTTGGCGAACCTGGTCGTGAACCTGGTCATTTCACCATCCTGACTGTGTCTGAACACAATGTGCACGGATGAACTGGCGGTGATCGTATGGTTATTGACGATCCTTCGCCACCCTTTCCACACAAGCAGCGGTGAAGGCCCTGCGCCGCGATCGCTGCCCTCCGCTACCAGTCAGGCGCCGAGGCACCGGCTGGGCCAAGCTCTACCCAGACCAGCAGCGGCCTGCTCACCGAGATCGGCCTCACCCCGCAGAACAGCCCCTCCGGCCGCCGACCCGCACCCACCTCCTCAAAGCGTTCCTCGTCCACGAGGAAGCCCGGCTCCCCGAAGCCCATCCGTCGACGGCGAGAACGAGCGTCCCGCCAAGTGGACGGCCATCTCGAACGGCTGCAACACCCGGGCCGAGGTGCTGATCGCGGAGGCCGTCGAGGCGCCGGCCGTCGGTCCGAAGTGCGCCCTTCGTCGACGCCGGCCCTCGTTCCCCGCTGCGCCCGGCCCGTCGACCTCGGCGTCGCGAAGTTACCCGGCAAGAAGCAGTGGCTGGAGCGGGCCTGCTGGCCCGCCGACCCGCCCACGGCGCCCCTCGACCAGTTCAACGGGTCGTTCTGGCCGCTTGTCCTGGTCGAGCGCCTGGAGGAGCTGCGCCAGGTCGCGCACCGGGCCTGGCGAAACCCGCCGGCCCCGGCCGCGACACCCCCTGACCGCCGCCGTCCCGGAGCCGCGGGCCTGGCCGGGGCTCCGCCGCCCCCGGTGGTCGCCGCCGGGAGGAGGAGTGCGTCGTCCTGGCGGCGGCCGGCGGGCCGTCGTGCGGGCCGTGCCCGATCGGTTGCGGACCGGCCGCCGGGCCGTCTCACTCCGGGGCGCCGGTGACGTCGATTCCGGACGGGGTGTCAGTGGGGGCCGGGGCCGGCTCCAGTCCTTCCGGATGGCATGTTCGCGGCCGAAAAATCCCAGGTCACAGCCCTAGCCGCCAGCCGATCAGCGGGTCTAGCATTCCCCCCACGACGGCACCACCACAGCACCACCGGGCCATCGAGCAGAGCAGCCGCGTCACGCCACCCTGGCGCTGCTGACCTCCCAGCGGCCGGGCCCCGCGGAACACCCCCCTGCTCCCTTCGGGCTCGGCCGGCTGCGCCGCACGTCAGCTGCGGAGGCCTCGCCAGACCGGTTGTCGGAGTCGGCCGTTGTCGGTCAGTTCGAGGAATTCGACTTCGGCGTGGAGCTCGGGCCGTACGAAGTGGACCTCGGTGCCGCGTGGCAGTCCCAGGCTGGCGCCGGTGGTGAACGGTGACACCGGGACGGTGAGGCGCCGCAGCGCGGCTGCCAGGGCGCGTTTTTCGGCGGTGACCATGCCGCTGCTGACTGATCCGACGAACAGGAGCCGGCCGTCGGGCGGGGTGGGGACGCCGACGAAGACGGCGCGCACCGTGTCTCCGGCCGGTTCGCCGGGCAGCCAGGCGCCGATCACGACGTCCGCCACCCGTAGGTGTTTGATCTTGGTCCAGTCGCGGGAGCGGGTACCGGGCCGGTAGAGGGAGTTGAGCCGCTTGGCCACGACGCCCTCCAGGCGGTGTTCGCGGGTCCATCCGTAGGCCTCGGTGACCGAGTCCCAGAGCGGCGGTACCCGCAGGTGCGGGCGCTCCAGGGCCAGGTTCTCCAGCAGGTCGCGCCAGCGCGCGTACGGCTCGTTCAGTAGCGACCGCTCGCCGGTGTGCAGCAGGTCGAACGCGACGTACAGGGCGGGCGCGGCCGCCACGCCGGCCCGCACCGCCTGCGGGCGGGTGCGGTGGATGCGGCCCTGCAACGCAGCGAACGACGGGATACCGGAGCGCATCACGACCAGCTCGCCGTCCAGGACCAACGGGCCCCGGACTTCCGTGAGCGCGTCGGCGACCTCGGGGAACCGGCCGGTGAAGTCCACGCCGGAGCGGCCCAGCAACCGCACCGGCGCCGCCTCGGGCACGTACGCGACGGCCCGCGCCCCGTCCCACTTCACCTCCCCGACCCACCCGGACCCGGACGGCAGCGGGCTGGCCGTCGCCAGCATCGGCTCGATGTGGGGCAGCCGCACCCGCGCGGACCCTCGGGCACTCACACCCCCAGAGTGCCGCCAAACACCACCCGCAGCGGAACCGGATACACTCTTCCACCAGCCCGAGGCTGTGTGTGCCACGGGCCCCGCCCACTCGACAGCGAAGGCCGCAGCGTCGACGGCGCTGTCGAACCGGGGGCGCCCAGGCCGGCCGAACCGGGTAGCGGGCGAGGCGACCGCCCCAGCCGCCCTGCCGCAGGTCCTGACGTAGCTCTCGACGTGGCTCCTGCCGTGGGCCCTGACGAGAGCCCCTCACCGATGCCACCCATTCGCTTTTACGCAGGTCAAAGGCCATTCTGACAACCTCTCCTGGCCTTTCTCTACTCCCTACTGGTGGTGTACGTGATGGCGGGCGGTCGTCGCGGGTCCCGCCGGCGCCTGCGGTGGGCCGGGTGCGGTGGTGGCGTCCGGCGGTGCCGGCCGCGATGGGCCGGCCTGGTCGAAGGCTGGCTCGTCGTAGACCAAGCCGACCGCCACCCCCTGCTCGCCCTCGACCAGGAAGGAGCAACCGACTTCTGGCCTCGCGCTGCGCCAGGGTGTGCTGCGACGTCTCCGTCGGCACCCTCGGCGTCATCACCCACGTCCGCCCGCCCCTACCCCTCCCCGTGGCCGTACGCCGTGGCCTTCGACCGCGGCCCCGAGCGCGCCGTCCGCGACACCCGCACCCTCGACCAGTCCCTCACCCTCGCCCGCTTCCCTGTTCGGGCTCGCTTCTAAAACTCATCGCTCTGGCCGGGACGACATGGTAGAAAGCCCAGATCAGGAAAGGCACGGGGGGTTCGATGAGTTCTGGGGCCGGGATTAAGCAGGACGTGGCGCGTCTCCTCATCGAGGGCGACCTTGCGTTCTGCCGCCGTTTCCTGGAATGCGTCGTCGAGGACACCGGCAGGGCCGTCGTCCCGATCTTCTGCATGAACAGCTACCTGTCGCTCATCATCCACGAGTCGTACAGGACCTTGAAGGTCAACGACCCCGGATTCGCTGCCTCCCTGGCCTACGAGCACGAGGAGACCATCCAGAGGGCGCGGCTCAGCGTCAAGTTCTTCGACGACTCCAAGACCGGCCTGGACAAGGCGGGTGACGCGTTCGCACGCATCATCGATGAGGGACGGCAGGTGTTCCTGGGCAACACCTGGTTCTCGCTCGCGCGCTGGTTGGAGACGGACCTGGCCGAGTTCCGCTACCGGGGCCGGCTCGTGGCCACCACCCACACGGTCGCGTTCACCATGGCCCTGCGCGCCGATGCCCTGCAGGACCTCCCCGCCCTGGGACCGGAACTGCGGGCCGTGGCCCGGGCCCAGAGCGCGTACATCAGCCAAGCGGCCGGGCACCTGCCGTGGCGTGGCCCCTCGTTCATGAACAGCATCACCCACGACGCGGTTCAAGACCGGAATCACCGGTCCGAGCGCCACTTCAACCAGATCTTCGATGCCGGCCTGCCCGAGAAGATGAAGGCCTCCCTGACCGCCTTCCAGTGTTCCCTCAACGTTCTCGACGCCATGCTGCGGGACGACGACAACCCCGCTTCCGCCGAGACCGTTTTCAAGCTGAGATACATCACGCTCTACCATGTGCTGTCCAGCCTGGAGAAGCTCAGGGACGAGTACGAGAACGCGTTGGGGTCGGCATCCCGCTCGCTGCTCGCCACCATGCTCGATCACCCCGTGAGCGCCGAGATCCGCAGCGGCGAGGCACGGCACTTCCGCAACACCTTGATCCACTACACGCCTGCGGAGCACCTCGCCTCAAAGCTCTCCACGAACGCCCCGTACTACGGCCTGGTGGAAGCCTGCTTCCCGGACCGCGACTTCCCTTCTCTTTGGGCTGCGGTCGCAGAGCACACCGGGTGGATGGCCGCGCTCATGGACCAGTGGTCGGAGGTCTGACCGCCCCCCACCACACCCCCGGCGACCTCGCCCGCCCTCTACGACCTGGTCGAACGCCGGGGCCTTCGCCGGCCCGGCCCTTGAGCTCGACGACCGCCCGCATGGGCAGCACCAGGCCGGTGTCCCACGCGTGGGACAGCTCGGGGCCGGCCTGGCGGGCGACGACGTCCTCGATCGCCTCGGCCGCGGCCGCCAGGTCGAGCAGCCGGTAGGCGGTCGAGCGGCTCACCCCGAACTCGGCGCCCGCGTACGCGGCCCAGCCGCTGTACCCGAGTGCGGTCCACACCCGTGCCCGGTGCGCACCCGCGCGGCCAGGACCAGGACGGCGGAGCGGACCTCCTCGATCGCGGCACGCAGCTCCCCGGTCAGCCGCCGGGCCTCGGCCTGCGAGGCCGGGCCGGCGAGCTCCCGGTGCCGGTCGCGCGCGCCCATACCCGGCCCCTTCCCCGGGCCGGGTGCCCGAACCCGGCTGCGGGCGTCAGGCCGCCGGCTCCTGCGCGGCGTCCGGCCGGGCGGCCTTCTTCAACCGCATGAGGGCCTCGTGCCGCCGGTTGCCGGCCTGCGCCCAGTGCGTGTGGGCGTGCAGCTCGGCACCGACCTCGGTGAACGCGAGCCGGTTCTCCTCGGTCGGGTCGGCGGCCCAGGCGGCCTCGGCGGCGTACCAGCGGCGCTGGAGGGCGAGCAGGTCTTCGGGGAAACCGGAGGAGTCGGGCATGCGGCAATCGTAGATCGCACGCCCGTACGACCGGCGGCGCCGTGCCTGCGCCGGCGGGGTGATATCGACCGGAACGGCCCACAGGCCGCGGCGCGGGCGGATACCGTCGCCAGCAGCGGGCCGGCCTCGGCCGCCCGGGGGGCTGGGACAGACCCGGGACACCCTGTCCCAGCACCGTCCCACCGCGCCCGCTATATCCGGTTTGCCGGGACAGTCCCAGGCCATTTCCCCAGGTCACGGCGAAACGCGCCCGGACCTGGGACACAGAGCGAAGGAGTCCGGTGACCGACCAGCACACCGCCCACGAGAGCCACCTCGCCGAAGCCGTGACCGCGCTGCTGGCGTGCCACGACCAGCTCGGCGACGAAGCGCTGGCCCTGCTGGCCGCCGAGAAAGACGACACCCCGCAGGGGCGCCGGGCCCGGAAGGCGCGCACCGCCCTGCGCGACACCGCCGACACGCTGCTGACCGCCGTCCAGACTCTGGCCACCGTCCACGGAAGCGTGGCCCTCGGCATCGACGGCGCGGTCAGCCACAACGCCAACGGCACCCCCGTGACCCTGCTCCCCATGCTCAGCACCCAGCAGACCCTCCTCCTGGACGCCTGGGAACTCCTCCAGGACGCGGTGGACCACCTCGACACCAAGACCTTCCCCGCCACCAAGAAGAACCCCGCCCCGGCCCGCGAGCCGGCCCGCACGGGCGGTGCGCTGCTGCGCCTGCGCGACGGCGTCCTCGCGCTCGGCCGTGAGCTGGACGCGCGAGGCCTCGGCGACGACGCCGCCGAGTGCCGGGACAGCGCGGAGCAGCTGGAGCGGCTGGAGGCCCGCGTGTGCCCGCAGCCGGTCCCCACCGGCCCGGTCAGCGCCGAGGCCGGTGTCCTTCAGGGCGTCGGACGCTGAACCGGCGGACCGGGCGCGGCGGTGCGGCCGGCCTCGGCGGCGGCGTCCATCGTGGCGGCCAGGACGGGCAGCTCGCGCGCCAGCTCGCCGAGTACCGCCGAGGGCATCGCCGCGGCCAGCGCGCACACCGCCGCCAGCGCGACCCGCTCACCGGCCGCCAGGTCGGGCAGCGTGGTGGCGAGCGGGCTGCCGGTGACGACCCCGGCGCCGAGATCGTAGGCCAGCTCCTCGTCCAGCTGCCCCTCAGCGCCCGGCACGACCTCCCGCCCGCAGGCCTGCTCGACGGCGTCGGCCGCCCGCCCCAGCACCGTGCGATGCGCCTCCTGCGTCTGCCGCCCGGCGAGGCCGCGCACCCACCCGGCCGCCCGCCAGCCCGCCTCGGCGAGCACGTCGTTCACCACGTGCTCCCGCTCCCGCTCCCGCTCCCGCTGCTCCTGGTCCTCGTCCTCGGTGGGCGGCTCGGCCGCCACCGGCAGGACGGTCACGTTCGTCATGACCGGTGAACCCGGTCAGCACCACCGAAGTCACGCACCCGTGTGAGCTTCGCCCCGGGGACCGGTGAGTTCCGCCCCGTCAAAATTCCCCGCCGCAGGTCACAGTGATGGCCCGCCCCCAAGCGGGGAGCGGGCCATCGCACGGAACCGGGCGCGCTACGGCTTGGCGCGCCGTCCGGCGGCCACGGCCTGGTCGAGGTGGTGTGCGAGCTCGGGCAGCTGTCCGTCGGGGTCGTCGTCGACGGTGATGGTGCGGGGCATCGCGAGGGTGATAGCGCCCGCCGTGGCCAGGGCGAGGCCCTCGCCCTTGGTCAGGCCGGGCTCGTGGACCAGCACCAGCCCGCTGAGGACGAAGGCGAGGTCGGGGTCCACGCCGCCGTCCTCGTCGTCCTTGGGGTCCAGGTCCCGCCCGCAGGCCAGCACCGCGGCCGCGTACTCGACCAAGCGCCGGCTGCCGGTCCGGGCGGCCAGCTCCTCCACCCACCCAGCCGCCCGCCCGGCCGCGGCCTTGGGGCGGTGCGGTGAGGGGCCGGTGGGGTTCGGGTGCCGGTCGGGCGCGGCCCGGAGGACCGGGACGCCGCGCCTTCGCTGGCCACACTGATCCCGACGGCCCGTCGCCGCGGTGCTCGTGAGTGCCGGATCCGTCCGGTATCGGCCCCCGGGAGACCTCGTGCGGGCGGCCCGGGCCCGCCTACCGTGACGGGGTGAGCGACGAGAGGAATGGGTGCACCGGGCGGGTCCTGGTCCTGGTGCTGCCCGAGGTGAACCTGCTGGACCTCGGTGGCCCTGTGCAAGTGTTCGACGCCGCGGCGCATTTCGGCGGCGGCTACCGGCTGGAGTACGTCGGCGAGACAGACGCTCTGCGGTCCGCCCAGGGCTTGCGGCTGGCCGGTTTGGCACCGCTGCCGACGAGGCGGCCGATGGCTGGCGACCTGGTGCTCGTACCGGGGTCCCGGCTGACCGGATCCGACCGGCTGGTCGAGCCCGCCGTGGTGCGCTGGGTCCGCGAGGCCCACGACGCGGGTGCCCGGGTGGCGTCGGTGTGCAGCGGTGCCGCCGTCCTGGGGGAAGCGGGACTGCTGGACGGCAGGTGGTGCACGACCCACTGGTCGCTCACCTCGGCGATGCGCGAGCGGTACCCGCGGGCCCGGGTACGCGAGGCCGCGCTCTACGTGCACGACGGGCGGATCAGCACCAGTGCGGGGATCTCGTCGGGGATCGATCTCGCGCTGTCCCTGGTCGAGCGGGACCGCGGCCCGGAACTGGCCGCGCGGGTCGCCCGCGAACTGGTGCTGTACCTGCGGCGGGACGGGGACACGACGCAGATCAGTCCGTTCCTGCGGCACCGCGACCACGTCCAGCCCGCGGTGCACCGGGTGCAGGACCACCTGGCCCAGCACCTGGACGCCGCCTTCACCCTGCGGGAACTCGCGGGCGTCGCCGGGCTGTCTCCGCGCGGTCTGACGCGGGCCTTCACCGCGGTCACCGGCATCACCCCGTTCGCCTACCAGCGGCGACTGCGCCTGGAGCGGGCCCGCTGCCTGCTGTCCGGCACTGATCTGACGGTGGAGGCGGTCGCGGCCCGCTGCGGCTTCCGCGACGCGCGGCAGCTGCGCCGGGTGGTCGCCGACGCCTTCGGAGTCCCTCCCTCGAGGCTGCGCGCACTTCTGCGGCCGACCGCCTGACGGACCGGCCCCGCGGCAGGGCCGTCGCCCCTGCCTCCCCGGCCTCCTACGCTTTCGCGTCTCCACGGGTCTCCCCGTTTCCCCGAAGCCGTTTCCACCAGGGCCGACGGCACCACACTGCCGATCGATGCCCGAATTGTCGAGGTATGTGATGTCCGAAGTGAGTTCCGAGACGGGTTCCGGTGCCGAGGCGCGCAAGGGGCACCGGGCCCTGCGCCGTATCGGCTGGGTACTGCTGGCCACGGCGCTGTCCGCGGCGTCCTTCGCGGGGATCGCCTTCGCGGGAGTGAGCGCGTCGATGGCCGACAGCTTCGCCGCCGCCCCCCGCGGATCCGGTGCCAGGGCGTGGCCGGCCGCCCGGCCGGTGCCACCCGGCCGGATCGCGGTGGCGGTCGCGGTCTCCAATGCGGGCTCGGTGGCCACCGACGTACTCGCGCCCTACCAGGTGTTCGCCCAGTCGCGGGAGATGTTCGTCTACACGGTGGCCGCCGAACGCCGTGTCAGCCCGCTGTCCGGCGGCGCCCATCTGCTGCCCGACCACACGCTGGCCGAGGTGGCGGACGCCACCCTGCCGGAACCCGACGTGGTGGTCGTGCCCGCGGTGAGCGACCCCACCGGCGCGGGCGAGCAGGGCCTGCGTCGGTGGATCGTCGAACGCCATCGCAAGGGCGCCCGCATCCTCGGGGTGTGCGCGGGCTCCGAGCTGCTGGCCGCCTCCGGTCTGCTCGACGGCCGCGACGCCACGTCGTTCTGGTCCAACATCGGCTCCCTGGAACGCAGTTATCCCAAGGTCAACTGGAAGCGCGGGCAGCGCTACGTCGAGGACGGGCGGGTGACCACCACCGCGGGCGTCACCTCCGGCACCGTGGGCGCCCTGCGAGTGGTCGAGGAACTGGCCGGCCAGACGGAAGCGACCCGTATCGGCACCGGGCTGTCCTACCCCGGCTGGACTCCGGACGGACCGACCGCGATACCGGCCAACCACCTCGCCCTCGGCGACCTGCCGTACGCCCTCAACGCCGCGTTCCCGTGGCTGCGCCCCACCACGGCCATCGGCCTGGTCGACGGGGTTGAGGAGATCGACGCGGCCGCGGCCCTCGAAGGGTACGGCGGAGTCTCCTTCGCCACCCGCACGGTGGTGATCGGCGCCGGCGACACCATCACCACCCGCCACGGCCTGGTCCTCGTCACCCGGCCGGCGACAGGGGACGCCCACGGCGCGGACCGCTTCGTGGTGCCCGGCGTCAAGGACGCCTCCGGCCTGGGCACCGCACTGAGCGGCTGGGCCCGCCGCAACGGGCTCACCCCCGAACTGCCCGACGGGGGACGGCGCTCCGGGGAGTTCGGCTTCGATCCCGTCCTGCGGGACCTCGCCGAGCACAGCGACCGCCGTACGGCGCTGGCCACCGCGAAGTTCTCCGAGTACCCCTCGGCCCACCTGGAACTGACGGGCGCGCCCTGGCCCTGGCGCTCCACCCTGCTGGCCGCGGCGACGGTCGTCCTGAGCGTGGGAGTGGGGCTGGCACTGACGGCCACACGCCGGGCGATGCGACGACGGCGCCTCCCACGGCGTCCCGCGGCGTAGTCCTCGAACGCCCTGAAACACGCCGGCACGCGGCGACGCCGCGGGAAAAGGGGCGTGGGTCTCGATTCCCGTTGGCAGGCGCACCCCACCGGGCGGTTCCGGGGCCCAGGACTCTCTGTCAGGCCAGCCCCGGCCTGACAGAGCACTCCAGGTGTGCCAACACCTCCCCGAGCAGCCGCAGATTCACCGCCTCGATGTCCTCACCCGCTTCCACCATCACGTTCACATCCACCCCCCACCGCTCCGGCTCCGCCAACCCCCACACCGCGAGCCCACCCGGCCAGTCGGACACGTGCACCAGCGGCCCCACACCCTGCACCATCCCCGCCTCCTCCTCGTCGCGCCACCCTACGGCCGGGGTGCGACCAAGGAGCCGCTTCCCCGGACGAGACGCTGACGGTGACCCTGGCCCGCTGAGCGGTACGCTCCGAGGCCCGCACTTCGGAAGAGCGCGTCCCGGCCGGGCCCGGCGGTGACCATCGAAGCGGTCACCAGACGGGTCCGTGTGCGGGTCTGCGCGGTTCTGGTCGACCAGGAGGAGTTCGTGGTCCACCCGTGCGCGGCGGTGCCGGTGCGCACGGGAAATCGCTGGATCACGCTGCGGGGGAACCTCTACTCTGACCGGCCATGACGATCTCTGACGAGGTGGACGAGACGGTCCTCCTACACGCTATGCTGCGCCATTTCGAGCGCATCGTGCCGCTTGGCGAACGTACTGCCGGTCCCTGGCCCGGATGGCGCGTTGAAGCAGGCAGCGCGCTCGCCGGCGACGATGCGAGGACCGACCCGTACCAGCTCTCGCACAGCGCCCACCACGCCCTGGTCGTGGCGGTAGATCACCTCCAGGCCCTGGCTGCCCTCGTGAGCGGCACCGAGAACGCCGGCCACCGAGAGATGCTGTTGCCCACCCACGCCCCGTTCACCCTGCTACGCGCCGCCTTGGAGAACGCCGCACGGGCCGTGTGGCTGCTCGGGCCCGCCTCCCGCCGCGAGCGGGTCCACAGATGCCTGCGGATGCACTTCGCGGACCTGAAGAGCAACGCGGCGAAGGCCGAACTGATGGGCCACGCGCTGGACGGCCAGGAGGAGCGACAGGAACGGATCAAGAACCTGCTGCGCACGGCGGGCATACCGGAGGGCGAGCTGTCGAAGGGGAAGCTGAAGATGCCTGGCTACGGCGAGATCGTGCGCACAGCCGGCACGCACACCTCTGCTGGAGGGGAGCGAGCCGAGCTGTTCTGGAGCGCCTGCAGCTCTCTCGCGCACGGCGACTTGCACGGCACTCTCGCCGTCCTGACTCGCGAGGCAATGGCCACCGACGGCGATGTCAGCTGGATCAGGTTCACCGGTTCGACGAAGGCCGCGCTGGTCATCACGGGCATGGCGATCGACATGGCCGAGTCCGCCTTCGCCCTCTACACCACCCGTGCCCGCGCTCCCTTCTAGGCCCGGGGCGCCAGAGCGGCGACCGCTGTGGCGCTGCTGCTTCTGGCGATGACTTGCGCGTCTTGCCAGTGGGCTGGGCTTCGCGGATCCGAGGAGGGCCGCAGCCGTTCGGGCCGGCACTGCCTCGTCGAGGCGTTGGAGAACCCGGACAGCCGGGCCGCCTACGACCTGCGCCAGGCCGCCCGCGAGGACGAGGAGCACAAGGCCCACCAGGAGCTGATGGATTCCCTGGTCTGCATCGACTGCGGTGACGTTCCCGAGGAGGAGAGCACCTGGGAGTACGGTCGTCAGGGACAGGTCGAGTGGACCCGCCGCCCCGGTGGCCGCTGCTGGCCCTGCCACCAGGACCGCGAGGAGCGCCTGGAACGGGAGGCCGAAGAACGGTTGGAGGCGGCCCGGGCGGCGAACGCCGCGCTGCGCCCGTGCTGGACGTGCCGGGGCTCGATCGGGGGGAAGGAGGGTTCGAAGTGGGAGCTGCGGGAGAAGGCCCGGCCCGAATCGGCTGGAGTGCCCCGAGTGTGAACAGGACCGCCGTCGAGGACTTGGGCCCTTTGGTGCTGCCGGTCCCGACCAAGCGCGAGCTGGTGGCCGCGCTGGTCTCCACTCCGGACGATCCGTGGTGGGAGGACCGTGTGCTGCACGTCAAGCTCTACCCGGCGAGGGGCCGCAGGGTGTGACCTGTTGGTGTTACGGGCATGAAATGGCTCTCCAGGCCATATTGTCTGGACCTTTGGTTGGACCTGTTGAGGCGTTCGGTGGCGGTGAGTGGCGGCATGTTTGGTGACTGTGTGTGGTGGCTGGTGAGGGTGGGGGTCGGGTCGGGGGTCAGCCTGGTGTTGTGGGTTGTTTTCGGGGGTGAATTCCGCCCGGTATTCCGCCTGGTTGTTTTGGCGGGTTGGCTGTCGGTAGTGGTGTGATTTCGGGTCGGATTTGCGGGGTGGGGGTGGTGGCGGGGGTTGGTGTTCGGTTTCGTCCAGGCCGTGCCCGTCGTCCCCGCCGGTGGCCGTGCCTGCCTCGCTGCGCCGTCGTCCCGGGTCTGCTGTGCCTGGCCGGTGCTGCGCCGCCGTCCAGGGCGGCGTGCGGGCCGGGGCCGTCCAGGCGCCTCTGCGCTGCGCCGCCGTTTGGGGCTGTGTGCGGGCCGCGCTGCTGTCCTGGCTTCCGTTGGTCGTCTCGCTGTGCTGCTGTCTCGGGCTGCTGGGTACCGCCCGTTCTGGATGGACGGCTGGGTGGCCGGGTGGCCGTCAGGCCGCCGTGAGGACTGTTCTGGTAGTGGTCCGGGAGACCGTCCCGGCGCCGTCCTGGTGGCGGGTGGGTGCTGTCGCCTTACTTGTCGCGATGGGGTGGTGTCGTGTGCTGTGACGTGGGCGGATATCCCTGTTCCCCTGTGTGTGGTCTAGGCGCGACAGGTGGGTGCGACAGGGTGCCTGGGCGGGGCCGCGGCTGCTGCTCGGTGGTGGCCGCCGGGAAGGCCGGCCTTCCCGGCGGCCTGGTCCTGGTGGTGGTGCTCGGCGGCCGGTGGCGGTCGGCCGGGTGGCGGGTGCGGGGTGCAACACGGGGCGGTGTTTCGTGTCTGACCCGGCGTTATGTGGCCAGGAGCGGGGGCGGGGGCAGGTGGGAGTGTTGCACCGGGCTGCGCCGGTTTGGCCGGCCTCGGCGGCTCCCCGCCGCCCGGCGCTGCGTCCCGCCCTGGTGGCGCCCTGGCCGCCGTCCTGGCCCGGCGTTCGGTTTGATGTCGCCACTCCGGGAATTGCCCGGGTGGCGCTGGACGGGATTTTCTGGGTGGTCTGGAATGGCGGTCGGCATGGAGGGCCGTAGGCCCATTTCCGGCGTGCCCGTATTCGATTCCTCGCCGCTGCGCCCCGAAAGGGTTTAGTATTGCCGCCTAAAAAGGAGCGGAAGGGGAATTTGAATTCCCGCCGAGAGTGCGGCCAAATAGAGCAGAATGGACGGTTGCCGCCAGGTTGACTGTTCGCGCCCTGCGCCCGTCCGGAAACCGGTACTATAGAGCCGTGCAGAAGCCCGGGAAACGCCGACTGATACGCTTCGAACTTTGGTCAGGAGTCTGCGGTTGAGGGCCCGTCTGGAACCGTCGTGCGGGGCGCTCGTGAGGGCTCGCCACAGGGGCGGTGGAGCCCCGGGCCCGGACCGGTGACCCCGGGGTGTCTCCCGAGGGCCGCAGGCCCGGCTCCGAGGGCGGCGGATGGGCCGACATCCCAGCAACCGCAAGGCGGGAACGGCTATCGGCCGGGCCCGAGGGAAGGGCCCAGGGGGGTGGGTTGTGACTGATACCGGAAGCGGGCGACACATCGTCAATGCGAACCCCCGGGCGCAGCCCGGGGAAACGCTGCCAGTAAATAGGGGAGAAGGGCCGCTAACCGAAGTCTGCGTCACATCGTCAACGCCGATCATGACGGGCCGTAGGCCCGTGCGCGACACCCCGTCACGTGAAGCCCCGCCAGGGACTGCAATCCACCCACTAATTCGCCGCAGGCGAATAACCCCCGCTACCCACTGCCCGGCGCAGCCGGGCCCCGAGGCGCAGCCTCGGGCAACCACCCACGGTGACGCCGCCAGGCGGCACCCCCGCACCTGGCGGTGCGCCAGCACCGCCGCAGGGCCGTCAGGCCCTGCTTAAGTCGTAGGCTTCCG
>NZ_JBIWFT010000074.1:0-13948 GCF_044763205.1 Kitasatospora sp. NPDC096204
CACCCTCCACCACACCCCGATCGGTGTCCTGCGCAGTGTCCGGCGGCCGGTCTACGACGAGTTGATGGCCGAGCAGCTGGCCACCGCCACCACCCGACACGGCCCCGGCGACCTGGCCACACTCCTCGCCGGCAACGACACCTGGACGGTGGACTGACCGTCCGCAGGATCGAGTGGAGCCCCCTGTCCCGTCGGACAGGGGGCTCCGTCGTTCACCGCTCGGCCGCGCCTACTGCTCGGCCCACTCCGTCAGCTGGACCAGTACCCCGTTCGGGTCGGTGACCTGGAAGAGCTCCTCGCCCCACGGCTCCTCGCGCAGCGGCAGGGTGATCGCGACCCCCTCCTCGCGCAGGCGCCGCTCCTCGGCGGCGACGTCCTCGACGACGAACGCCAGGATCACGCCGTCCGCGATCCGGTGGCGCTGTTCCTCCGGCAGGACCTCGAGGCCGCGCCGGAGGTAGACGACGTTGAATCCGCCGCCCGGGTGGGTGAGCGAGACGAAGCCGTCGGCCGACATCTCCTCGGTGTAGCCGAAGTGCCGCTGGAGGAAGGCGGCCGAGGTGCTGACGTCCTCGACGGTCAGGGAGACGGCGGTCTTGGTGATCTGCATGGCGGAACCCTCTCGTCGTTACCCGCACGGTTATCCCGTACGTAGTACACTATACATAGTACGGAGAATCTCGCCAGGGGTTGCCCAGGGACTTCCCCGGGGGCTGCCGGAGAACGGCCGAGGGAGGCTCCCCGGGTGGGGGCCTCCCTCGGCGGTCGGTGCGGGGCGGGTCAGAACACGCAGGGGATGCCGCCGTCGGACTCCGCGTCGACCATGGGGCCCTGCTGGGGCACATTGGTGTCCGGAGCGGGTGGAGCGGGCGGGGCGGCCGGGGCGCCGGAGGCGGCGGGCTTGTCGGCGGCGACGCCGGTGAAGGCGCTGCCGAGGGTGACGGTGACGTGGTCGGCGGTGGCGGAGGCGGACTCGGTGGCGGTCACGCCGTAGCGGGCGGCGATCTGCTCGGCCGCGTCCTTGGCGCCCTTGCCGTAGGTGACGGTGGTGGTCTTCGGCTTGTTGGCCGCCGGGCCGGTCCTCCCCTCCTTGAAGCCCATGGCGACCAGGGCCTTGGACTCCGTGGTGGAGGTGACGCCGGGGGCGGAGGAGGCGTTGAAGACGTCCACGGTGGTGCTCCTGGCGGCGGCCGGGGGCGTGGTCGCGACGGGTGGGGCGGGTGCGGCGGGCGCGGTCGTCGGGGCGGGGCTCTCGTCGGTCGGGGCAGGCGCCGGGCTGGTGTCGGCGTAGCCGAAGAGCTGCTTGACGATCTTCTGGATCTGCGGCGGGCTGACGATGTTGACGTCCTGGCCGTTGACCTTCCTGAGGTCGGCGACGGGGAGGGTGCGGAACTCCGCGTTGCCGCCGGTGAGGTTGGGGGCCTGCTGGGCGAAGTCCAGGACGTTCCACTCGTTGTCGATGACGAGGTCCTTCTGCACCACGCCCATCAGCTCCTGCATCTTGCCGAGGTCGCCGAGGACGCCCTTCTGCTTCAGGTTGTGCACGACGGAGGAGATGAAGGCCTGCTGGCGGTGGGTGCGGGCGAAGTCGCTGTCGTTGCCGTCGCCGCCGTCGAGGTTGTGGCGCTGGCGGACGAAGGAGAGCGCCTGGGAGGCGTTGAGCTTGTTGACGCCCTTGTGGAAGTCGGCGCCGGAGCCCTGGCCCTCCATGGCCGGGTCCTTGGTGTCGTGGGTGAGGCAGACCTCGATCGGCTGGAGGGCCTTGGCGATGTCGTAGAAGCCCATCAGGTTGACCTCGGCGATGTGGTCGACGGGCTGGTCGAGGAACTTCTGCACGGTCTGGATGGTGGCCGCGCGGCCGGCGTCGCGTCCGGCCTTCTCCAGGTCCGCGCCCTTGAGTCCCTTGGCCTGGAGGGCCGGCGTGGCCTTGTCCTTGGCCTCGCCGTAGGCCTCCTTGATCTTGCGCATGCCGACCTGCTTGCCGTCGCCGCTGTAGGTCATGACGTAGTCGTCGCGGGGTATCGAGACGGCCTGCACCTTGCCGCCGTTCGCGGGGATGTGCAGCAGGATCAGGGAGTTGGTGTTGTAGCCGCCGATGTCGGAGCTGTGGCCGGCGTGCAGCTCGTCCTGGACGAACTCGGGCGGGAGGTCCGTGCCGTCCATGTTCTTGCGGCTGTCCAGGCCTATCAGCAGCAGGTTGACCGAGTTGTCCAGGTGCTTGGGGGCGTCCTTCTTGGTCTGGGCGATCGCGTTGGAGGTGGTCATCCCGTCGGTGAGCTGCTTGAACCCGTACCAGACCACCCCGCTGGCGGCGAACACCGCGAACCCCGCGGTGCAGGCCACCACCCGGCCCGCGATCAGCGCGGGGGAGGGTCGGCGGGGGCGGGGGGCCTCGGTGTCGCCACCGTGCTCGGCGTTGTCAGCCATGCTGCCTCCTCCTCGCCCGGACCAGCCGGAGCGCGATCACGATGACGGCCGAGGCCGCGGCCTCGGCCATCACGGGAAAGCCGTGCACCACCCACTTCGCGGCGCCGGTGGCCAGGCCCTTGCCCTGGTACCGGTCGCGGTGGGCGGCCAGTTCGACGACGGCCGTCGCGCCCAGCACGACCAGCGGCGACGCGGCGAGCACCCACCACCAGCCGTTGCGGCCGCTCAGTGCCGCCGCCAGGCCGGTGCCGAGCACCGCGCCCACCGTGAAGGCCAATCCCATGCCGGGGCCGGAGAGTTCGTCGACCGCGGCACCGGCGATCGGCAGCCCGACGGCGAGGGCCGCGGGCAGTGCGGGGCCGCCGGGAAGGGGGCGGGGGTGGCCGACGGGCCCGCTCGCTGTCCGCCGTCGCGCCCCTCGGTCGGCCGACCGTCCTCGTTGCCCCGCCACGCCCTCACCCCCGGTGTTCCCGCGTTCCGTGCGCCACGGTGGCGCGTCCGCTTCGCTCGCCGCCCACCCGTTCGAAAGTATGGACGTCCAAACCTGGGATCGTCCGAATGTCCGGAAATCCGGTCATGGCACTGCTCGTTCTGGACGCCGATCCGGGGCGGCCGGTTCCGCACGGGGTCCGGCCGGCCGAAATCGGGAGACGCTTCCGCATGTCCTCTACACGGGTGTAGAAGTCGTACGCAGCATAGAGCACGCCTGTTCGGCGGCGAGTCCGGGCCGTCGCGGTCCGGATAAACTACACCGGGTAGTTTTTGAGACGGTCGGCCGATGCGCCGACGGAGGAGGAGAGCGCCGTGGCGACGACGGGCGGAGCGGGGCGGCCGGAGAAGCGCAAGGCGATCACGCAGGCCGCGACGGTGGTGTTCGGGCGCGAGGGGTACGTCCGGGCCAGCATGGACGCGATCGCGGCCGAGGCCGGGGTGTCCAAGCGGACGGTCTACAACCACTTCGCCGACAAGGAGACCCTCTTCCTGTCGGTGGCCCTGCGGAACTCGGCGGAACTGACCGAGCGGATCCGCGAGTTGATGGCGAAGTACCTCGACCGGGTGGTGGACCTGCGCCAGGGCCTGACCGACTTCGCCGTCGAGCGGGCCCGCGCCGTGCTGTCCGCCGGGGAACACGGCGCGCTCGGCCGGGCGATCCGGGCCGAGGTGGCCAACATCCCGGCGGACGTCCTGGAGGCCTGGCTGGAGGCCGGCCCGGTCGCCTCCCAGCGCGACCTCGCGCAGCACTTCGAGGCGCTCGCCGGGCGCGGGCTGCTCGCGGGCGGGGACGCCGCACTCGCCGCCGAGCAGTTCACCCTGCTGACCTTCCACGGCATCGCCGAGCGCTCCTTCTGGGGCGCGCTCCCGGTGGCGGACGAGGAGGTCCGGCGGATCGCGGCCGTCGGCGTGGACGCCTTCCTGCGGATCCACGGGGCGTCGGCGGCGGCATCGACGGCGCGGGGCTGAACGCGCCCGGGCGGGGGCGGCAGTGCGCCGCCCCCGCCCGGACCACCCGCGGATCACTTCCAGTCGAGGCCCTTGCCCAGGGTGTACGGCTCGCCCCAGTACTCGGCACCCGCGACCTTGGAGGCCTCCGGGGACATCGCCACCGCACAGGAGGTGGCGGACTGGCCGTTGGTGAAGCCCTTGGGCAGCGACTCGCTCTTGCACTTGGGGAAGGAGCCGATGACCATCAGCTCCTGCGCCTGCGTGCCGTCCGCCAGCAGGCCCTTCATGTGGTTGACGCTGGTGTAGGACAGGTCGGTGCTGCCGGCGTTGGTGACCTTGTAGTGGATGTAGTACGGCACCAGGCCCTTGGCCTTGTCGCCCAGGTTGAGCGAGGCGAGGTCGGCCGGGTCGCCCTTCTCGATCGAGGTGACCGCGAGCGCGATGGTGCCCTTGGTGCTGCCCGAGCTGAACGGGATGGTGGCGGCGTCGCCGAGCTTCAACGTCGTCCCGGCCGCCGGGGCGCTGCCGGCCGACGCGGGCGCGGCGGCCGTGCCGGAGGCGGCGCTGCCCGCCGGGACGGAGGCCGACCCGGGGGCGGCGCTGCCCGCCGGGACGGAGGCCGACCCGGGGGCCACCGGGGTGGTGGCGGCGGTGCTCGGCGAGGCGGCCCGCGAGGCGGGCGTGCCGGTCGCCGGAGCGGTCGTCGCGGTGTCGGACGACGCGGCGTCGTCGTTGCAGGCGGTCAGGGTGAGCGCGCCGACCGCGGCCAGCGAGGCCAGGGCCAGGGCGCGGCGACTGCTGCGGATGGTCTTCACGTGATGTCCCCCGTGGTTGCGGACCGCCGGGTGGCGGCGGTTCTCCTGAGGGACGTTCATAGCGCAGTGCGAACGATCGGGGCGACGGCTTCGGCGCCGCTTTGACACCGTCGTGACGAGTTCCTCGCGCGGCCGTGACAAGGGATATCGAGTCGTGATCATTCGTGCCGGCGACGGGTGATGATGATGCGTCAGGCGAAGGTGCGGGAACTGTGGGTGCCCGGGCGGGGTCGGTGAGGGGTCCGTGTGCGGGCGGTGGCCGGTCGCCTGCGGACGCACCGCCCGGCGTCCTGCGAGGTGGCGCCGAGCACCAGCTCGTTGTAGGTGGCGACGGTGGTGAAGCCGAGCCGCTCGTAGAGCCGGATCGCCGGGGCGTTGTCGGTGCGGACGTTCAGGCCCAGGTGGTCGGTGGTCACGGCCAGGTGGTGGCAGAGCGCGGTGACGCAGGCCCGGGCGAGGCCGCGGCCACGGGCGTCGGGGTGGGTGGTGACGTTGCCGAGCACGGCGACCCGCTGGGCCGGGGAGTGGACGTGCACCCCGGCGACGGCGAGCAGCCGCCCGTTCTCGCGGACGCCGACGTAGTCGCCGGCGGCCAGCATCCGGGGGTCGAACCAGGAGTCGGGGTAGGACTCGGCGAGCAGGGTGCGGACGGCCTCGACGTCACCGAGGTCCAACGGCTGCGTCGCGTGGGCGACTTCGGACGGCAGTCCGGCCGTGAGGAGCATGCGCAGCAGCGGCGTCCGGCGCTCGACCGCGTAGTCGGGCGCGAGGGCCCGCTCGGCGCCGTCCGGCAGCCCGGCCGTGAAGCGGCGGGGGAGGAAGGGCCTGAGGTCGCTCAGCAGCGCCTCCAGCGGGGGGAGGCCGGTGGGCCGGGCGAAGGCGAGCAGGACGGGGGTGTCCCCGCCGCTGTAGAGCAGGGCGACCGGACCGTCGGGGGCCGGGGCGGAGGCCGTGTACCAGGTGGTGTTCGGCCAGAGGGCGTCGTCCAGGTCGCCGAGTTCGAACAGGTGCAGCGCCGGATCGGTGCGGAACCTGGCGGCGAGCGCGGCGCGGTCGTGCAGGCTGATGAGGGGCACGCGGACGAGGATAGGCCCGGTCCGCTCGTCGCTGACGAGCGGACCGGGCCCGGTGACCGGTGTCAGCCCAGCAGCCAGCGCTGGTTCGGGTCCGCGGTGTCGCAGGAGGCCATCGAGACGGCCTGGTAGGTGCCGGGGGCCCTGAGGCACTGTCCGGTGGCGACGTTGCGGATCAGGTACCAGCCGCGGTCCTCGTCGGTCAGCCGCCACTTCTGGTTGGCCGGCATCCAGTCGCCCCGCGGCCGGTTGAGGCCGTCCAGCCCGCCGGGGGTGTCCTGGAGGCGGACCGAGCCCGAGCCGGTGTCGAGGTCGGCCACCTTGCTCAGCCCGTGCGAGATCGCGGTGGTGCCGTCGCAGTAGCCCCAGAACGACCAGGTCTGCGCGGGCGACTGGTTGGCGGTCCACAGGCCGATCGGCTGCCCGTTGGCCTCGACGCCGTTCAGCAGGTCGAGCGCGCCGCCGCCGGAGCCGTTGTGGACGTCCCACCGGGTCGTCAGGGCCGGCGCGGGCGCCTGGTCGCAGGAGCCGGCCTGGGCCGCCTGCGCCGCCGGCGCGCCGGCCACGACCGCCCCCGCGACGGCCGCGACGGCGCCCAGCGAGGCGAGGAGCCTGCGGGTACGGGTGGTGCTTCTCATCTGTTCTCTCCTTCTGGTGTGGTGACGGTCCCGGCGTCAGCCGCGCGGGACGGCGAGCGCGGCCCACTGCTTGGGGCCGGGGATGCCGTCGGCGTCCGCGCCGGAGTCGCCGAGCTTGTGCTGCCAGTTGCGGAAGGACTCGCGGTCGGCGTCGGACCACTCAGGCCCGGGGCCCTCGGCATAGGCGGAGCAGCCCTCGGCGACGAGGCGCTCGCCCATCCGGGTGATGACGTCGCTGCTCCGGCCGTCCTGGAAGAAGTCCGCGCCGGGGAACGGCTCGTAGCCGTCGCCGCCGTCGGCCGCCGGGGCGGAGCCGGTCGGGGCGCCGCCGCGGGGGCTGTCGTCCGCGGACGCCTCCTGGCCGAAGTAGAGCGCCCCGGACCGGTCCTTCCACTCCGGGTCGGCGAGGACCACGCCCTCGGCGAAGGCCGGGATGCCGTAGCCGTAGACCCAGTCCGAGCGGCGCTCACGGGTCTTGAGGTAGACGCCGTCGCCCTCGGAGCTGCCCCCGTCGTTGGTGTTGCCCTCGACGGTGGTGATGGTGGAGCTGGTGTAGGCGACGCAGATGCCGGTGTGGCTGCCGCCGCCGGGCCCGAAGAAGACCTGGCCGCCGATCACCGGGTAGTCGGTGAAGCGTCCGCGCTCCTTGAACCAGGCGACGCCCTCCGCGCAGGAGGCGCTGACCGGGAAGAGGTCGGCGTTGCCGGACTGCTCGGCGCACCAGGCGACGAAGGTGGCGCACCAGGCCTCGCCCTGGGACCACTCCAGGCCGGCGACGGCGGGGGAGAACTTCTGGATGTTGTTCCAGTGCCCGCCGCTGCGGCCCTCGTGGTAGCCGACCTCGTCTCGGGCGATGCGGATCAGGTCCGCCGCGTTCGAGGACATGGGTGGGGAACTCCTTGTTGCTGGAAGGGGCGTGCCGGTCGGGGTCTCAGGCCTTGCCGAAGGTCTGCACGTAGCGGCCCCAGTTGCCGCGCTGGCGGGGCGCGTAGCCGATGCCGATGTAGTTGTAGTCGGGGTTGAGGATGTTCACCCGGTGCCCGGGGCTGTTCATCCACATCTGCATCGCCTCCGGCACGCTGTTGCTCGGGGTGACGTTCTCGGCGGAGGAGCGCGAGACGAAGCCGGCGGCCGCGATGCGGTCCCAGGGGCTGCTGCCGTCGGTGCCGTTGTGCTGGGTGAGGTCGTGCGAGGCCATGTCGTTGGCGTGCCGCTGGGCGGCCGCGCTGAGGCGGTCGTCCAGGCGCACCGGCGGGGCGCCGACCCGGCCGCGCTCCGCGTTGACGGCGTTCAGCATCTCGGTGCGGAAGTCGCCGCCACCGCCACCGCCGGGCTGGGGCTGCGGCTGGGGCTGCTGCTGCTGGCCGCCGCCGCTGATGCCACCGGCCGGGACGAGCTGCCAGCGCTGCGCCGGGTTGGCGTCGTCCTGCCTGGCCAGGGTGAGGGGCGAGCCGGGGGCGGCCGAGGTGAGGAAGAGCATGCCCTCGTTGGTGCGGGTGGTGCGGATCCGGACCCAGTCGTTGTCGAGGGGCTCGAAGCACCAGTGCTGGTTGGGCTCGTTGTGCTCGTTGTACAGCCAGGTCTGGCCGATGGAGTAGTTGTAGTCCATGACCATGGCCTGGCCGCCGACGTGCTTGCCGACGGTCAGCTGGGTCTCCAGGAGGAAGCTGCCGTTCTCCTTGGCCCAGAACGTCCAGCCCTGGGCGGTGGTGCCGTTGGACCCCCAGGACTGGATGGCCGTGCCGGCGGAGGTCTGGCTGGAGCGGACGTCGGCGACGGTTCCGTTGGCGGACTTGAGCGTCCAGGTCTGGCCGTGCTGGGGCAGGGTGGGCATGGTGGCACCTCTCGTCTGTGGTGTCGCCCGGGCCGCCACCGCGGCGGCCCGTGGCCTGACGAGAGAGACACTCCGGCATGGCGGTAGACGGTCGGTCAACGCGCGTAGCCCGGGCCCCCGTTGATGCCGCGTCTACCGCGTCAGCACCTCCCTGACCAGCACGTCTACCCGTCGATACGGCGTCTAGCGGGCCAGCAGACCCCTGACCTGAGCCGCTTCCTCCGCGAGCCCCAGTCGCTCGAACACCTCCAGGGAGTCGGCCAGGCAGGCCCGGGCCTGGCGCGGGCGGCCGAGGCCGGTGAGCGCGGTGCCGAGCGTGCGCAGCAGCGTGGCCTCCAGGGAGGCGCTGGTGCGGCGGGCGAGCGGGAGGACGGCTTCGGCGGCGTCGACGGCGAGCAGCCAGCGGCCGGCCTCGGCGTGGATCCGGGCGGCGAGGTCCCCGGCCGCCGCCGCGAAGACGGTGACCTGGAGCGCGGCGAACTCCTCGCGGGCGCCGACGGCGTGGGCGAGCGCCGCCTCCGGGTCGCCGCACAGCCGCAGGACCCGGGCGAGGTAGTAGCGGCCGGTCGCGGCGGAGACCGGGCCGGAGCGGCTCATCAGCCGGGCGCTGCGCTCGGCGGCGTCCCGGGCCTCGTCGAGGCGTCCGGTCTGGGCGGCGCTGAAGGCGAACTCCCCGAGTGCGCTGCCCTCGGCGCGCTGGGCGCCGAGGCGGTGGAACAGCTCGGCGGCGCGGCCGGCGTGTTCGGCGGCCTCGGCGAAGCGGCTGTGCGTACGGGCGTTGCTGCCGAGGGTGATCAGGGCCTTCGCGAGGACGCGTTCGGTGCGGTCGTCCTGTTCGGACAGGGCGACGGCCCGGCGGATCTCCTCCTGGGACTCGGCGTAGCGGTTGATGTGCCAGAGCATGCTGCCGCGCAGGTAGCGGGCGAGGGCGAGCGGCCCGTGTTCGCCGCGCGCTGCGGCCTGCTGGGCGAGGCGTCCGGCGAGGTCGACGATGACGCCGGTCTGGGTGCGTTCGGGCAGGACGGCGCCCATCCGGTCGGCGAGTTCCGCGGCGCGGTCGAGCGGCAGGCCCGGGTCGGCGCAGCCGAGGGCGATGGCGGCGGCGTGGACGTCGGCCTGGTCACGCATCCAGCGGACGGCTTCGGCACCGTCGGCGATGGGCCGGCCCGGGGAGGCGACGGACGCGCCGAGCAGGCTGAGCTCGGCGGGTTCGGCCTTGCGGGCGGCGAGGTCGGCGTTGCGGGCGGTGGCGAGGCAGAAGTCCAGCAGCCGGTCGGTGGCGGCGGTGCGTTCGGCGGGGCCGTCCTCGGCGGCGAGCCGGCCGCGGGCGTAGTCGCGGACGAGGTCGTGGTAGCCGTAGCGGCCGAAGCGGGGGGAGTGCAGCAGGTTGAGGTCGACGAGGGTTTCGAGCAGGTCGTCGGTCTCGGTCTCGGTGCGGTCGAGCAGGGCGGCGGCGCAGGGCAGCGGGATGTCGGGGGCGTCGGGCAGGGACAGCAGCCGGAAGGCGCGGGCGAGTTCGGGGCCCAGGCGGTGGTAGGAGAGCGCGAAGGTCGCCTCGACGGTGCGTTCGCCGTCGGCGAGCTGGGCCAGCCGGTGCTCGTGGCGCAGCCCTTCGGCGAGTGCCGCGAGGGTGAGCGCCGGGTCGGCGGCGAGCCGGGAGGCGGCGATGCGGACGGCGAGCGGCAGCAGCCCGCAGGCCCGAACGACCTCGTCGGCGGCGGCGGGTTCGGCGGCGACGCGTTCGGGGCCGACGATGCGGGTGAGCAGTTCCAGGGCCTGTTCGGCGGGCAGGGTGTCGAGGCGCAACTGGTGCGCCCCGGCGAGGCCGGCCAGCCGGTGGCGGCTGGTGACGAGGACGGCGCAGCCGGCCGAGCCGGGCAGCAGCGGTTCGACGTGGCAGGGGGTGGCGGCGTTGTCGAGGACGACCAGGACGCGCCGTCCGGCCAGGGCGGAGCGGTAGAGCGCGCTGCGTTCGCCGGTGTCCGGCGGGACGTCGGCGGGGTCGACGCCGAGGGCGCGCAGGAAACCGGCGAGGACGGTGCCGGGGTCGGGCGGGGTGCGGTCGGCGCCGCGCAGGTCGGCGAAGAGCTGCCCGTCGGGGAAGCGCGCGCGGACCTGGCGGGCGACGTGCACGGCGAGGGTGGTCTTGCCGACGCCGCCCATGCCGTCCAGCGCGGAGACGACGACGGCCCGCCCGCCGGCCGCCGAGAGCTGGTCGACGAGGGTCTCGACCTCGTCGGCGCGCCCGGTGAAGTCGGGCAGGCCGGAGGGGAGTTGGTCGGGCGCCCAGTGGGTGTCGGCGGTGGGCCCGGCGGGTTCGGCGGCGGCGGGCTCGGGCGCGCGGCCGGCCGGAAGCAGGGCGGCGTCCTCGCGCAGGATGCGCAGCTGGAGTTCGGCCGGGGCCGGGTCGTCCGGGGGCAGCGCGGGGCGGGCGTCCTCGTACACGGCGAGCGCCTCGGCCTTGCGGCCCGACTGGTAGAGGGCGCGCATCAGGACGGCGGTGAGCCGGGACCGGCCGGGGTGCTCCAGTGCCAGGGCGGCGGCCTCGGCGGTCAGGTCGGTGCGGTCGCCGAGTTCGGCGTCCAGTTCCAGCTGCGCCTCCTTGGCCGAGATCCGCTGCTCGGTGAGGAGGGCCCGGATGGCCTCGGCGTGCGGCCCGGGCAGGCCGGCCAGCGGCTCCCCGACCCAGAGCCGCAGGGCCTGCCGCAGTACCTCCCGGACATCTCGCGGCGGTGCGTCGGCCTCCCTAAGCCGTCCGGCCTCGGCCAGCAGCGCCTCCCACTCGGTGGCGTCGACCTCGGCCGCCGGCGCCCTGAGCGCGTAGCCGTCGCCGACCCGCACCAGCGGCATCCGCTCCGGGTCGTCCCCGGTGTGGGGCCGGAACGCGCCGCGCAGCCGGGAGACGGCGAGCTGGACGGCCTTGCGCGGGTCGGCCGGCGCGGCCCCGCCCCACACCCCCTCGACCAGGACCGGGACGGAGACCGTCCGCCCGGCGGCGGACAGCAGGACGGCGAGCACGGCCCGCTGCTGCGGCCGGCCCAGTTCCAGCTCCTGCTCCCCGTACCAGGCCCGCAGCGGCCCCAGCAGTCCGAACCGCAGCCCGGCTCCCCCCACGTCACCCATGTCGTGTCCCCACAGTCGTTCCGCGCCGGGATTCCGCCACTTCCGTCCGTGCGGCGGCGCCCCCGTACCCCGGCGACCTATGCTCTGTCATCACAGATTGTGCACCGGGACGAGGGCTATCGAGGGGTGGGCTGTGCGGCTCGAATTCCGCGTGCTGGGGCCGCTGGGCGCCCGGTGCGACGGGCGGGAGGTCGATCTCGGCCGACCGCAGCAGCGGGCCGTGCTCGCCGCGCTGCTGCTCTCCCCGGGCCAGCTGGTGCCGACGGACCGGCTGGTCGAGGGCCTGTGGGGGGAGGACGACACCCGCTGGCCGAAGGATCCGGTCGGTCAGATCGGTACCCACGCGCACCGGCTGCGCCGCGCCCTGGGGGAGCCGGGGCTGCTGGTCGCGTCGGCGGGCGGGTACCGGTTGGCGGTGCCGCGCGAGGCGGTGGACCTGTTCCGTTACGAGGCCGGGGTGGCAGAGGCCGTCGCGCTGCGTCACCAGGACGCGTTCCGGGCCCGGGAGCTGCTGGTGGCGGCGCTCGGCGCGTGGGAGGGCGGCCGGGCACTGGACGGCGTCCCGGGGGCGTTCGCCGAGCGGTCGCGGGAACGGCTGGCGGCCGGGCGGTTCGCGGCGGTGAAGGCGCTGCTCGACCTGGACCTGACGCTCGGGCGGCACGCGGAGGCGCTGGAGCCGTTGGCCGGGCTGGCGGCCGAGCACCCGCAGGACGAGGAGGTGCACCGGCTGCACCTGCTGGCCCTGCACCGGTGCGGCCGCACCGCGGAGGCGCTGGCGGTGTACGAGGCGCTGCGGGAGCGGCTGGACGGCGAGCTGGGGCTGGAACCGGCGACCGCGGTGGTCGAGCTGGCCGAGCGGATCCGGCACGGGGACGCCCCGGTGCCGCCGCGGCGGCTGCCGCGGCCGTGCCAGCTGCCGCCGGACATCCCCGACCTGGTCGGGCGGGCGGCGCTGGTACGGGAGGCGGAGCGGGTGCTGCGGGAGGCCGGGGGCGGTCCGGTGGTCGCGGGGCGTGGGCCGGTGGCGGAGTCGTCGGGTCCCGTGGTGGGGCCTGGTCCGGTGGTGGGGCCCGGTCCCGTGGTGGGGCCTGGTCCGGTGTTGGGGTTGTCGGGGCCGGCGGGCAGTGGTGCGTCGGCGCTGGCGGTGCATGTCGCTCACCTCGTCCAGGACGCCTTTCCGGACGGTCAGCTGTACACGGGCGGTGGCGAGCCGGCCGCGGTGCTCGCCGGGTTCCTGCGCGCGCTGGGGGAGCGGCCGACGGCGGACGCGGACGTCGACGAGCTCGGCGCCCGCTTCCGGGAGGCGCTCGCCGGGCGGCGGGTGCTGGTGCTGCTCGACGGCGTGGCCGACTCCGGACCGCTGCTGCCCGGTACGGCCGGTTGCGCGGCGGTGGTCGCGGGTGCGGAACCGGGCACGCTGCCCGAGGGTGCCGTACGGCTCACGGTCGGACCGCTGGAGCCGCACGACGCCTACGAGCTGTTGGCCCGGATCGTGGGCGCGGACCGCGTCCGGCAGGAGCCGGAGGCGGTGGAGGAGGTGGCCGCGCTCTGCGGCCACCTGCCGGCGCTGCTGCGGACGGCGGCGGCCCGGCTCGCGGCCCGGCCGCGCTGGTCGGTGGCCGACCTGGTCAGGTGGCTCGCCGAGCGGGGCTGAGCGCCGGGCCGCGGAGGAAGCGGTTTAGTACGGGTCCGAGCTGCGGAGCACGTCCGTGAAGGGGTTGCTCAGGGGGGTGCGCGGGTTGTCCGGGTTGGCGTAGTCGACCCGGAGGCCGCCCAGGGGGGACACCGTCAGGATGGCGGTCTGCTGGGGGTTGGTCTTGTACGTGTCGCGGGCCCAGCAGACGTAGCCGCCGGCGCCGTAGACGACGAGGTTGCCGTCGCCCTGCATGATCGCCTTCTGGCCGCAGCCCTGGGTCCTCGGGGCGACCCACACCGGCGTCGGGTTCCGCGGGGCGTACTTGTAGAGGACGAAGTTGCCGTCGCCCTGCATGTACAGCCGGGTGTCGCCGGATTCGAGGTAGTCGCCCGGGTAGAGCACCCCGGGCTCGCTCAACGTCGATCCGTACGCGGTGGCGGCCTGCGCGGTCCCGGCCGAGGTCATCGTCCCGGCCAGCGCCAGCATGGCGGCCGCTATCCCGATGGCCATGTGTCGCAGAGTCTTCGTCGCCTTCATGTCCCCGTGGACCTCTCTCGTGCTGTCGGCTCTCGTGCTTCGGCGCCGACGAGGTCTTCGTGGCGTCCGATGGGAAGGAGCATGGGGGGAGGCGGTAGACAAACGATGAACGCGGCGTCGGGGCGGCCGGTCCGACCCGATGGCCCGGCTGGGGCCGTTTGGCATGGGCCCGGAGGAGGAGTACTGTTCTCTAGTCGCTCGACAGGGAGCACCGGACACGCATCGGCGCGGACGGTCCCGGGGCGGCCAATCCTCTGAAACACCACTTCCCAGGTTCGGGCTGGGTCGCGTCGGTATTTCCGTGTCGCGGCTCGGTGCTTATTTGGCGTGCTCGTTTTATCGGGTTGCGGTCGGATTCGCTTTTCGGAGCGGGGATCGGCTAGAGTTTGAAACGTCGGACAGGGCGTCAAGCCCCGGAAGAC
>NZ_JBIWFT010000075.1:0-11987 GCF_044763205.1 Kitasatospora sp. NPDC096204
GCCGGACAGAACAACCGGAGGACAGCCCAGCAGGGCGTCAGTCAGTGGCAGAGCCACGACCACCGGGGACCGGTTAGCAGTATCAGTGTCAGTGGGGTGTGCAAGCATCCGTCGCACAGGAACACGAACGGCGTGATGGGGAACGGCATGGGCACGTGGGACATCGGGCACTTCGACAACGACTCGGCGGCGGACTTCTGCAACGGCCTGGACGACGCGGCGCCGGGCGAACGTGAGGCGCTGCTGCGGTCGGCGCTGCTGGGCGCCGTCCGGGCGGAGGAGTACCTGGACGCGGACGAGGCGATGGAGGCGGTCGCCGCCGCCGCGCTGGTGGCGGCGCAGTGCCCGGGCGGCGCGGCGGTGACGAGCGCCTACGGCCCCGAGAAGCCGGTACCGCCGCTCTCCGTCGAGCTGCGCCCGCTCGCGGTGCAGGCGCTGGACCGGATGGTGGCGGAGGAGTCGGAGCTCGCGGAGCTGTGGGACGAGACGGAGAGCGGGCCGGCCTGGCGGCGGGGCATACGCGAGCTGCGCGACGTCCTCGATCCGGTGCCGCCGACGATCGACGCGCCGTTGTTCGAGCTGTGAGCGGCCGTCAGCGGCGGGCCGCCGTCCACCAGTAGCCGAGTGCGGTGAGGCTGGTGGCCGCGCCGAGCAGGCAGACGGCCGTCCAGCCGCCGTGGTCGTAGACGACGGTGGACAGGATCGCGCCGGCGCCGCACCCGGCGGAGTAGAACAGCATGTAGCCGGCGGTCAGGCGGCTGCGTGCCTCGGGGCGGACCTGGTAGAGCAGGTGCTGGTTGGCGACGTGGACGGACTGCAGGCCGTAGTCGATCACCACCATGGCGAGCACCGGCCACCAGACCGAGTGCGGCAGCAGCGCGGCCGGGATCCAGCCGATCAGCATGGCGGACAGGCCGATGCCGGTGGTGCGTTCGGCCCGGCCGCGGTCGGCCTGGCGGCCGGCGTACCCGGCGCCGAGCGCTCCGGCGGCGCCGGCGAGGCCGAAGAGCCCGATCTGGGTGTGGCTGAGGTCGAAGGGCGGCGCGGCGAGCGGGAGCACCATCGGGGTGAGCAGCACGGTGACGGAGGTGAAGCTGAGCAGCGCGAGGACGGCCCGGGTGCGGAGCACGCGCTCCTGGGCGAAGAGCACGAACACCGAGCCGACCAGGCGCGGGTAGCCGATCCGCTCGGCCGTGCGGTGCCGTTCGGAGGGGATGACTGCCGCGACGGCGAGGGCCATGGCGGCGGTCGCGACGGCGGAGACCAGGTAGACGGCGCGCCAGCCGGCCAGGTCGCCGATGGTTCCGGCGACGGTGCGGGCGAGCAGGATGCCGACCACGATGCCGCTGGTCACGGTGCCGACCACACGGCCCTGGTCGCCCGGGGCGGCGAGTTGGGCGGAATGGGCGACGACCACCTGGGCGACGACCGCGAGGACGCCGACGGCGGCCATCGCGGCGAGCATCAGCGGGGCGGAGGGGGCGAGCGCGACGGCGAGGAGGGCGAGGACGGACAGGCCGAGCTGGGTGGTGATCAGGGTGCGGCGGTTGACGTGGTCGCCGAGCGGTACGAGCAGCAGCAGTCCCAGGGCGTAACCCGTCTGGGTGAGGGTGCCGACCAGGCCGATGGTGGCCGGGGCGATGCCGTAGTCCCGGGCGATCAGGTCGAGCAGCGGCTGTGAGTAGTAGACGTTGGCCACGGCGAGGCCGCAGGCGACGGAGAGCAGCCAGGCGACGGCGGGCGACAGGCCGCGCGCCGGGGCTCCGCCTGGGGTGCCGGGCGGTTTGGCTTCGGCGGAGGCGGCGCAGGCCTCGGCGCGGGTGGCGGTTGCGCGGGCAGGAGAGGTCATGGTGGGACTCCCTCGAAGGGCACGGTGGTTTCAAAGTGCTACCGAGAGACCATGGCATATCCTGGTTTCAATAAGCAACCACACTCCGGTCGGTACGCTGGGCGCCGACCGGTGAGAGTCCGGAGCCGAGAGCCGAGAGGTGGGAGAAGTGCCGAAACGCACCACGCACGAGGAATCGAGCTGCCCCGTCGCCCGTCCCCTCGACGTCGTCGGCGACGGCTGGACGCTGCTGATCGTCCGCGACGCCTTCGACGGGCTGCGCCGCTTCGGGCAGTTCCAGAAGAACCTCGGCCTGGCCAAGAACATCCTGTCGGCCCGCCTGGCCAACCTGGTCGCCAACGGCGTGTTCGAGCTCGCGCCGGCCGCCGACGGCAGCCCGTACCAGGAGTACGTGCTCACCGAGAAGGGGCGCGCGCTGTTCCCGGTGATCACGGCGCTGCGGCAGTGGGGCGACGAGTGGTTCTTCGAGGAGGGCGAGCCCCGGGCCCGCCTGGTGGACCGTGAGTCCGGCGCGCCCGTCGCACCGGTCGAGGTGCGCTCGGCGGACGGCCGGGTGCTCGGGCCGCAGGACGCGCGGGTGCTGCTGCCCTGAGGCGCGCCGCCGCCACCGGCCGGGTGGTGGCGGCCGATGTCGGCGGGTGACCGGTGGCAGCGGTGGGCTGGGCTTACGTCGGGTCAGCTCGGTTTGGCGGCGCTCGTGGTCGCGGATCCGGTCCCGGTGCCGGTGGCCGTCGTGACGGCGGTGGTCGTCGCGGGGCCCGCCGTCGTCGTGCCGGTCGCCGGGTGGGTGGGCGTCGCCGTCGTCACGGTGGACGTGGGGGTGGATGTGGCGGTGGGCGCGGACGGGGTGCCGGTCGTCGTGGTCGTCCCTGGCGGCTGGCCCGAGCCGGTCGACGGCGTGGCCGTGGAGGTCGTCGCGCCCGAACTCGTCGTGCCCGGGGGCGTTGCACCCGGCGACGTCGTACCCGGGCTCGTCGCCGTGCCGGGCGAGGTCGTACCGGGCGCCGTCGAGGAGGTGGCCGTGGGCGTGGACGGCTGCCAGGGTGCCGGCGGCGGGATGCCGGGTGCCAGCGGCCCCGTCGGCGGTCCGACGGTCCGGTCCACGACCTCGGCCCGCCCGGTCAGCCGGGAGAACCACTCGCCGGTCTGGACGTTCACCAGGATGATCTCGGTCACCGGCTGCGGTGCGGGCACCACCACGATCAGCGCGGTCGGCTGGAAACCCGCCCAGGCCTTCCCGGTGTAGCGGGCGTCGTTCACCAGCGTCGGCGGCTTCAGCGGGTTGCCGCAGGAGCAGCGCACCCGGGGCACGCCCCGGGCGTCCACCAGGACGGCGGTGCCAGCCTGGAGCACGGACTGGTACTCGACCACCGCGCCGCTCCGGTAGCTGTGGTTGGTCACCCGGGTGTCCACCCGCAGGTAGGCGGAGGTGAGCGAGCGCAGGTAGCCCGGGATCTCGGCCTGCGCGATGCCGGCGGCCGAGGCCCAGGCACGCCCGGCGTCCCCGGTCGAGACCATCCCGATCAGGCGCTCGGTGTCGCAGCTCGGCTTGCTCATCGTCCCGGCGTACAGCCCGGCGGAGCTGCCCTCCACGCTGTGGATCGCCGCCGTGGAGCCGCTCCCGGGCGAGGTGCCGCCCGGATGCTGCGCCGTCGGGGTGGCGGGGGCGGGGGCGTTCACCGCCTGGGTCTCCACCGACGGGGTGAACGGGTCCGGCCCGGGATCGGCCGGGGCCTGCAGGGCGACCTCGTTCGCCGTCGGCACGGTCGAGTGGTGGCCGCCCTGGTTGCCGGCGATCAGCACCGCGGCCACCGCGGCCACCGCCACCGCGGCCACCGCCAGGGCCAGCCCCTTCCCGGAGCGCCACCAGGGCCTGTGCGCACCGCTCCCGGGCCCGCCGGCTCCGCCCGGTCCGGACGGCTCGCCCGCGCCGCCGGGACCACTCGCACCCCCGTCGCCGCCCGTCCCGGAGGCGCCGCCCGCCCCGGACGTCCCGTACGGGCCCGAGGGTGGAGGAGGTGTGGACGGCGGTCCGGCCGCGCCACCGCCGGAGGGCGGCCCGGCCAGCGGTCCGGACGGCGGCCCGGAGGGCGGCCCGGAGGGAGGTGTGGACGGAGGCCCGGACGGCGGACCCTGCGAAGGCTCGCCGGGCGGGCCGGACGGAGGCGGCTGGGAGGTCATCGAGGCTCCGTTTCGCAGGCGGTCGGCCGACCGGGGCCGGCCCCGGAGGCTCCGGCCGTCGGCTTCCCTTTCTCCCCCGCGGCCCCGTTCGCCGCAACAGCAGGTGGGCGGGGCGTCGCCGAGCGTGCCCGCCGAGCGTCGGCCACCCTGGAAGCCCCACCGGCAGCCGGTCGGCTGCCGGCCGGGCCCCAGGCACCCCGCGCACGACGAGGAGGCGGCATGCAGCAGCCCACCACCCGGGCCGCCGGCCCGCCCGGAGCCGTACGCGGCTGGCTGGAAGCGCTCGCCGTCGTGGTGGCCGGGCTGGTGGCGATGGCGGCGGTCGCCGCACTCGGCCTCTGGCTGGCCGGCGCCGACGACCTCCCGGACGGCGGCGTCCCGGCCGTGCTGGCCGCGACGCTGGCGCTCGCCGTCGGCGGCACCGTCCGGCTCGACGGCGGCGCGGGAGACTTCGCGGCCGTCGGGGCCGAGATCAGCGCGATGCCGCTGAGCGTCTCGGTGGCCGGCGCGGTCGCCATGGCGGAGGTGTTCCTGCGCCAGCTGCGCTTCCGCGCGGTCGCGGGCGGCGGAGAGCTGCTCGGGCGGATCGGCCGGACGGTGCTGCTCTGGCTGCTCGCCCTGGTGCTGATCACCCTCGGCGCCCGGCACACCTTCGTCGTCCCGCTCGGTGACGACCTGGCGCAGTCGATCGGCGGCGCGCTGGGGCTCACCCCGGAGGTCGGCTTCCACGCGGACGGCCCGACCACCGTCGGCATCGGGCTGGCCTGGCTGCTGGTGGTGCTCGCGCTCACCTTCGCGGTGTCCCGGCGGGCCCCGCTGCCGGCCGCCCTGGTGCGCCACCAACTCGCCGTCCGCCCGGCCGCGTTCGCGCTCTGGCTGGTCCTGCTGGCGTACCTGGCGATCGGCGCGGTGGCCGGGGTGCTGACCGTGATCGTGCACGGAAACGCCCGGCAGACCCTGGCCGTGCTGCTGCTCGCACTGCCCAACCTGGTCTGGCTGGCCTTCGGCGTCGGGCTGGGCGCCGAGTGGCACGGGCAGCTGGTCGGCGCGGTCGGTCTGCCCGTCCCCAAGCCGCTCAGCGCCGTGCTGCGCACCTCCGAGGGCGGACAGGCGACCATCGACCTCGGCACCCTCGCGGAGCAGGACGCGCGCAGCTGGTGGCTGCTGCCGCTGGCCGCCGTCCTGCTGCTCGCGGCCGCGTTCCTGGCGGCCCGCCGCGCACCGCGCACCGTCCGGCTCTGGCAGCACGCCGTCCGCTTCGCGCTCGCCGCCGCCGTCACCATGCTGCTGGTGGGCCTGTGGACCCGGGTGGACGCCGACTACGGGCTCTCCGTGCTCGGCGTCGGCCTCGGCCGGGGCGGCCTGGGCGACCTGCTGGGCGCCGTGCTCGGCGGCAACAGCCCGCTGGCCGCACTGGGCAGCGGCAGCCTCACCCTGAGCCCGGTGCTCTGGACGGCGGTGCCGCTCGCGGCGGGGTGGGGGCTGCTGACCGGCGCGCTGGGCGCCCTGCTCGCCACCCGGGTGCGGCACCGTGGTGAGGTCGCCGGGGCGGAGGCGGAAGCGTCCACGGGTGGGCCCGTCGGTTGACGGGACATCCGGGCGGTTCGGCAGAGACCACGGCCGGTGGTGGGGCCGGTCGCGGTGTGGGGCCGGTGGCGCGCCCCGCCCCGGGCGGCCGGGTTCAGAACGCCTCCGCCAGGAGGATGACGGCCGCCGGTACCGCCTGGCCGAGCGCGCCGCGCCAGAGCTTCGGCTCCGAGCAGAACAGGGTGATCCCGCCCGCGAGCATGAACGCGGCGACGTAGAGCACCAGCACCCGCCCGGCCCCCGGGTGGCCGACGTGCAGCAGGACCAGGCCGGCGACCAGGCCGAGCGCCAGGAACAGGTTGTAGAAGCCCACGTTGACGCGCCACAGCCGGACCTCCGGTGCGTCCGCCGTGCTGCCGGTGAGCAGCCGACGCACCCGCGGGTGCCCGTACAGGAAGCTCTCGAGCGGCCAGACGATCAGGTGGATGGCCGCGGCGACCACGGCGAGGACCTGGCTCACGGCGTTCACGACGGACGGCTCCCTCCGGGCGGGGACGGCCAGGGCGGCTGGACGACCGGTGCGGCCCAGGCGGGCGGCCGGGGTACCGCGGGCGGGTCGGGGGCGAGTGCCGGGACGACCCGGGTGGGCGGCCCGTCCGCGTGCCACGGCTCCGGTGCGGCGGCGGTGGTCGCCGCACGCAGCTCGGCGACGAAGCCGAGGCAGCTCGGGTACCGCTCCCCGGGCGTCTTGGCCAGCGCCCGGGAGACCACCGCCCCGACGGCGGCCGGCAGGTCGGGCCGGTGCTCGCGCAGCGCGGGCGGCGGGTCGTTGAGGTGCGCCCAGAGCAGCGCGAGGTCGCTCTCCCGGCGGAACGGCGGGGTTCCCGCGAGCATCTCGAACACCACGCAGCCGAGCCCGTACTGGTCGCAGCGCCCGTCCAGCGGCCTGCCGGAGATCTGTTCCGGCGCCGCGTAGTCGAGCGTGCCGACGATCTGGCCGACCCCGGTCAGCCCGCTGAGCGACAGGGACTTCTTGGTCAGCCCGAAGTCCGCCAGGTACAGGTGCTCCGGGTGCTCGCTGTCCGTCCCGGCGGCGACCAGCACGTTGCCCGGTTTGACGTCCCGGTGCACCAGGTCGTGGGCGTGGGCGGCGTCCAGTGCCGAGGCGATCTGGAGGGCGAGCCGGACGGCCCGCTCCGCCGGGAGCGGGCCGGAGCGGTTCATCAGGGCGCGCAGGTCGCCGCCCTCGACGTAGCGCATCGCGAGGAACAGGATGCCGTCCTGCTCGCCCGCGTCGAACACCGGGATGATGTGCGGGTGGTCGATCGCGGCGGCGGCCTCCGACTCGTGCATGAAGCGCTGCCGGAACACCTCGTTGCGCGCCAGTTCGGGGGCGAGCAGCTTGACCGCGACGGTCCGCCCGAGCCGCAGGTCCTTGGCCCGGTAGACCACGGCCATGCCGCCACGCCCGATCTCGGTCTCCAGCCGGTAGCCGGCGATCTGCCGCCCGACCAGCCCGGCCAGCCCGGCGGGCAGACCCGACGGCTCGGCGGGTGGCTCGGCGGAGGGCGGCCCGGTGGACGGCAGCTCGGCGGAGGTCACGGCTCACCGGTCCGGGTGGGGGCGGACCGGCCGTTCGCGGACGGTCCGTTCGCGGCGGGGCCGGGCACCGGCGGAGGGCCCGACGACGGGGAGGTCGGCGGCACCGGCCGGTCGGTGGCCGCGTACGTCTGGAGCTGGAGCCCGTCGCCGTAGCACCAGCGGTCGTGCAGCGGGTCGAACAGCCACAGCGCCTCGCCGTCCACCACCAGGCCGATCCGCAGGCCGCGGGTTCGTTCCCGGAAGGTCTCCAGGTCGAGGGCGCCGGTGGCGAGGTCCTCCAGGAGGGCGCGGTAGCGGTCGAGTGCGCCCCCGGCGTCGGCGAGCGCCGGGCGCGGGTCGGCGGTCCGCGCGGGCGGGCCCCCGGCGCCGGGCGGCGGCTGCGGCAGGGCGACCAGCAGTCGGCCGTCCACCCAGGCGGTCCAGCCGTTGGAGCAGAGGATCCGAGCCCAGTCGCCCCGGCGGTCGAGCAGGCGCAGCGGCAGCAGCGCGTCGAGCCGGGCGGTGGGTTGGGTCGGGTCCGGCGCCGCCCAGGAGGCCATCCCGTCCGGTGGGGCAACGTGGGTGGGGCGGAACGCGAACTCGTCCATGGGCGGCTACATTTCCTCCGCCGCGCGATCCCCGCCGCGCGCGGCACGACTCGCACCACAGGTCGCCTCCCACTCTACCGGCGGCGGCCCGAGCCTGTGGGGCCACTGCCCACTGGTCACTCCCCGCTGCCCGCCGGGCCCGGCAGGCTCGGTCGAAGCCGTCAGCGCCGCATGATGCTCGGTTCGTGCCGCCGCAGCAGGACCAGCACCACCAGGCCGTACAGCAGCGAGAGCGCGGGCAGCAGCACCATGCTCAGCACCCAGCCGGACCGCTGGTGGCGGAACATCGGGTCGGCGGTGATCGCGTTCGGGAAGATGCCGTGCAGTTCGACGGTGCGCGCCATCGCCGACATGCCCCAGCGGGACGGGATCAGCCAGGCGAACTGCTCCAGCCCCGGCACCCCGTGCAGCTTGAGCATCAGGCCGCTGAAGACGATCTGCACCACCGAGAGGAGCACCAGCAGCGGCATGGTGGCCTCCTCCTTGTCCACCAGCGCCGAGACCACCAGGCCGAGCATCATCGCCGAGAAGGCGAGCAGCGCGACCGCGATGATCAGCTCGGGCAGCTGCGGCATCACCACCCCGGTCGGCACCGCGAAGGACAGGTTCACCCCGGCCAGGCCGACCACGGTCAGTACCACGGCCTGGGCCACCGTGACCGTGCCCAGCACCACCACCTTGGAGACCAGGTACGCCGATCTGGACAGCCCGACCACCCGCTCCCGCCGGTAGATCGCGCGCTCCTTCACCAGCTCACGCACCGAGTTGGCGGCGCCGGTGAGCAGACCGCCGATGCAGAGCGTGAGCAGGCAGTTGACGGCGTTGTCGGGGGAGAGCCGGGAGCCGGCCATCGCCCGGCACATCAGGCCGATGACGAAGGGCAGCACCACCATGATGGTGAGGAAGAGCCGGTCGGCGGCCAGCACCGAGGTGTACCGGCGCACCAGTGTGCCCAGTTGGGAGAACCAGCCCTGCGGCTTCTCCCAGGCGATCGGGGGAGGGGCGGACACCGGCGGGCCCTGGTCCGCACCGGGGCGCGGTGCCCGGCCGGCGGCCGGGGTCTGGCCGGCGTACGCTTCCGGACCGGTGTACGGGGCCTGACCGGCGTCCGGCTCCGGACCGGGGTGCGGCGCGGTCCAGGCCTCGGCCGCGATGTAGTGCGCGTACTGCGGGGAGTCGCGGAAGCGCTGCTGCCAGGCGGCGTGGTCCTCGTGCTCGAAGGCCTCGAAGGCCTCCGGCCACTCGTCGAAGCCGAAGAACTCCAGCGCCTCGCCGGGCGGCCCGTAGTACGCCGTCCGCCCGCCCGGGGCCAGCACCAGCAGCCGGTCGCAGACGTTCAGGCTCAGCACGCTGTGCGTCACCACGACCACCGTCCGGCCGTCGTCGGCCAGCCCGCGCAGCATGCGCATCACCGAGCGCTCCATGCCCGGGTCCAGACCGGAGGTCGGTTCGTCGAGGAAGAGCAGGGACGGCTTGGTGAGCAGTTCCAGGGCGACGCTGACCCGCTTGCGCTGACCGCCGGAGAGGCTGGCGATCACCTGGTCGGCCCGGGCGTCCAGGCCCAGCTCGTGGATCACCTCGTGGACCCGGGCCGCCCGCTCCTGCGGGTCGGTGTCGCCGGGGAAGCGCAACTCGGCGGCGTAGGACAGGGCGCGGCGGACGGTGAGCTGGGTGTGCAGGATGTCGTCCTGCGGGACGAGCCCGATCCGGCGGCGCAGCTCGGCGTAGTCGCGGTAGAGGTCGCGTCCGTCGTACAGCACCGTGCCCTGGTCGGCGGGGCGCAGCCCGGTGAGCGCGTTGAGCAGGGTGGACTTGCCCGCGCCGCTCGGGCCGGCCACCGCGAGCAGTGCCTTCTCGGCGAGCGGGAAGCCGACGTCGTCCAGCAGCACCCGGTGGTCGGGGCCGACCCGGACCACCAGGTGCCGGACGTCCAGGGAGATCTCGCCGGTGTCGGTGTACTCGACCAGTCGGCCGTCGGCCAGGCAGAACGCGGAGTGCCCGATGCCGACGATGTCGGCCGGACCGACCGGGGCGCGTCGGACGGGACGGCCGTTGAGGTAGGTGCCGTTGTGGCTGTCCAGGTCGACGATCTCGTGCCCGCCGTCGGGCAGTGCCCGCAGTTCGGCGTGGTGGCGGGAGACCACCAGGTTGTCCAGGACCAGGTCGTTGTCGCCGGCGCGGCCGATCCGGATGCTGTGACCGAGCAGCCGGTGGACGGCGCTCGGGCGGCGGAACGTGCCGGAGGCCTGCGGGGCGATCAGCGACGGCCGCCTGTGCACGGTGGGGGTGGGGAGGGCGGCGAAGGTCGCGGACAGACCGTCGGCCGGATCGCCGAAGCGCAGCCGGGTGCCCGGGCCGACGTTCTCCTGGTGGACGCGGCGGCCCTCGTCGTAGGTGCCGTTGGTGCTGCCCACGTCCTCCAGCAGCCAGTGGCCGTCGTCGGTGCGCAGGATCGCGTGGTGCCAGGAGACCCGGGGGTCGTCCAGCACGATCTCGCTGGTCGGGTCACGGCCGAGGTGGTAGGCCCGGCCCGGATCGATCAGCTGCGAGTCGGTGTCGGTGACCAGCACGAGGGGCGGCGCGGTGGGCGCGCCGGGGCGCTCTCCCATGGTGCGCATTCTATCGCCGCCGCTGTCGTCGCGGCGGTCGAAGTGCCGTCCCGGAGTGCGGGATTGGACTGGACCACTGGCTTCGCGCGGCACTATCGTTCGGCGTGCCCGCGGATCGCGCGCCGCCGCGACGGCCTGCGCGCCGCCCCGTGTGTCGCCGGAAGTCGTCAAGTGCTTCGGAACGGAACCCATGAGCCTCTGGCCGCAGTTGCGAAGATCCCGGACGGTCCGGGCCGGGCGCGCCACCGGCCGGGTGCTGCGCTGCGGGCTGATGGACACGATGCTCGCCGACCTCGCCGTCTCGGTCGTGCTCTGCTTCGAGCAGTCGCTGGACGACGACCGGCTCGCCGCCGGCCTGGCCCGCGCGCTGGAGCGGGTGCCGGTCTTCGCCGGCCGGCTGCGCACCGTCGAGGGCGTCCTGGAGGCGGTCTGCGACGACACCGGCGTGCCGTTCGAGGTCTACACTGCGGAGGGCACGCTCGCCGGGGCGATGGGCCGGGCGACGGCGGCCGGCTCCGAACTGGTCGCCCCGCTGGACGCCCCCGCCGCACGCGAGGGCGGCGTGCCGCTGCTCACCGTACGGGTGACCCGTACGGCCGACGGCGGCACGGTGCTCGGCTGTTCCTGGCACCATGCGATCGGCGACCTGCACAGCTTCATGCTGCTGCTGCGGATCTGGTCCGCGGCGGTCGAGGGGGAGCCGCTTCCTGAGGCCGAACTCGTGGATGACCAGGACGAGTTGCTGACCGAGGTGCTCCCCGAGGAGGACTGCGGCCGGCCCGGCTTCCGGGTGCCGACGGCGGCGGAGGCGGAGCTGTTGGCCCGCGAGGTGGCGGCCGGTCCGCGGGCCAACCGGATCGTCCAGATCGCCTTCACTGACGCCGAAGTGGCCCGGATGCGTGAGGAGTTCGGTGCGGCGGCCGGGCGGCGGCTCTCCTCCGGGGACGTGCTCTGCGCCCACCTCCTCAGTACCCTGCGGGAGTTGGACGGGGACGACGCCGAGCGGATGCTGACCGTTCCGGTCAACGCGCGGCGCCGGCTGGGCCTGTCGCCCGCTGGTGGGCAACCTGCTGAGCGAGGTCCACGTGCCGCACCGGCCCGAGGAGGGCCCCGCGGCGCTGGCGGGCGCGTTGCGCGCGGCGGTCGAGGAGTTCCCGACCGCGCACCTCAACCTCCGGGCCAACCTGTGGTTCCTGGCCACCCTCGGCCGCTCGCGGCTGCGCGACTGCGTGCCGCTGGGCTTCGACCCGGGGGCGCGCCGGTTCAGCTTCTCCAACTGGAGCGGCTTCGGCGCCTACGCGGTGAGCTTCCAGGGGTGGCGTCCGGTGTTCTTCAGTCCGGCCGCCAACTATCCGATCCCCTGGGTGAGTTGGACGGTCGAGGGGTTCCGTGGCGAGGGCCGGCTGGCCACCGTGGTGCTGCCGGCCCGGCTCGCCGCCCGGCTGCGCGGGACGGAGGGCCGGGCGGCGGTGCACCGCTTCCGGCGGGCCGAGGACGGGCCGCCCGCGTCGGCGGCCGTCCTGCCCAAGGTGCTCTGGTGTTCTGACCCGTGAGGTTGGGGACGCGGCTGGCGGGTGGCTTGCCTGCGAGTGCGGTGTGTCCGCGGTGGTGATTGTAGGTGTGGAGCCAGGC
>NZ_JBIWFT010000076.1:0-11675 GCF_044763205.1 Kitasatospora sp. NPDC096204
CTTGCTGTCAGCGCCGATGGCCTGCACGTGCAGGCCAGACCGGACCTCCGCCGTACGGGAACGCTGGTACCTCACCCAGTCACCGAGATCGTCGATACGGGAGCTGGAGGCGCCGGTACGGGTCTCGGTGGCGGGGGTGCCCAGGCAGCCGCCCTGCCAGGAGCGGGAGGCGACGGCGACCAGCTCGGCCTTGCCGTTCACCTCACGGACCGCCGGAGCGCCGGTGTCGCCCTTGCAGATCGCGGCGCCGCCGGTGCCGGTGGTACCGATGCCGGTCGCACTCACCGTGTCGAGCGAGAACACGCCGGTGTGCAGCTTCAGCGGCGCCCACTCGTCCTTGGTCCGACCGAAACCGGGCACCCGCAGCGTCTGCCCGGCCGTCGGGGCCGTGGTCGCCAGCGACAGCGGAGCGACCCCGTCCACGGGCGCGGACAGCCGAGCCAACACCAGGTCACGGTCCTGACGCGGCACCAACTCGACCACCTCGGCCGACTTCGCACCCACGGTGACGGTCGACTTCCACTTCGGCGCACCCGCCGCCAGCACCTGCGGCTGCGCCGGATCGTCCGAGAAGCACGACGCGGCGGTCAGCACCCAGTAGCGGTCCACCAGCGCACCCGTGCAGCCACGCAGGTAGTCACCGACCACCAGGCGCGCGGAGAAGGTGTACGAGCCGTCGGTGGCCGCATCTCCGGAGACGGCACCTGCCGGGGGCGTGGCGAAGGTGGTGAGTGCACCGGCGGCCGCGGCCGCGACCAGCACACCCGCCCGCCGGGAACGGGATGGGGTCTTGCGAGACATGAGGAATTCCCTGAGGAGAACGAACAGAAGCGGGACGCCCACAGCCCGGGCCGGCGTGAGTCGGTCGGCTCCGCTGACGGGGTGGTCCGGGGCGATCGGCGGGAGTGCCAGGGGGCGCCGGTCGATGCTGCCGGATTGCCGGGGGCTCAGGCGGGGCGGTGCCTGACGGCGGTGCCGTCGGTGCTGCGGGTGCCGAGGGTCCGTGAGGTGGGCACCGCGCAGATCCGTACTGCCGGTGGTGGGCAGTCGTCCTGCGACCGGTGCCGGTCGGCCGTTACCGAGGCCTGACGGCTCCTCGCCGGCCGCACGGCAACCGGCGAGGCCTGCGGGCAGGGACGGCTGTCAGCCGGTGACGCGCAGTTCGACGAGGACGGAGCGCTTTCCGCCGGGCAGGGTCTCGCCGACGGGCGCGACCGAGTTCGGGGCCACGTCGACCTGCTTCTCCTGGCCCGCGGCGGTGAGCTTGGCGCTGACGGCGCGGTCCTCGGTCCAGATGCCGTAGACGTCCGGCAGTTCCATGGCGAGGTAGCCCGTCTTGCTGTTGGTGGTGAAGCAGTAGCCGCGCTTGTCGAGGCGGGACTCGATGAAGATCTCGTTCGAGGCCTGGCAGTCGGTCGGCACCGTGTTCCCCGGGCCCTCCTTGAGCCAGATGTGCCCGTCGCCCTGCCGGAGCGTGATCTGACGCTCCTGCAGCAGGCGGTCGGCTCCGGGGTGCTGGAAGTCCTCGACGGCGACGGGCATCGCCGAGACGTCCGCCGAACCGCTCCCGGTGGCGGCCTGCGCAACCGTCAGGGATGCGACCCCGACGCCTGCGGCCAGAACGCCGACCGCGCCGACGAGGAAGGGCTTGCGGAAACGGGATATCTCCACGGTCGATCCTTAAATTCGAGGAGGCCTCATGGCTGATCTGCCGAGCCCTCACATGTGATTGATGTGAGTAAAGCATGTGTAAGGTATCAGCAATCGCATCCCCATAGGCCGCCAGGCGAATCGTGCAAGGACGACCGCCGAAGTGGGCCTTGATGATGCGTTTTCCGTGCCCGAATCCTCTGGTGACGTCCGCGCCTTGAGCCGATCGGCATCGCTTCCGGGTCCTAGTGGATCCGTGCACGTACTCAGATCTTCCCTTGAGAGGAATGTATTGTGAGGCATCCCTTGCGCTCCTTCGGAGCGTCAGGAACTGGCGGGGGGGATCGGCGCGGGCGAAGCCGGTTGACGGTCCTGCGCGGCGCCTGCGCCGTGCTGCTGCCCATGGCACTCGCGACCGGTCTGCTCGGTACCGTGCCCGCCGTTGCCGCGGAGCCCGACCCCGGCCTGGACATCACCATGCTGACGGAGCGGGGACGGGTCGTCACCCTGTGGACGAGCGGCGGCCCCGGGGTGCGGGCCGCGGCGGAGGCCGCGCTCAGCGGTACGGACGAGGACGTCAAGCGCTTCCTCGACACCGAGGCCGACGTCGCGGAGTACCACGACGACCGCGTCGACGCCTACCAGCTGCTCGGCCTCGGCGGGCCGGGTGTGCGCGAGGCCGCGACGAAGGCGGTGAAGGGTTCGGCGGACGACCTGCGCGCCTTCATCCGGGACGGCTGGAAGACCCCGTTGGAGCAGGACCGGCGGGTCGAGGCGTTCCAGCTCGTCGCCACCGGCGGCATCAGCGTCAGGGAGCAGGCCACCGCAGCCCTCAAGGGCACGCCCGAGGACGTCAAGAAGTTCCTCGAGCAGGGCCAGTACGACGCCCAGGAGATCGACAACCGGGCACGGACGATGGCGCTGCTCGGAAGCGGTGGTCCGGCGATGAGGGAGGCCGCCAAGGTCGCGCTGCGCGGCACGCCCGCCGACGTCGCCGAGTTCCTGCAGATGGGGCAGTTCGTGGCCCAGGCCAGGGACCAGGAACGCGCCACGATCTCGCAGCTGGCGGACCAGGCGGAGCAGGCCGGCGCCCAGGCGCAGGCCGCCAGCGACGCGGCCAAGGAGGCTGCCGCCAGCGCCGTCGACAAGTCGCGCCTGGCCAAGGAGTCGGCGGCGACCGCCGCGAAGGAGACCGAGGACGCGGGCAAGGATCTGGCCCGCGCCTCGGCGGCCGCGGCCAAGGCGGCTGCCGAGGCCCAGGCGGCGGCGACCGCCGCGCAGCAGGCGATCGCCTCGGCCGGTGCCGCCAACCAGGCCTCCCGCATTGCTGCCAGCGCCGCGGCCCAGGCGGCCAACGCGGCCAGCGGCGCCGCGCATGCCGCGGTCGGTGCCCGCAGGGCGGCCAATGCCGCCGCGTCGGACGCGAGCATGGCCTCCTCGGCGCGCCAGCGGGCCGAGGAGGCGCGCAACGCGGCCAGGGACGCCGAGCGGGCGGCGCAGGCGGCGGAACACGCCGGCAACGCCTCGAACGCCGCCGGCGACGCGGCGGACGCTGCCAGGAGCGCCAGCGGCAACGCGAACGCCGCCGCCGACTCCGCGGAGCGGGCCGCGAACCTGGCGAAGGCGGCCGGGGCCGGCTCCAACCGTGCGCAGCAGGCGGCGGAGCAGGCACGCCGCCATGCCAGGGAGGCCGACCGGGCGGCGAACGCTTCCGGGGCCCTGGCCCGGCAGTCCGCGGCGGCGGCCTTCGAGGCCCGGGACGCCGCCCGGAGCGCGGCCACGCATGCCCTGAACGCTGCCACCGCCGCGGACAACGCCGCCCAGCACGCAGGCGAGGCCGCTGGCGCGGCAGCCGAGGCCTCCCGGCAGGCCGAGGCGGCCAGGACGGCCGCGAACACCGCCAGCGAGGCGGTGAAGACCGCGAACGGTGTCTACGAGATCGCGCGGAAGACCGAGGCGGAGGACCTCGCGGCCCGTACCGCCGCTGCCGTCGAGATGGCCCGGGACATGAAGCTGGCCGAGGACGAGGCCACGTCCGACATGGGTTCCGTCCTCGCGGACTGGCGGACGCGGGAGGAGGAGGCCGCGGCCCTGGCCGCCGAGGCCGCCGGTTCGGGCGCGGAACCGAAGGCGCTCGCCGCCAAGGGGCGCAAGTCCGCGCTGCAGACGGTGAAGACCGGTGGCCCGTGGAGCCAGGAGGCCGCGATGGCCGCCCTGTCCGGGAACGACGAAGCCGTCCTGGACTGGGCTCGCAACGGTCGGAAGCGGGCCGAGCTGGAGGACATGCGCCAGAGCGTTCTGGAGATCGCGCAGGACAGCTCCGACGAGGCCGTGCGCACCGCCGCCGCCGAGGCCCTGAAGGGGGACGCCGCCCAGGTCGAGGCCTTCTACACCACCGGTCAGCACGAGGCCGCGGTCACCGACAACCGAGTCCGCGTCTACCAGCTGATCGCCACCGGCGACATCAGCGTCAGGGAGGCCGGGGAGAAGGCCCTGCGGGACGGGTCCCCCAAGGCCGTCAGCGCGTTCCTGTCCACCGGCCAGTACACCGCCCGTCAGATCGACGAACGGGTCCAGGCCACCCAGCTGCTCGCCAGCGGCGGCCCCGAGGTCCAGGCCGCGGCCAGGTTCGCGCTGGCCGGCACGCCCGACCTCGTCCACGACTTCCTGACCACCGGCCAGTACATGGCCGATCGCAAGGACCAGCTCGCGGCCACGCACGCGGGACAGATGCGGCGCCTGATCGCCGAGGCCTCCCTGACCGCGTCCAGGGCCCAGCAGAACGCGTGGGAGGCCACCGAGGCCGCGGCCGTGGCCAACAACGCCTCCGACGAGGCGAACAATGCGCGCAACCAGGCCCGCGCGTCGGCCGACCAGGCCGGCCGGTTCGCCGCCGACGCCCAGAGCTCCGCCCAGGACGCCGCGGCCTCCGCGACCCGCGCCTCCAAGTCCGCCACCACCGCCCGCAACGCCTCCCAGGCCGCCGCCCGCGACGCGAGCAAGGCCGCCTACTCCGCCGCCCGTGCCAAGGCCTCCGCCGCCCAGGCACGCTGGTCCGCCGACTCGGCCCGCGAGGCCGCGAACGACGCCCGGGTGTCCGCGGTCGAGGCCGGGAAGGACGCCGAGAAGGCCAGCCAGGCCGAGGAGGAGGCCTGGGGCTTCGTCGCCGAGAAGGGGCGCCAGGAGCGCGCCGCCGAGCTGAAGGCCGAGGAGACGAGGCTCCAGGCCGAAGCCAAGCAGCTCGAGGACGAGTTCAACAAGGAACTGGAGATCCAGATCCGGGCCGCGCTCGAGGAGGCCGCCAAGCAGCAGGAGGAGCAGAAGAAGAACACCTGCTACAGCGGCGGCGGCTTCAGTCCCTACTACACGTCGACGTGCGTGATGATGAAGGGAAAGAAGGCCGTCGTCGTCGACACCAACGAGGAGTTCAACAACGCCTTGAAGGAGGTCTTCAAGGCGGCCCTCGGCGTGGACAGCGCCGAGGAGTGCATCAAGCAGAAGAGCGTCAGCGCGTGTGCGGACGTCGCCGCGAACTTCTTCCCCCAGAAGAAGGCGCTCAAGCTCGTGGAGCTCTCGAAGAAGGCCGCGACCGTCGAGGAGGCCGCCAGGGCGTCCCGGCTCAACCGGCTGGTGCCGCCGGCGTGCACCTGGTCGCCGAAGAGCGTCCCGGCCGGGACGCGGGCGCTGATGCTGGACGGATCGGCCGCTGCCAAGCAGTGGAAGGCCTTCCAGCCCGCTGACGGCCTCGCCCTCAACTCCGTCCACACATACCGCGCACTCGCGGGTGTGACCCCCGCCCTCGCCGCCCAGAGCGGCGGCAGCGGCATGGTCGGTTCCAACGGCACGCAGATCACGAGTTCGACGGTGTGGCGGGGGCCCAACAATATTCGTATCGATGTGGAGAACCCCGACCCCGGTGGCCGGCCCGGCCAGATGCACCTGCAGGTGCAAATCAACGGGATGAAGTCGTCCGACGCTCCCAAGTATCAGTACAATTTCGAGACCGGTCAGTTCGACGGACTGCCGAAGAGCCTGCAGAAGGAGCTCGCGAAGACCGACTTCGGAAAGGGCATCAAGAAGGGGCTTGGCTTCCTTGGCGAGGCGTGCTAGTCCCGCGTCGGGTAGGGCCGACGGAGTCCACTCGGAGACGGAAGGGCCTCGGCGGCCTGATCGGATTGGATAGGCAAGTGAAGTTCAACGCGATGTTCTCGGACCTGGTCGAGCCGGAGTTCCTGAAGCGGGCGACGAAGGGAGACGTTCCGGAGCTCTTCCAGTGCGCGCTGGACGCGGGATGGGAAGTCGATCCGGGCGGGGCCTGGGTTCTCCGGCACTTCTCCGAGAGCTACCACGGGAATCGGTCGTCGTTCACCGACCTGACCGGATACGAAGCGGCGGTCAACGGTCGAGCCATTCCGGACCTCGATCTGGCGGACGACGATCCGGCGCGGGTCGAGACACTGGCCAGGCGAGCCTACGCGTTCGCCTGTAGCGCGCTCTTCGCTTTGCGCCAGGTCCCCGGCGCTCCGTCCGGAAGCGCGTACATCTCGATCGGGCCCGCCCTGTACGACGAGAACGTCGTCACCGGGAGCGTGACATTCTGCATGCAGCACGAGGGGGAAGCGCCCTACCTCGCGGACATTTCGCGGATGACGCTGTCCGGCGTTCTGGTGGTGGATTCCGAGGAATGCGCCGATCCGTTGCACTGAAGGCTCCGAAGGCTGTCCTCGGGCTGCAGATGTCCGTAGTCGAGTAGCCCGGATCCGCCGAAGCGGAGCGAACCGGAGAAGCCCCGCCAGACGACCTTGTGTTCTGGCGGGGCTTCCCGGCGTCTTGTGGAAGTCGTCGTCGGTGATTGCCGCATCGCTGCGTTCGGGTCGGCTGGTACGCGGCGGACTACCGGCAGACCGCCCCGGCGCCAACCTACCGCGCGGTCACGCCCGAACCGGTCACCTTTGGCACGACTTCGCCCCCCGGCGAGGGCCCGATAGCGCTGCCGGGAACCGCGCGGTACCCGCCGAGGCCTGCTTCGACGGCATGCCCGGGGACCAGGGCCGGGCCCGCCGATCGGCAGCTGTTCACCCGCACGGGCGACGACGCGCCGCCAGCGGATGCTTGGCCGGCGTGCGCCTTGCGCCAGCCTCGGGGCGCACCCCCCCCTTGACGGTGTGTCGGTGCCGACAGGCGCCCTGGACCGGTGCAGTACTGGCATCTGGTGGTGCCACCGACGGGCCGCTTCGCGAACGAGCGGGAACTGGCCGATCACGTCCTGGGCCGGCTGGACCCGCACTTCCACATCGAACGGGAGGTGCCCGGCCACTACCCCGGAGGGGAGGACGTCCGTCTCGACGCCGTGCTGCGCCCCCGCGACACCTCGGGGTGGTTCGACGCGGATCTGGGGTTCGGCGTCGAGTTCAAGCACCCAGAGAAGATCACCAGCTTCGGGGAGTTCGGCGCGCAGATCGCGCAGGCTTCCGACTACAACCACTGCACCTTCGACGGACACGGACGCTCTATCAGGCGGCTGGCCGCAGCCTTCGGTGACTTCCGGGTCTGTGGGGCATCCCGACAGACCCGGACCGAACCCGGTCGGGGTGTCATTCGTCGTCAGCATCGGCGTGCCGGCGCAGCGGGGGAGGAGGAGCGAGAGGGCGCCGGTGGCGAGCAGGATCAGGGCTTGCAGGGACGCGGTGACTGATGTGGCGTCGTGCAGTGGCCAGGCCCAGATGCCGGGTCTGTTGTGGACCAGGCCGAAGGAGACGCACAGGAAGGGGAACAGTGCGGTGGCCACCGTGGCGACGCCCCCGCGGTCGAGGAGCTGCTGGTGCCGTCCAGGCAGGGTGGCCGCGCGCTCGCCCTGTGGACCGGCTACCTGAACCAGCGGTGGAACGAGGGCTGCACCGACAGCGGACTACTCTTCCGCGAGATCCAGAACCTGGGCTACCGAGGCAGCAACCGCAGCGTCCGGCGCTGGCTGGAGCCGCTCCGCTCCTCGCCCGCACCGGCACCCAGACTGCCGACCGCACCGACCGTCCGGCAGGCCACCGGATGGCTCACCCGCCACCCCGACGCCCTGACCAGCGACGAAGCCCTCCAGCTCATGTATCTCCTGGCCCGCTGCCCCGAACTGGCCACCGCCTCCGAGCGAGTGCGCGACTTCGCCCGGATGATGAAGAACCTCGACGGCGAGCACCTGCCCGAGTGGATCGAGCAGACCGAGGCCACCGACCTGCCGCCCCTGCGCAACTTCGCCCGCCACCTGCGCCAGGACCTCGACGCCGTGACTGCCGGCCTCACCCTGCGCTGGAACAGCCCACCCGTCGAGGGACACGTCAATCGGATCAAATACCTCAAAAGGCAAGGATATGGACGCGCCAGCTTCGCCCTGCTACGTCGACGGATTCTCCTCGCATCCTGAACTCCCGCCAACCGGCTGGGGGAGACTGTCGGCATGCCCGCCACCGACAAGCTCGCCTCCTCAGGCGAGATCCACACCTACCTCGTTGCCCGCCTCAACGACACCCTGCGCCGACCGGGGATGTGGGGCGGAGAACTCGCCATCCGGCTGACGCTGGACCACCTCCTGCTCGTGGAAAGTCGGCGGGGAGCATGGGATGACGAGAAACGTGCCCTGGAGCGGCGCGAGGTCTGGCCCCCGACCGGCGTGACAGGGGCGTTCGAGCACTTCCTGCCGACTGGTCACGACACGAGCGTGGCCTCCGTCTATGCGGAATTCGCGCACCGGCAGGGATGGCTCAAGCTCGACCGGGCCCTGAGCACGAGCGAGTACGCCACTATGCTCGCCGAGATCGACACCTGGGCCGCCCAAGACCGGCTGTGGGCCGACGTGACCTCTGCCTTCGGCGCACCGTCAGTGCTTTTCGGCAGCACCAACCCCTACTACGGGAAGACGCTCGGCTACGCGACCGCTGACCGCTCCACCCCGATGCTGTTTTTCCACCTCTGGAACGGCACTGACCCAGACACCGAGCCCTCCTGGCCACCGAGCCACGAGCAGCCACTGCTCCTGGCAGCCCGCCGTGGTGACGCTCCGTTCACCACGAGCTTCACCTTCACCCCAGAAGGACGCCGCCGCCGACCAGCCCAGGACGAGTAGTCTCCGGGGCCTTACTGATCGCGGGCCGTTTACGCTGGGCGATCCCGAAATGTTGATCAGAGCCAATGGCTCCACCCCCACTGGCCGACCGAACTCCCCACCCCTCGGCTGTTGCTGCGCCCGGTGGAGACCGCGGACTTCCCACTGCTCCGTACCTTGTGGACCGACCCGGCGGTGCGGCGCTTCCTGGGCGGCCCCGTTCCTGCTGAACGCCTCGACCGGCGCTTGGCCGACGCCGCGAACCAGCGCGGCCACTTCACAGTCGTCCTCACGGAGGCCCGCCAGGCGGTGGGCCGGGTGACGCTCGACCCAGATCACCGGGCCGCAGGCCGGGCCGAGATCTCGTACGAGTTCCTACCTGCCTACGCAGGCCGGGGGTACGCGTCAGAGGCTGTGGGAGCCGCGCTCACCTGGGGCACTCAGGCGGCCCACGGCCATCAGCTGATCGCGGTCACCCAGGCCGCGAACGTCCGCTCCCGACGGCTGCTGGAGAGACTCGGTCTCCTCGCCACCGAGCACCTCGTCGAGTACGGCCAGAGCCAGGTCCTCTACGCCCTCGCACCTTCCGGGTGACCTTCCCCCGGTAGCGTCCAACCCGCACTGACGGTGCCGTACTGGGTACTACGCCAACGACCACGCCCGGCCCGACTGGGTCTGGCAACCGCCGAACGTCGATGACCACACTGGCGCCACCGACCGCGGCATCCGCGAGCCGTCGCATGTACCGACCATGCACCCGGCCCGACGCACTACCGCAGTGCGGACAGTCCGCACCTGCCGAGCTGGCCCGCGCATGCATCGTGACCACCCCGGCCGCAGTCCGCTCGACCACCTCGAGCACGTAGAGACCCGCTCGAGGAGATTGTCAGCGACCATGCGGCAGCAGATCGTGCAGCCCCGTTCGAAAAGCAGGGTGCGGATACTGTTCAGTGCCGCACCCCGGCATCTCGAGCTTCTTGAGCTGCCCGCCGACGATGTGGGAGACCAGCGGCACCGGGAGGGCGTCGGGCCAGAGGCCGGTGCGCTTGCCCTCCGTGAGCACGCGTCGGAAGGCGCCGGTGGATCCCCTGAGGCTTCGGCCGTTCGCCTTCAATTCGTTGGCGGCGCACTCGCCCTCGCCCTCGACGACCTGGAGCAGGATCTGCTGGGCGCGGGGCGGCAGGCGGTCGTAGTACGAGCGGGCACGCTCCGGCGTCCAGCGGTCGTCGGGCGCCGCGGTCACGACCGCTGCTGGCGTGGTGACGAGAGCGAGCAGCTTCTCCAGCACCTCGGGAGTCGGGTTCTCCACGGTGATCGTGATCTTCATGATGGCCACCCTCGCAGCTTGGAGCGCTGAAAACAAATAACCTCAGTAAACGCGTCACAGATGACGGCGTCGTCTCAGGTGCGACTTGTGTGTCAAGGCCTGTGTTGCGTCCTCTAACTGGATTTAGAGGACGCAACACACGACCTGGTACAGATAGGCTGTCCCGGACGGATCATCAGCCCGCTACGCCGGAAGGAGAACGCCCGTGGAAGCCGAGGCGTCGGACGGCCTGCCCGCCCTGGTGGATCGCTCCACCGAGGTCGTCGTCGCCGAGCTGGTGGACGACGGTCAGGCGCTCGCGCGGTTCGCGCACACCGGGGTCGACTCCAACGAGACGCTGACCGAGGACGCGGCCGACGACCTCGCCTCCGCCCGGCCGGCACGCACCAGCCAGACCTACGCCGAGCAGTGGCGCTACTTCGCCCGCTGGTGCGCCGACAACGGCCGCCACCCCGGGCCGCGCACCAGCGAGGCGAACATGGTCTCCTACATCTCCCACCTGCGCCGCCGCGGCGGACGCGACGGCACGGGCGCGCCCGTCAGCTCCCTGCGCCTGGCGATGGCCGCCATCCGCGACGCCAACGCCCGTGAAGGGTACGAGAACTGGCCTCCGAAGAAGGCGACCGCCGAACTGATCCGCAAGCAGGCCGCCGAACACGCCCGCGCCCGTCGCACACCGAAGTCGAGCCCGCCCGTCGACGCCGCCCGCATCGCCCACCTCCAGGAGGGCACGACCACCGACATCCCGCTCGCCCGCTGGCGCGACCTGACGATCCTGCACCTCGGCTACCGCACCCGCGCCCGCCGCTCCGAGCAGGCGGCCTACCGCATCGACTCCGTCGTCTTCGAGTGCCTGGACGACGGCACCGAGCAGATGGTCGTCGGCAAGCGCACGTCGAAGAACGACCACTGGTCCACCGGCCGCGAGTACGTCGTCCGCGACCCGGTAGCAATCACCGTCGTGCGCACCTACATCTCACTGCTCGCCGAACTCGGCCAAGCAGCACCACAGTTGCCACTGCTGCGTGGCATCACCCGCTGGGGCCGGCTCATGCCCGTCCCCGCCTCCGGAACCGGCATGACCGGCCACGCGGTGAACCGCGCCTTCAAGCGCATGGTCACTCGTACCCCCGGCTTCGATGCCAAGAACGCCACCAGCCACGGCCTGCGCGCCGGCGTCCCCGCCGACCTCGCCGCCCAGGGCTACAGCGCGGCGGAGATCCTGGTGATCACCGAGGACTGGAAGTCCACCACCATGGTCGAGAAGTACGCCAAGGCCGGCCTGCGCCGCGCCGGCAAGGACAACCTCGGCCGGGCCCAGCAGGCCCTCGACGCCCTGGTTGTGCCGCCACCGTCCCATCCCGCAGGGTAGGACAGGTCCGAACTCGACCTCGCTCGGAGTAGCACCTCCTCGTGCCGGAAAACGACGTCCCGATCCTCGCTGCCCACCGGCCTTCGCAGTCGATGGGCAGGTCATCTCCATCAGGCAGAGCGACCCCGCACCGTACTGTCAGACGGCTCTACCTTCTGAGCCGGGTTGGTCTGGTCATTCGTAGGGTTGGACCACCCAGGGGTGCTGGGTGTGGCTATCAGGCGGCTGCCGTT
>NZ_JBIWFT010000077.1:0-11089 GCF_044763205.1 Kitasatospora sp. NPDC096204
TGTCGCAATCCACACCTGGCCAGAAGGCCCTCACTCATTTCAAGATCACAGCGCCGTGACCCCTGTCACCAACCTCCGTGGTCAGTACACCTAGGGTGCGGGGCCGTGGACGCTGCCGATCTTGATTACCGGGCCCGGACCTTGTCGGGCTGCATTCCTTCCTCGCTGGTGATCCGGCTTGTGGAGCTTGGCCATGAGCGGGAGGTGGAGTTCCAGGCCGGGCGCGGGGAGTGGTTCTGCGCGCTGGAGTGGGCCCGGTTGCTCGGCGACCGGCAGCAGTACGAGCAGGCGCTTCAGGTGCTTGCCCCGTACATTGCGACGGGCTGGTGGCCGGCCGCCCGGGCCCGGGCCGAGTTGTTGGAGGACTGGGGCAGGGCGCAGGAGGCGATCGAGCTGTCCCGCCCCTACACACAGGCTGGCGACCGGCAAGTCCTGGACTTTTTCGCGCGTCTGCTGGCCCGCCACGGTCGGGCCGCCGAGGCGCTCGCGCTGCTGCGGCCCGGCGTAGGGGACTGGTTCCTCGCTCAGGCCCTGGTCGACGTCGGCGATGCCGCAGGCCGGGATGAGGAAGTCGCGGCGCTGCTGGAAGCCCGGATCGAGGCCGCGGTCCCGGCCTGCGACGACCCCGACTGCCACCGGCTCCGTCTGGAGCCGTCCAATGCCTTCGACCTGCTCGCCACCGTCCGGGAACGGCAAGGCCGCGTCGAAGAGGCGATCGCCCTGCTGCGCCGCCGGGAGGTTACGTCGGTCAATGGCCGGGACGCGCTGGCCGACCTGCTGGCCAGGCACGGACGGATCGAGGAACTGCGCGCGTACGCCGACTCCGAACACCACGGGCACGCCGCGCGGAGCCTGGCCGAGGTGCTGGAGGAACGCGGCGACGAGGAGGGAGCGATCGCTGTGTACCGGACCTTCGCCGATAAGCCCCACGGCATGTGGCGCGTAGGCCATCTACTCTCCCAGCTCCTGGTCCGGCGCGGCCGCATCGATGAGGCGATTGCGGCGCTGCGCGCCCTGGCGGACTCCCCGGGCGGCGCGGACGACTGCGTCATCGATGCGCTGTGCACCCTGTATGCCGAGCACGGCCGCGCTCAGGAGGCTCTGGCCCACCTCGACGCCCTCAAGGAGCGGCGTGACGGTGAGGAGGAGTGGGACTTCTTCCAAATACGGCTGCCGCTCATGGCCGACTGCGGCCTGCTCGACGAAGCGATCGAGCAGGCTCGGGCGCACCCCGAAAGCGGCACCTGGTACGCGGCCTGGTCCCTCTCGCACCTGCTCGCCGACGCCGGCCGCACCGAGGAAGCCGTCACGGTCCTCGAGCAGCACCCCGGTTACAACGACACTGTCCTGGCCCACCATCTCATCGACCTCGGCCGCATCAAGGACGCCGTCCACCTCCTCCAAGCCCGGCCGAGCACCGCCCCGGATCCCGATCCCTGGGTCGGCACCTACTCCGACGAACCACCGTTCTGACACCGATCCGTACCCGCCCCTGCAGGTTGAGACCGCGGTCAAAGTCCGTTGAGACTGGTCAAACTTCGTTGAGACGGGTCACCCGCCCCTTCCGGGGCGGGCATCAAGGTGTCGGTGTCGGTCAGGGCGTGGAGCCGGTCAGCTCCACCACGGACCCGGCCCGGCCTCGAGATCGGCGATCGACCACCACACGTCGGCGCCCGGGCCTTCCTCCTCCAGATCCTCCAGCTTGGCGACCATGGCCGGGACGGTGCGCAACATCTTGGCGACGTACCGGGTGTGGGCGATGAACTCCAGATCGTCGGCGCGGTGGGCGAAGCCGGCCTGCCCGGTGCCGGTGAGGACGAACAGCAGCCTCGGGAAGCGCACGTAGCGGCACGCCGCCGCCCTGGGCCTCGATGGTGCCGGGCCGCACTCCGGCCGGCAGCGGCGCGGTGGCCCAGTAGCGGGCGTAGGCGTTCAGCTTGGCGGCCAGCCGGGGCCCGCCCATGGTGCCGCGGTCGACCTCGACGAACGCCAGGTTGGTGACCCGGGCGCCATCCGCGCCGGTGCGGCTGTAGTAGAGCAGGCCGTCCGGGCGCACGGTGCCCTCGCGACCCTCGGCGAAGCGGTGGGTGATCTCGGGGATGAAGTCGAACGGCCCGTAGGCGTCGCCCCGGCGGCGGGCGTCGGCCAGGAACACCAGGTGGGTTCGCACGACGGCGAGCTGGTGCCACAGCGTGTACTTGAAGGCGCTCTTGTCGCCGGGCGTCCTCGGAGCGGGGATATCAGCCAGTTCGGGGAAGGCGCCGGCGACCCTCGTCCCGTGCTCGGTCAGGAACCAGCCCCTCGCCCGCCCGGACTGGGGCAGCACCAGTTCCTCGGCCAGCCCCTCATCACGCAGCCGCCGCAGACGGGCCCGCATCTTCTCGATGCCCGCGTCCGGGGCGGTCAGCCGGCGCAGCTGCTCGGCGGTGGCGATCCGGAACTGGAACAAGGCGGCGAGCACGGACCAGGTGATCTCCACCTCCCGCGTCTCGCTGTCCGCCTCCGCGCCCGTCCTCGCTCTGGCCTTCGTCCTGGCGCTGTCGTTCTTCGTCATCGCAGGGGTGCCCCTTCGGCTGAGCGCGGAGCCGGGTGCTCCGCGCGGTCGCCGAAGGGAAGCCCGCGAACCTTGGTGAATACCTTGGTGAACAGCCCCCTTGGCCGCAACGATCACGTAACGGCCGACACCAACGTTGGTGGCGCGACGGCTGCCAAGGTTGGCGGATGTCCTGTGACAGCAGAAATGGACCGATTGCCACGAAGTTGGACCGCCGCTGGTCTGGCCCCAGGATGGCGATCCACCAGCCGCAGCTTTCAGCCTCGCCGTGCCCGCGCGCCGGTCAGCCCGGCCGCGCACGAGGTGGGCACCCCGTCCTCCTCGACACCCAGGTGTACATCCCACTCGTTCTGCATCACGCACGCCCGGGTGCCGGACTGCCCCACCCGCCAGCGCGCTCCCGGGCGTGCCAGGGAGCAAGAGCAGTCCAGGCCAGCGGAGTTGATCACGCAATCCGCTGATCTGACGGAGTGACAGTCGACCCACTCGGCGCGTCCCGACCGCGCCCCGCGCACCCGTCGCATGACCGTGGCAGCAGACCCACCAACCACGTACCGAAGGGACGCTCCGCATGCCACCCATCGATCGGACCACCGCCGAACTCCCCGAGACCGGGCACTTCCCCAACCGCGAGGAGCTGCTCCGCGTCAAGGACGGCTGGGGCCTGCACCCGGCGCTCGACCCCGAGGCGGTGGCCGTCCGCTTCGACCGACATCTCGCCGCGCTGCCGCCCCAGCCCGCCGCCGCGGCCGGGGAAGGGGCCGGGCCGGACCTGGTACCCGCCGCCGCCGCGCGAGACTTCATCATCCAGCTCACCAGCAGCCTCACCCGCACCCGGGTCGACCACCGAAAGCTCAGCCAGACCGATAAGGACGCCTTCAACAACGCCCTGAAGGCCGCCCACGCCGCCGGCACATACCAGACGCTGGCCGACATCCACGGCGACATGAGCCACCGGATGCACTCGATGAGCGGCCCGATCGGCACTCAGCGCTTCCTGCCCTGGCACCGCCGCTACACACTGCAGGCGGAGAACGTGCTGCGTTCCGTCCAGCCCGCCAACGGCGCGCCGACCCTGACCATCCCGTACTGGGACTACGCCAACGACCACGACCGCCCCGACTGGGTCTGGCAGCCCCCGAACGTCACCCGCGGCATCCCCGGCGCGAACGGCGGCTCGCTGCCGACCCAGACTCTGATCGACAACCTGCTGCTGCGCCCGCGCTACACCCCGTTCACCAGCCACCTGGAGACGGACGCGCACAACGACGTGCACAACTGGTGCAACGGCACCATCAGCGACATCATGGCCGCCCCGCACGACCCGATCTTCTGGCTCCTGCATGCCAATGTGGACCGCATCTGGGACCGCTGGCAGCTCAACCACACCGGTAAGCCGAGCCTCTCCGGCAAGGACGCCGTCCTCGACCCCTGGACCAGCACCGCCACCGACGTGGCCAGCACCATCGCCCTCGGCTACTCATACGCCTGACCGCCGACGATGCGCCGCCGCCTCCCCCTGCGGGCCGGACCCCGCAGGGGGTGGAGCCGTCCGCCGCCTGCAGGCGATGCCGGGCGCTGCGGCTGGTGGACCGCCATCCTGGGGCCAGACCAGCGGCGGTCCAACTTCGCTGTCACGAACCACCGCCGGTCCAACTTCGGTGGCAATCGGTCCATGTCTGCTGTCACAGAACACTTGATGCCGCGGAGCGGTGTCGGCGGCGGCCTCTACGGTGAGCGCATGACTGCTGCTGCCTCCGGCTTGGTCGGGATCGCCGTCGACGGCTTCAACCAGGCCAGGGTTCGTCTCACCCGGACGCTGGAGGAGACCCACAACCTGTACGCGATCACCGTGCCAGTGATGGAGACGGCCTATTGGGCGCGCACCATCGACGAGCAGTTGTCGAAGGCCGACCCGGCCTACAGGGACTCCCGTAACTGAGCTTCCCCCGTTGAGCGGGAGGTGCTGATTACCTGGTCAGGGCGGGTGTGGGTGGTTCGACGGCCACTGATTCGGCCGTCGCCTGGTCGGCGTAGTACTTGGCCTCGTATTCGTCGGGGCTGAGCCAGCCGAGGCGTTTTTGGATGCGGCGCGTGTTGTACCAGCCGTCGATGTAGGCGAAGAGGGCCAGGTCGGCGTCGGTGCGGGTCGCGAAGGCGGTGCGGCGCACGCACTCGGTCTTCAGCACGCTCCAGAAGTTCTCCGCCAGGGCGTTGTCGTAGGAGTCGCCGACCGTGCCCATGCTCGCCTCGATTCCTGCTTTGAGTAAGCGGGTTGTGAGCTTGATGGATGTGTACTGGCAGCCGTGGTCGCTGTGGTGAATCAGTTTCCCGGGCTCGACGGGCCGGCCGTGCAGGGCGTACTCGAGGGCGGTGAGGACGAGGTCGGCGTCCGCCCGTTCGCAGGTGTGCCAGCCCACGATCCGGCGGGAGAAAGCGTCGCGGATCGTGGCCAGCCACCACGGTCCCTCACCGGTCGGGACCAGTGAGATGTCGGCGACCCACAGCCGGTTCGGCGCCGTCGCGGTGAAGTCGCGCCGGACCAGGTCCGGGGCGGGGTCGGCGGCCGGGTCACGGTGGGTGAAGGAGCGGGGCCGACGCGGGCTCACGCCCTGGAGGCCGGCCTGGCGCATCAGGCGTTCGACCCGCTTGCGGCCGACCCGTGTGCCCTCGCGCCGCAGGACGGCGTGGACGCGCGGGGAGCCGTAGGTGGCGTCGGAGTCGGCGTGGATGCGGCGGATGTGCTCGGTGAGTTCGGCGTCGTGGCGCTTGCGCTCGCACGGCTCGACGGCCTCGCGGCGCCAGCGGTAGTAGGTGGAGGCGGGGATGTGCAGTTCCCGGAGGACGGGCTCGGCCCCGAAGCGGTCCTGGTGCTCGTCGACGAGCTTCAGTACCGTCGCCGGGTCGGGTCGAGCTCCTGGGCGAAAAAAGCCGAGGCGGCCTTGAGGATCTCGCAGGACCGGCGGAGCTCGGCGTTCTCCTTGCGCAGAGCGGCCAGCTCCTCCTTCTCCGTGGTGGTCAGCCGGTCGTCGCGCTCGCCGCGGTCCGCCTCGTCCTGGCGGATCCAGTTGCGCAGGGCCTCGTGGTGGACCCCCAGATCGCGGGCCATCTGGCGGATCACGGGCTTCGGATCGGCGGATCGATACATCTCCACCGCACGCCGCCGCAACTCGGGCGGGTACTTCATCTGAGCAGCCATCACAAAGGCTCCCTTCTCATGGCCCATCAGGCCATACCCGGCAACCTTCCGCATCTCGGGGGAACCTCAGTCGGGTGTGACCTGTTGGTTGTTGTGGCGGGTCGGTGATCGGCTGAGCAGCCGTGTTTTTGGCTGGGGGTTTGCGGGTTGGTTGAGAAGGATCGGGTCGTGTGGGGTGGTGTTCGGGGTCGAGGCCGGTTGTGGGGGCGTTGTCGACCGGGGTGTCTGGGTTGTTTGACCTGCGTGTTTTGGTGGTTGGTTGGGAACTGCCAGGCGGCGTGAGAAGTAGTGGGGTTTTCCGTGGTCTGGATGAGAGCTCTGTATGTGCTGGGGGTGAGGTGAGGCAGGTCGTGCGTGGTGGTGGCCTGGTTGAGGAGCGCGCGGGTGTGGCAGCTTGGGGCGCGGGGCGGAAATGCGTTCGCCTGGAGTTCGGACGGTGGGCATGATCGGTCGGTGGATCTGCCTTCCCTGCTGGCCGCGATCGAGCGCGGCGACGACACCACGGTCTTCGAGTTCCTGGAGGGTGTCTTCCTCGACGATGTGGCGTACGACGGACTCATCGGCGACGACGGCGTGACCCTGTTGGCGGCCGCTGCGTATGCCGGGCGCCACGAAGTCGTCGACCGCCTGGTCGGGCGGGGCGTCGATCCGGCCCGGCCCTGGGCCGACGGCGTCGACCCGGTCACCTGGGCTGCCGAGAACGGCGCCTACTGGGTCCTGAAGGCGCTGCTGTCCCCCGACCGCGACCCGCTGCGCGTCGACAGCCCGCACCGCCGAGCGCTGTGGGGGGCGCGGGCGGCCCTGGAGGCCGGGGCTGGCGCTGGGTCCGTGCCGCCCCCAGCCCACCGGGCGGTCATCACCGGCCTGGAGGCGAGGCTCGGCGTGCACCGCACGCCGGACGAACTGATGGCCCGCGCCTTGGTCCACGCCGACCCCGAGCACGACGACTGGTTCGCGTCGCTGTTCCGGATCGCCGAGCCGGAGAGCCAGGAGAGATTCGACTGGGCCCGCAAGGTTGCCGAGGGCGTAGGGGAGGCCGGCTCGCTCGACCGCCGGCGCTTCGCGCTCGACGCGATCAACTTCCTCGGTTTCGGCCTCAACCCCGACAACGGCAACGACGAGCCGCCGTTCACCCGGGAGGCCGCCGCGTTCCTCCGGCCCCAGCTGGACACCGAGCAGGACCCGTACGCCCTGCGCACCGTCATCGCGGCCTTCACCGGCTACTGCTCCCGCGAGGAGCTCCCGGCCGTCCTGGCTTACGCCGACCACCTCGACCCGGGCGTCCGCCACTGCGTCGCCTTGGCGTTCCCCGGCCTCCTGACGGACCGCCCCGACGCGCTCGCCGCTCTCCTGCGCCTGGCCGATGACCCCGCCCCCGCCACCCGGACCAGTGCACTCCATGCCCTCACCTGCTCAGCCGTCGACAACCCCGCCATCCGCGGCGTGCTGGCGGCCCACCTCACCGACCCCCACTTCGACGCCCGCCTGGAAGCCGCCGCCGCTCTGGCCCTGCGCGGCGACGAACGAGGCACGCCAGTCCTCGACGAGATCCGCCGCGGCATCAAGAACCGCAGCAGCCGGGGCGCGGGTCGCCTCGAAGACCTCCAGCACCAGCTCCGCGCAGCATTCCCGGGCATGTGAACTGGCCCGGACAGGAATCGTGTCAGAAGTCTGGTCTAGGTTTGGCCTGTGAACCACAGCAACCTCACGGCCGGGGCGCCCCGCGAGCCTGACGTGCCGCCCTACCAGGTAGTCCTGGCGGAGACTGATTGGGGTTCGCTCCAGACAGCTTTCGGGAACGGTGAGTGCCTTCCCAAAGTCCTGGCACGGTTGCTGGAGCCTGATCCCAAGGTGCAGGTCACCGCTTTGTCGGAACTGAGTGAGCTGGTCGGCCACCAGAACACCATCTACGAAGCCACCGCCCCCGTCGCCATGTATGTCGCCGGCATCCTCACCCACCCGGCGGCCATGACCCTCCGGCCGTATCGCAACGTCCCCATCCGCGCGACATTGTTGAACTGGTTGGCTTCCACGGCCGACAACGCTTGTGACGAGGTTGTCGACCGCACCGAGCAGTACTTCCCTGGCTTCCTCACCCCCGGCACCATCGTGGCGGTCTTCCGGGACCTGCGCCCGATGCTTTATCGAGCCGTCGCGCCCTTCCTGCAGGACAGTCACGAGGACGTGCGCGAAGCCGCCAGCCTCGCCGCGCTCATCCTCGCCGAACACCCCGCGCTCGCCCAGCACCGCGATCACCTCGCCGTGCATGCGCGCCGCATCCTGGACACCAGCAGCGACGCCCCTAACCGGCGCGTTGCCTGGAAGGCCCTCGAAGCATGGGGCCACGACGTCACCGACATCGAACCTTTCCAGGAGAAGCCCTGGGACTGCGGGCCACACAGCGATGGCCGCGGCGATCTCGAACCTCCCTTCTGACTGATAAGCGAACGGCCCACCGGCCCAAGGATGTGCGGCCGGGGTCTGTACAAAGAACGGCTCTTACAAGATTTTCGTAGTCGGTGATCGCCCTTGGCTCTGGGTCAGCTGAGCAGGATGCGCTGGCGTAGAAGGCGGTGTCCGGCGCGGCCGTAGGTCTGCCGCTTGAGCAGCTTGATCTTGTTGTTGACGCCCTCGGTGCGGCCGTTGTGCCAGGGCAAGGTGAGGGCGTGGTCGACGCCGGCGCGGTCGCGCTCGAGGCCGGTGGCGTAGGCGTGCAGGAACGGCAGATCCGCCGCCCGGACCCGCGTGATCCATCCGGTCAGCGCCTCGGCGTTGGCCGGTTTCGGGGTGAGGAGGGCGGCGAAGTCGCTTACAGCGTCTGCCAGGGCGGTCATCTCCGGGCAGGCTCCGGCTAGTTGGTCACGCAGCACTCGCTGGCCCTCGCGCAGGTGGTCGGGGTCGGTGAGCAGGAGGCGGGCGGCCTTGCGCGGGGAGAGGCTGGCGTGGTCGGCCTCGACCCGGCCCTGGTTGATGTAGCGGACCAGGAGGTTCTGTAGCCCAGTTCTTTGATCTCGCGCAGGAGGTGGGTGACGGGCACTGCGGGGTCCTCGGCCCGGCGTCGGCGTAGATGGTCGCGGTAGGGGTCGACCAGGGTGGGCCGGTAGAGGGGTGCCCGCACCATGCGCTCGGGCTCGGCGTGGCGGGCGTAGCGCTTGACCGTGTTCAGCGCGAGGCCCAGACGGCGGGCGCATTCCAGCAGGCCGACCCCGGCATCGAGAAGTTGGTGGACCTGCTGCCACCGCTCGAGGGTGGTAGCGGCGCGGGTGCCCTCCTGAAGAGGCGGCCCGGCCTTGGCCCAGCATGCGCTGTGGGCTGCGATTTCCTTCTGCGCAGCCTCGGCCAGGCCGTGCCACAGGTGCCAGCGGTCGCAAACTTGAGTGATCGCGGGGTCGGCATCGGTGGTGGCCTGGGCGAAGCCCCCGGCGCCGTCCCGGCAGACGACCTCGATACCGGGGTGGGCCTTCAGCCAGGCGCTCACCGTCTCCATCTTGCGGTCCGGCAGGACCTCGATGCGCTCGCCGGTGGCGGCGTCGATCAGGATGGTGGCGTAGCGGTGGCCCCGGCGCAGAGCGAACTCGTCGATGCCCAGCACCCGCGGGACGACCCGGGCGGGCAGGCTGATGCGCATCAGGCAGTTCAGCACGCTTGCCCAGGTCAGCACGTGGTGCAGCACGCCCAGCAGGCGGGCCCCGGCCGACCCGGCCAGTGCCACGGCGACCGCGTCGACCACCTTCTGCAGGGCAGGAGTGCGACGCTGGTAACGTCGGGTCAGCCCGTCGATCTGCTCGGCGAAGGTGACCTTCTCGCAGGCTGGGTTCTCGCAGTACAGGCGGCGCACCGATAAGTCGATCACGACCGCCCGACCGCCCACCGCCTCGTCCGCGACATGCCGCTCGTATCGAGAGTGCACCCAGTCCGACGACTGCCCGCACAACGGACACGCGGCTGGCAAGTCATCCCTGGTCTGGGCAGTGATCCTCAGTAGATCCCCGCTGGCCTCCACGCGCTCGACCTGCACCGCGGCCAGCTGCGGCAGCAGGTCCCCCACCACGACAACACACCCAGACAGCGTCTCACCGCCAACCAAGCGACACTATAGGCGAGTTGAATCGATCACCGGTTACGGAAATCTTGTAAGAGCCGTTCACTGGACAGACCCCACATCCGCCCTGCTCTTCGGTCCGGGCGACCTGCCCGCGTTCCCGCCCGCCGTGCAGGAAGGCCGCCACCCGCGGGTGGGGCGTTCGGGTCAGCGAGGATCGGCACCGGCAGGGGCTTGGCGTTCTCCTCGTCCCACAGCGTGTTGCTCTGTTCGTCGAGTGGGAGGTAGCACCAACCGCGCTCGGTCCAGGCCAGCTGCAGGCCGTGCTCCCAGTGCTTGGCTGCGTAGGTGAGAACGAAGAGCACTTGTTGGTGAGAGCTGGCAGTACCAGGTGCCGTGATCGCTGCTCAGTGTTGGTGAGAAGTAAGAACGGTCGGATGAGTTCGGGTCTGCGGCTGACCGTCAGGACAGCACGGTCGGGGCTGGCCTTAGCGGCTGACCGTTCAGTTCGTGGCAGTTTTCCTCGTCCCACCACAGCTCGCCCTGCGCGGTGAGGTAAGGGTGCAGTCCGCGGACGCCTCCACCGTCGTGAAGCGCTCGCGCGACGGTGTGAAGGAGACCTGCCAGGCCGGGCCAGGAGTCGGTGAAGTCACCCCCGCCGCCGTGGCCGGCCCAGCCGAGACGCCCCATGTCCGGGCCGGGCCGCTGGTCGATCACCTGTGCCGCGCCGTCGGCGCTCTCGGCCCAGGGCACCCAGAGCGGGTGCCACCAGGGCTCGTCATCCCAGGGGCGGCTGGCCAGACCGTCGTTCTCCGTCGCGATGTCCCTGCAGGTCTGCCAGCGGTCCACGATTCCGCTCACCGACAGGGGAGCCTGCTCGGGCAAGAGGCTCGCCCAGGTGCTCAGCCCGTTGTGGCATCGCAGAGACTCGGCGAGATCACTGGGCAACGGGATGCCGAGGATCTGTTCCGCGGCCTGAATCTCGTCCGGTGTCGCCGGTGGGTTGAGCAACGCGAGGTCGGAAGCCGAGTGCGTCGCCAGCCAGGAATCGATCCGGCGCCATGACTCCGACGGGGACAAGATCTGCTGAGGCATGGCGTCATCCTGCCGCACGCGTCCGACATGGTGGGCCGAGGGCCTGACCAGGTAGCGGCGGGGTTAGGCGACCGCCTGCTGCTGTTCGGCTCGGGCGCGCGGAGTGTCCGCGATCTCCCAACCGTGGTTCTGGATCACTTTCCGTGCCAGAGCCACAGAGCGTCACCACAACCGCGATCATGAACGGTCGTGGCTGACG
>NZ_JBIWFT010000078.1:0-11067 GCF_044763205.1 Kitasatospora sp. NPDC096204
CCGATGGTACTGCAGGGGGGACCCTGTGGGAGAGTAGGACGCCGCCGAACAATTCTTCTGAAGAACCCCCATCCGGATTCCGGATGGGGGTTCTTCGCGTTTCCGGGCCCGTCGCGGATTCCTCCGCCCCTCCACCCCCTCCGCCCCTCCCGAACGACCCCCGCCGAGTGGCTGGTCCACCGTCAAAATGCCGCTAAAACCGCCTGATCAGCGCACTGATCAGCGGAAAATCGCGTCGCACACCGTAGTCTCGAAGGCGAGGGGAACAGGTGTCCGGGGGTGTCGTCCGGGCAGCGTCGGATCAAGAATGGTGCTCATGGGACGAGGCAGGCTGCGCATCTACCTCGGGGCGGCCCCCGGGGTCGGCAAGACGTACGCCATGCTCGCCGAGGCGCACCGGCGGCAGGAGCGTGGCACGGACGTCGTGGTCGCGTTCGTGGAGGACCACGGGCGCCGGCGGACCGCGGACATGGTCGCCGGGCTGGAGGTCGTGCTGCGGCAGCAGGTGGTGCACCGCGGCGCGCGGTTCTCCGAGATGGACCTGGACGCCGTGCTCGCCCGCCGCCCGCAGGTGGCCCTGGTGGACGAGTTGGCCCACACCAACGTCCCCGGCTGCCGCAACGAGAAGCGCTGGCAGGACGTCGAGGAGCTGCTGGCGGCCGGGATCGACGTGATCTCCACGGTCAACGTGCAGCACCTGGAGTCGCTCGGCGACGCCGTCGAGGGCATCACCGGGGTGCGCCAGCGCGAGACCGTCCCGGACGAGGTGGTCCGGCGGGCGGACCAGATCGAGCTGGTGGACATGTCCCCGCAGGCGCTGCGGCGCCGGCTGGCACACGGCAACGTGTACGCGCCGGAGAAGATCGACGCGGCCCTCGCCAACTACTTCCGCCCGGGCAACCTGACCGCGCTGCGCGAGCTGGCGCTGCTGTGGACCGCGGACCGGGTGGACGAGTACCTCCAGAAGTACCGGGCCGAGCAGGGCATCGAGGGCACCTGGCAGGCCCGGGAGCGGATCGTGGTGGGCCTGACCGGCGGGCCGGAGGGGGCGACGCTGATCCGTCGGGCGGCCCGGATCGCCGCCAGGGTGTCCGGCGGCGAGCTGCTCGCCGTGCACATCTCCCGCTCGGACGGACTGGTGGGCACCGGCTCGCCGCAGACGCTGATCGAGCAGCGCGCGTTGGTGGAGAGCCTCGGCGGCTCCTTCCACGCCGTCCTCGGCGACGACCCGGCCGCCGGACTGCTGGACTTCGCCCGGGGCGTGAACGCCACCCAGATCGTGCTGGGCACCAGCCGGCGGCCCGCCTGGCAGTACCTGTACGGGCCGGGCGTCGGCACCACGGTGACCAGGGAGGCCGGGGACATCGACGTCCACATGGTCACCCACGAGCACGCCGGGCACGGGCGCGGCAGGATTCCGGTCCGCCGGATCACCGACCTGGGCCGTACCCGGACCGTCGCGGGCTGGTTGATCGGGCTGGTCGGCCCGCCGGTGCTGGCGATCGTGCTGACCGGGATCGGCGGGCTGGGGCTCTCCACCGACATGCTGCTGTTCCTGTCGCTGACGGTGTGCGCGGCGTTGGTCGGCGGGCTGCTGCCGGCGATCGGCTCGGCGCTGGTCGCCTCGTCGGTGCTGAACTACTACTTCACCCCGCCGCTGCACACCTTCACCATCAACGAACCGCAGAACATCATGGCGGTGGCGATATTCACCATCGTCGGCATATCGGTGGCGTCGGTGGTGGACCTCGCGGCGCGGCGGACCCAGCAGGCGGCCCGCAGCCAGACCGAGGCGCAGACGCTCAGCGCGCTGGCCGGCACGGTGCTGCGCGGCGCGCCGAACGGCGACGGGGTGCTGACCGCGCTGATGGAGCAGGTTCGGGAGACCTTCGGGCAGGAGAGCGCCGCGCTGCTGGAGCGGTCCGATCCGCTCTCGGCCTGGGTGCCGGTGGCCACCGCGGGACCGCGCCCGCCGGAGCGGCCGGAGGAGGCCGACGTGGACGTCCCGGTCGGCGACAGTCTGGCGCTGGTGCTGCGCGGCCGGGTGCTGCCCGGGGCGGACCGGCGCCTGCTGGGGGCGTTCGCCGCGCAGGCCGCCGTGGTGCTGGAGCGCCGCCGGCTGTCCCGGGAGGCCGCCGAGGCCCGCCGGGAGGCCGAGGGCAACCGGATCAGGACCGCTCTGCTGGCCGCCGTCTCGCACGACCTGCGCACCCCGCTGGCGGGGATCAAGGCCTCGGTGAGCTCGCTGCGTTCGGCCGACGTCGAGTGGGACCCGGAGGACGAAGCCGAGTTGCTGGCCGGCATCGAGGCCGGGGCCGACCGGCTGGACCACCTGATCAACAACCTGCTCGACATGAGCCGCCTGCAGACCGGGACGGTCACCCCGCTGATCCAGGAGACCGACCTGGACGAGGTGGTGCCGTTCGCGCTCGGCGGGGTGCCGCTGGAGGCCGTCCGGCTGGAGGTGCCGGAGACGCTGCCGATGGTCCGGGCCGACGGCGGGCTGCTGGAGCGCTCGCTGGCCAACCTGGTGGAGAACGCGGTCAAGTACAGCCCGGACGGTGTGCGGGTGCTGGTCAAGGCCGACGAGCTGCGGCAGCCCGGGCAGCCGGCCCGGGTGGAGCTGCGGATCGTGGACCGCGGTCCGGGCGTGCCCGAGGACGCCAAGGAGAAGATCTTCGCGCCGTTCCAGCGGTACGGAGACGCGCCGCGCGGCGCCGGGGTGGGCCTCGGACTCGCGGTGGCGCGCGGCTTCGTCGAGGCGATGGACGGTACCGTCACCGCCGAGGACACCCCGGGCGGCGGGCTCACCATGGTGGTCAGCCTGCCCGTGGTCGAACGGCCGCCGGGAACGGGGGAGCCGGACGGCGAGGGGGGCGAGCCGCTCCCGGAGCTGGTCACCTGAGAACCCGGCGGCGCGCCGACCGGGCCCGTCGCCCCTCCCGGGGGCGCACGACCCATCGAAAGTCGTAGAGCCAGTCCCACAGTCCGTAAGTCAGACAGCCTGAAAGGCGGAGCCCGTAAATGACCCGGGTCCTCGTCGTGGACGACGAACCGCAGATCGTCCGCGCGCTGGTGATCAACCTCAAGGCCCGCAAGTACGAGGTGGACGCGGCCCATGACGGCGCGAGCGCCCTGGAGCTGGCCGCGGCCCGCCATCCGGACGTGGTCGTCCTCGACCTGGGCCTGCCCGACATGGACGGGGTCGAGGTGATCCGCGGCCTGCGCGGCTGGACCAGGGTGCCGATCATCGTGCTGTCGGCCCGGCACGCCTCGGACGAGAAGGTCGAGGCGCTGGACGCCGGCGCCGACGACTACGTCACCAAGCCGTTCGGCATGGACGAGCTGCTCGCCCGGATGCGGGCCGCCGTGCGGCGGGCCGAGCCGGTGGCCGGGGAGGCCGACTCGCTGGTCGTCACCGAGTCGTTCACCGTCGACCTCGCGGCCAAGAAGGTCAACCGGGACGGTGCCGACGTACGCCTCACCCCGACCGAGTGGCATCTGCTGGAGGTCCTGGTCCGCAACGCCGGGCGGCTGGTCAGCCAGACCCAGCTGCTGCAGGAGGTGTGGGGCCCGGCCTACCGCACCGAGACCAACTACCTGCGGGTCTACCTCGCCCAGCTGCGCCGCAAGCTGGAGCGCGACCCCTCGCACCCGCGCCACTTCATCACCGAACCGGGCATGGGATACCGGTTCGAGAGCTGACCGCGGGTGCCCCTGGCGGCTGAACGACCTGCCGCCAGGGGGCCCGAACCCGGTACCCTTCCGACATGAGTGGTGACAACAGCAGCGGCCAGCCGCAGGGGCGGTTCCGCCGCATGCTCAGCCGGCTGACCTCGTCGGCCGAGGAGCTGGACGCCGAGGAGCTGCGCCAGGAGAGCGCCGCGGAGTCCGGCTGCACACCGATCGCCGGCTGCGGGGACCGCCAGTTGGTCACCGTGGCGGGCACGTTGCGCACGGTGACGCTCCGGCCCCGGGCGGGCGTGCCCGCGCTGGAGGCCGAACTCTTCGACGGCACCGAGGCGTTGGACGTGGTCTGGCTCGGTCGCCGCTCGATCGCCGGGATAGAGCCCGGCCGCCGGCTGATCGCCAGCGGCCGGATCAGCCACGCACGCGGGCGCCGCGTGCTGTTCAACCCCCGCTATGAGTTGCGTCCGGTCGGACACGGGAGCGAATGAGCGTGAGCAACCAGCCAGGCGGCGAGACCGCCGCCCAGCTCGACCTGCCTGTCGACCCCGCGGACGCGGAGGCCGCCCGCAAGGCCGCCTCCAAGGAGGCCGCCGACACCGTGCTCCAGGCCTTCGGCGGCGTGCGCGGCATGATCGACATGACGCTGCCGGGCCTGGTCTTCATCGTCACGTACAACCTGACCCACCAGGTCAGCACCTCGGCCTGGGCCGCGCTGGGCCTGAGCGCCCTGTTCGTGGTGGCCCGGCTGGCGAAGCGGCAGACCATCCAGCACGCCTTCAGCGGGGTGTTCGGCGTCGCCCTCGGTGCCTGGATCTCGATGAAGAGCGGCAAGGCCGAGGACTTCTACCTGCCCGGCCTGCTCTGGAACGTCGGCTACTGCGTCGCCCTGGCGGCCTCCGCGCTGGCCCGCTGGCCGATGATCGGGGTGATGCTCGGCCCGATCACCGGTGAGATGTTCACCTGGCGCAAGGAGAACCCGGGCCGCCTGGCCGCCTACACCAAGGCGACCTGGGCCTGGGTGCTGATCATGGGCCTCAAGCCGGTGATCCTCTTCCCGCTGTACTTCACCCACAACGTCAACCTGCTGGGCTGGCTGAAGGTCGCCCTCGGCATCCCGCCGCTGCTGCTGGCGATGTACGTGACCTGGCAGATCCTGCTGAAGGCGCCGCCGCCGATCAAGGCAGAGCTCGACGACGAGGAGGAGCCGGCGAAGTAGCCGCTCCCGGCCGGACCGGCCAGGACCGGCCCCGGCGACAGCGGAAGGGCCCGCACCCCGGCGAGGGGTGCGGGCCCTTCCGCCGCCAAGGCGGCGCTACTGGGCGCCCGAGGTGGCCGAGAGCAGCTGCTCCAGCTCCTCCTCGCGCTCCTGCGCGGCGACGAAGAGCAGCTCGTCGCCGCCCTCCAGGGTGTCGTCCTTGCCCGGCACCAGCACCCGGCCCTCGCGGATGATGGTCACCAGCGCGGTGTCCTGCGGCCAGGCCACGTCGCCGACCCGGGTGCCGACCAGCTCGGTGTCGGAGGCGAGGGTCAGCTCGACCAGGTTGGCGTTGCCCTGGCTGAAGCGCATCAGGCGGACGAGGTCGCCGACACTGACCGCCTCCTCGACCAGGGCGGACATCAGGCGCGGGGTGGAGACGGCCACGTCCACGCCCCAGGACTCGTTGAAGAGCCACTCGTTCTTGGGGTTGTTCACCCGGGCGACCACCCGGGGCACCGCGTACTCGGTCTTGGCGAGCAGCGAGACGACCAGGTTGACCTTGTCGTCACCGGTCGCGGCGATGACCACGTGGCAGCGCTGGAGCGCGGCCTCGTCCAGCGAGGTGATCTCGCAGGCGTCGGCCAGCAGCCACTCCGCCATCGGGACCCGCTCCACCGAGATGGAGTTGGGGTTCTTGTCTATCAGCAGGACCTCGTGGCCGTTCTCCAGCAGCTCGCCCGCGATCGAGCGGCCCACGGCACCGGCCCCGGCAATGGCGACCCGCATCAGTGACCCTCCTCCTTCGGCCCCTGCGCGAACGCGGCCTCGACGGCCGTCAGGTCGGCCCGGCGCAGCATCACGTGCACCAGGTCGCCCTCCTGCACCACCATCTGGGGCGAGGGGAGCACTCCCTCGCCGAGCCGGGTGACGAACGCCACCCGGGCGCCGGAGGCCTCCTCCAGCTTGCTGATCCGGTGGCCGATCCAGCGCGGGTCGTACGCGACCTCGGCGAGCTGCACGCCACCGCTCGGGTCCTGCCACAGCGGCTCGGCGCCGCTGGGCAGCAGTCGGCGCAGCATCTGGTCGGCGGTCCAGCGGACCGTCGCCACGGTGGGGATGCCCAGGCGCTGGTACACCTCGGCGCGGCGGGGGTCGTAGATCCGGGCGGCGACGTTCTCGACGCCGAAGTTCTCCCGGGCCACCCGCGCGGCGATGATGTTGGAGTTGTCACCGCTGGAGACCGCGGCGAACGCGCCGGCCTCCTCGATGCCCGCCTCGCGCAGGGTGTCCTGGTCGAAGCCGACACCGGTGACCCGGCGCCCGTTGAATCCGGCGCCCAGGCGACGGAACGCGGTCGGGTCCTGGTCGACCACGGCCACCGAGTGGCCCTGTTTCTCCAGAGCTCTGGCGAGGGCGGAGCCCACGCGGCCGCAGCCCATGATCACGATGTGCACCGGCGCTTACCTCACCCGTCCCGAAGGGGCCTTGACCTGCGCAAACACCGTTCAGCTCCGTTTCCCGCCCGGTCGTCCGGGACGAGGTTCATCGTGGGGGCGCCGGCCCGGCAACGCTCGACAACCAGAGTGTTGCCCGCCGACTCGTATCCGACACGCTAGCCGGTCCACCGAACGCAGTCGCGACGAAGGGGGGGACAAACGGCGGAGCCTTGACCAGGGAGCCCCTACGATTCCTTAACGTGCCTATGCCGACTGACCTTCCGAAACGCATCCTGATCGGGCGCGCCCTACGCAGCGACAAGCTGGGCGAGACGCTTCTCCCCAAGCGGCTCGCGCTGCCCGTGTTCGCCTCGGACGCGCTCTCCTCGGTCGCGTACGCCCCCGAGGAGATCCTGCTCACCCTCTCCATCGCGGGCGCCTCGGCGATCCACTTCTCCTGGCAGATCGGCGTCGTCGTGGCGATCGTGATGCTCGCCGTGGTCGCCTCCTACCGGCAGAACGTGCATGCCTACCCCAGCGGTGGCGGCGACTACGAGGTCGCGACCGTCAACCACGGGCCGGCTGCCGGCCTGGTGGTCGCCAGCGCGCTGATGGTCGACTACGTGCTCACGGTGGCCGTGTCGACCACCTCCGGCGTCGCCAACGTCGTCTCCGCGGTGCCCGCGCTGCGCGGCCACGAGACCGTCCTGTCGGTGGTCGTGGTCGTGCTGCTGATGGGCATGAACCTGCGCGGTGTGCGCGAGTCCGGCAGCGCCTTCGCCGTTCCCACCTACGCCTTCATGGTCGGCGTGATCGGGATGGTCGGCTACGGGGTGTTCCGGCACTTCGCGCTCGGCCAGGACATGCCCGCCGAGAGTTCCACGTTCCACCTCGCCGCCATCCCCGGCAACGACTCGCTGGCCGGCTTCGCGATGGTGTTCCTGCTGCTGAAGTCCTTCTCCTCCGGCTGTGCCGCGCTCACCGGTGTGGAGGCGATCTCCAACGGCGTGCCGGCCTTCCGCAAGCCGAAGAGCAAGAACGCGGCCACCACGCTGCTGATGATGGCGAGCATCGCCGTCGTGATGTTCATGGGCATCATCTGGCTGGCCCGACTGACCGGTGTCCAGATGGCCGAGAACCCGACCGAGCAGCTCGTCGGCGCCTCGCCGGACTACCACCAGAAGACGGCGCTGGCGCAGATCAGCGAGGCCGTGTTCAACAACTTCACGCCCGGCTTCTACTTCGTCGCCGCCGTCACCGGTCTGATCCTGGTGCTGGCCGCCAACACCGCCTTCAACGGCTTCCCGGTGCTCGGCTCGATCCTCGCCCAGGACCGGTACCTGCCGCGCCAGCTGCACACCCGCGGCGACCGGCTGGCCTTCTCCAACGGCATCATCCTGCTGGCGATCGCGGCGATCCTGCTGATCCTCGCCTTCGACGCCGACCCGACCCGGCTGATCCAGCTCTACATCGTCGGCGTCTTCGTCGCCTTCAACATGAGCCAGTCCGGCATGATCCGGCACTGGACCCGGCTGCTGCGCACCGAGACCGACCCGGCCAAGCGCCGCCACATGCAGCGCAGCCGGGCGATCAACGCCTTCGGCCTGGTGATGACGATGGCCGTGCTGATCGTCGTCCTGGTCACCAAGATCGGCCACGCCTGGATCGCGATCGCCGCGATGGCCGTGCTGTTCGTGATGATGAAGGGCATCCGGCGCCACTACGACCGGGTCTCGGACGAGCTGACCGCCGCCGAGGAGCCGGACGACGTGGTGCTGCCCACCCGGGTGCACGCCATCGTGCTGGTCTCCAAGCTGCACAAGCCGGCGCTGCGCGCCCTGGCGTACGCCCGGCTGGCCCGGGCCCACACGCTGGAGGCCGTCACGGTCAACGTCGACCCGGCGGACACGGCGGCGCTGCGGCGGGAGTGGGACGAGCGCGGCATCGAGGTGCCGCTCAAGGTGCTGGACTCGCCGTACCGCGAGATCACCGGGCCGGTCCTGGACTACGTGAAGAACCTGCGGCGCAGCAGCCCGCGGGAGGTCGTCTCGGTCTACATCCCGGAGTATGTGGTCGGCCACTGGTACGAGCACCTGCTGCACAACCAGAGCGCGCTGCGGCTCAAGGGGCGGCTGCTGTTCAAGCCCGGCGTGATGGTCACCTCGGTACCGTGGCAGTTGGAGTCCTCGGAGCGGCGCAAGCCGCAGAAGGCCTGGTCGGCGCCGGGCGCCGTCCGCCGTGGCGAGCCGCGGGCGCCGAAGGCCGTAGAGTCGAAGGATTCCGTCTCCACCGGTGCGAACGCCGGTGACACCTCCGAGCGCAGCAAGGACTCCTCCCAGTGACCCGCAACACTCCGCCCCGTTCCTCGGGCTCCTCCGGCAAGGGCGCCCGCCGGGGCGGCTCCCAGCCCGGGCAGGTCTCCCGGCCGCGCTGGGGCCGGCCGGCCCGTCCGGAGGCCACCGACCGCGACGGCCTCACCGCGCGCACCGCGCCGATCGTCCCGGGCGAGCGGGAGGACCGCGGGCCCGCCGGGCCGGTCGCCGCGAAGGGCGCGGGCAAGGGCGCCGCGGGCAAGGGCGCCGCGGGCAAGGGCTCCGCGAGCAAGGGCGCGCCGAAGGGTGCGTCGAAGGGTGCGGGCAAGGACGCCGGCCAGGACGCGCCGAAGGGCGCCGCCGGGGCCGGCCGGAAGGCCCCGCGCAAGCAGGCGGTGCGGCCGCCCAAGGCGCTGCGCACCGCCGCCGCGCGGCCGTCGCGGCCCGAGGCGCCCTCCGGGGAGCCGCTGGCCGGGCAGCGCTACGAGGTCGAGGTCGGCCCGGTCGCGCACGGCGGCGGGCACTGCGTGGCCCGGCACGAGGGGCGGGTGCTGTTCGTGCGGCACGCGCTGCCCGGTGAGAAGGTCGTCGCGCTGGTGACCGACGGGACGACCACCTCGCGCTTCCTGCGGGCCGACGCGGTGGAGGTGCTGGAGCCCGCCAAGGACCGGATCGAGGCGCCCTGCCCGTTCGCCGGTCCCGGCAAGTGCGGCGGCTGCGACTGGCAGCACGTCACCCCGGGCGGGCAGCGCAAGCTCAAGGCGGCGGTGCTGACCGAGCAGCTGGCCAAGCTGGCCGGGCTCACCCCGGCCGAGGCGGGCTGGGACGGCAGCGTCGAGCCGGTCGGCGGCAAGCTGCCGGCCGGGCAGGTGCCGGCCTGGCGCACCCGGGTGCAGTACGCGGTGGACGCGGAGACCGGGAAGGTCGGCCTGCGCAAGCACCGCTCGCACGAGGTACAGGTGATCGACCGCTGCCTGATCGCGGCCGAGGGCATCACCGAGCTGGGCATCGAGTCCCGGGACTGGCCGGGTGTGGCGGGCGTCGAGGCGATCGCGGCGAGCGGCTCCTCGGACCGTCAGGTGGTGCTGACCCCGCGGGACGGCGCCCAGCTGCCGCTGGTCGAGCTGGACAAGCCGGTGTCGATCGCCCGGGTGGACGCGCAGGGCGACCTGCACAAGGTGCACGGGCGCTCCTTCGTTCGCGAGCGGGCGGCCGGGCGGACCTGGCGGGTCAGCAACGGCGGCTTCTGGCAGATCCACCCGGAGGCGCCGGACACCCTGGTCGACGCCGTGCTGGACGGTCTGGACCCGCAGTGGGGCGAGAACGCGCTCGACCTGTACTGCGGCGTCGGCCTGTTCGCGGGCGCGCTGGCCGACCGGGTCGGCGAGGACGGCGCGGTGCTCGGCATCGAGTCCGCCAAGCAGGCCGTGGTCGACGCCCGGCACAACCTGGCCGCGCTGGACAACGTGCGGATCGAGTGCGACCGGGTCGAGACGCTGCTGCCGCGCACCGGCATCACCGCCACCGACCTGATCGTGCTGGACCCGCCGCGCTCGGGCGCCGGCCGTGAGACGGTCGCCCACCTCGTCGGCCTGGAGGCGCGCCGGATCGCGTACGTGGCCTGCGACCCGGCGGCGCTCGCCCGGGACCTGAAGTTCTTCCACGAGGGCGGCTACCGGCCGGTCTCGCTGCGGGCCTTCGACCTGTTCCCGATGACGCACCACTTCGAGTGCGTGGCGATCCTGGAGCCGGTCGGGGAGTGATCCCGGGCCCTCGGGCACGCACGGCAGGAGGCGGTCACCCGTTCGGGGTGACCGCCTCCTGCGCGTTCGGGGAGCGGTCTCGTTCGGCGCGGCCTCGCTCGGGGCGTGGTCTCGTCCGGCGCGGCGCGCTCCGGGCGTGGTCTCGTTCGGTGCGGCCACCTTCGGGGGCTACTCGTTGTGCTCCTCCTCGTCGGCGCTGTGTGGCAGGTCGATGCCGTGCTGGGCGGCGAGCCGCAGGAGCGAGGCGACCCGGCCCTCGTACGCCTGGACGCCGTCGGCGTCCCCTTCGGCCCGGGCCGCGGCGAGGTCGCGGCGGGCCTGTGCGAGCTGCTCGCGCAGCTCCTGGTCGAACATGTCTGTCATCGGTCGGCCTCCGCACCGGTCGGCGCCCGCTCGGGGGAACGCGGGGGGGATTTCAGCGTCCCGGACGGTGCGGGAGTCTTCAAGTCCCGCACCTCCCGGTGGGGCACGGCGGCCGCGGACGGGGCCCGGGCCGGGGCGGAAGGTCAGACACCCCATGTCGTTGGGTGTCAAGCGGCGAGGGCTTGGGCGTGGTGCGACCAGGCGGTCGCTTCGTCGTAGAGGGTGCGGGTTTTGAGGCAGCCGTGGAGTATGCCGACCAGGCGGTTGCCGACCTGCCTCAGGGCGGGGTTGTAGCCGGCCTCGCG
>NZ_JBIWFT010000079.1:0-10496 GCF_044763205.1 Kitasatospora sp. NPDC096204
ACTGCAGGGGGGACCCTGTGGGAGAGTAGGACGCCGCCGAACAATTCTTCTGGAAAGCCCCTGATCCATTCGGATCAGGGGCTTTTCGCATTTCCCGGGAAGCCGGACTCGACGGACTCGACGGGCCCAATGGATTCGAGGGACCTGACAGGACCGGCGGATTCGAGCGATTCGCCAGACGGCCGCGTCAGCCGCGATCAGGCCACCGGAGGCACTACGTGCCCCGCCCGGCCTTGTCTACGCCCGTAGCACCCCTTTACGGCCCGTCTGAAGGGTCGTGGGACCCCATTGGCGTCAGTCGCCGGGCTTGGCGCTGGTGATGACGGCGAAGACGGCTCCGTGGGGGTCGACCAGCTGGGCCAGCCGGCCGACGCCGTGCACGTCCATGGCCGGGATCCGTACGGTCGCGCCGAGGGTGGCGGCGATGGCGAGACTGGCGTCGGTGTTGGGGACCTCGAAGTAGGGGAGCCAGTGCGAGGTGGTGCCGCGCGCGGTGTGCTCGGGGCCGAGCTGCATGATGCCGCCGTGGGCGTCGTCCGTGCCGCCGCCGGGCGGGGTGAGGACGGTGTACATCACCTCGCCGAGCGGGACGTCCTGCTCCTGCCACTCGAAGACGGTCCGGTAGAAGGACTTGGCGCGTTCGGCGTCGACGCTGTAGCACTCGGCCCAGCAGAGACTGCCCTCCTCGGTGACGAGGTCCAGGCCGCGGGTGTCGTGCGGCTGCCAGACCGCGAAGTCCGCGCCGGTCGGGTCGGTGTAGCCGGCCATCCGGCCCGCGCTGAAGACGTCGAAGGGGGCGAACCGGACGCGGCCGCCGGACTGTTCGACCAGGGCGGTGGTGCGGTCGGCGTCCTCGGTGGCGAAGTAGATCGTCCAGCCGGGAGTGGCGCCGTCCTCGGCGACCGGGCCGAGGGCGGCCACGGTCCGGCCGTCGAGTTGGAAGAAGCCGTAGCCGCCGGTCTCGGGGCCGGCCGAGTCGAAGGTCCATCCGAACAGCGCGGTGTAGAAGTCGACGGACGCCCGGGTGTCGGGACTGCTCAGGTCGAGCCAGTCCGGGGAACCGGGGCGGAAGTCGGTGTTGAGCATGGCGGCACTGCTCCCTCGGACGGGGCCCGGGCGGGCGCGGTCGACGGCGGTCCCCCTCGGTTCCTCCCACCTTGGCACCTCGGCCGGGGCGCTGCACGGCAGCAAGGGTTCCGGGGTTGTCAGGGCAGGGCGGTACGGTGCGTAGCGGAATGATCCACCCGTACCGGTCGAAGGGGGTCCGGTGAGCAAGCAGGCGTCGCAGTCCGGGCAGCAGGTGCCGCGCCAGCTCGCGCAGGTCGAGGGCGTGCTGGAGCGGATCACCTACGCCAACGAGGAGACCGGCTACACGGTGGCCCGGGTGGACACCGGCCGGGGCGGCAACGACCTGCTGACGGTGGTGGGCGCGCTGCTGGGGGCGCAGGTCGGCGAGTCGCTGCGGCTGCACGGGCGGTGGGGATCGCACCCGCAGTACGGGCGGCAGTTCACGGTGGAGAACTACACCACGGTGCTGCCCGCGACCGTCCAGGGGATCCAGCGGTACCTGGGCTCGGGGCTGATCAGGGGGATCGGGCCGCGGTTCGCCGAGCGGATCGTGGAGCGGTTCGGGGTGGACACCCTGGAGGTGATCGAGAACGAGCCGGGCCGGCTGATCGAGGTGCCGGGGCTGGGGCCGAAGCGGACGAAGAAGATCGCGGCGGCCTGGGAGGAGCAGAAGGCCATCAAGGAGGTGATGGTCTTCCTGCAGGGGGTCGGGGTGTCCACCTCGCTGGCTGTGCGAATCTACAAGCAGTACGGCGACGGCTCGATCGGTGTGGTGAAGAACGAGCCGTACCGGCTGGCCTCGGACGTCTGGGGCATCGGCTTTCTGACGGCGGACCGGATCGCGCAGGCGGTGGGCATCCCGCACGACAGCCCGGAGCGGGTGAAGGCCGGCCTGCAGTACGCGCTGTCGCAGAGCACCGACCAGGGGCACTGCTTCCTGCCGGAGGAGCGGCTGATCGCGGACGGCGTGAAGCTGCTCCAGGTGGACGTCGGGCTGGTGATCGACTGCCTGGCGGAGCTGGTGGCGGCCGAGGGGGTGGTGCGCGAGGCGGTCCCGGGGGAGGGCGGCGAGCCGGTCACCGCGGTGTACCTGGTGCCGTTCCACCGGGCGGAGATCTCGCTCACCAACCAGTTGCTGCGGCTGCTGCGTTCGGACGAGGACCGGATGCCGTGGTTCGGGAACGTGGACTGGCCGGTGGCGCTGGACTGGCTGGCGAAGCGCACCGGGGCGGAGCTGGCGCCGGAGCAGGAGCAGTCGGTGCGGCTGGCGTTGACGGAGCGGGTCGCGGTGCTGACGGGCGGTCCGGGCTGCGGGAAGTCGTTCACGGTGAAGTCGATCGTGACGCTGGCGCTGGCGAAGCGCGCCAAGGTGGTGCTGGCGGCGCCGACCGGCCGGGCGGCGAAGCGGCTGGCGGAGCTGACCGGGGTGGAGGCCTCGACGGTGCACCGGCTGTTGGAGCTGAAGCCGGGCGGGGACGCCGCGTACGACCGGGACCGGCCGCTGGACGCGGACCTGGTGGTGGTCGACGAGGCCTCGATGCTGGACCTGATCCTGGCGAACAAGCTGGTCAAGGCGGTGCCGCCGGGGGCTCACCTGCTGTTCGTGGGGGACGTGGACCAGCTGCCCTCGGTGGGTGCCGGGGAGGTGCTGCGGGACCTGCTGGCCGAGGGCGGGCCGATCCCGTCGGTGCGCCTGACCAGGATCTTCCGGCAGGCGCAGCAGTCCGGCGTGGTGACCAACGCGCACCGGATCAACGAGGGCAGGCCGCCGCTGACGGACGGACTGGCGGACTTCTTCCTGTTCGCCGAGGACGACGCGGAGCGGGCGGCCGGGCTGACGGTGGACGTGGTGGCGCGCCGGATCCCGCAGAAGTTCGGCTTCGACCCGCGCCGGGACGTGCAGGTGCTGGCGCCGATGCACCGCGGTCCGGCCGGCGCGGGGAACCTGAACACCCTGCTCCAGGCGGCGGTGACGCCGGCCAGGGAGGGGCTGGCCGAGCGTCGCTTCGGCGGCCGCACGTTCAGGGTGGGGGACAAGGTCACCCAGATCCGCAACAACTACGACAAGGGGCGGAACGGCGTCTTCAACGGCACAGTGGGAGTGGTGACCGCCCTCAGCGTGGACGACCAGCGGTTGACGGTGCTCACCGACGAGGACGAGGAGGTGGTGTACGAGTTCGACGAACTGGACGAGCTCGCCCACGCGTACGCGGTGACGATCCACCGCTCGCAGGGCAGCGAGTACCCGGTCGTGGTGATTCCGGTCACCATGTCCGCTTGGACGATGCTCCAGCGGAACCTGCTCTACACGGCTGTGACCAGGGCGAGGAAACTGGTGGTGCTGGTGGGGTCACGCAAGGCGATCGGACAGGCCGTTCGGGCCGTCAGCGCAGGTCGGAGGCACACGGCGCTCGATCATCGACTGTCAACTGGATGATTATCCAACGGGATGGTTGCCTCTAATGTTCTCTTGACGTGAAGAGATTTACGGCAGAGCCTAGGGTGGTGCCGATCTTGTCCGGTTCGTACCGGCTGCGGCGGCAGGTTTTGTAGGGGCGGGCCCTTTCGGGCCACCCCGGGTGCGCGACTGTCCTCCGGATGGGGGATGGTAGAGACAGTCAGGGCACCTTGGAAGAGGATTCATTTCGTCGGTGAGGAAGACGTGAGCGACAACTCGGTAGTACTGCGGTACCAGGACGGCGAGTACGAGTACCCCGTCGTCGAGAGCACTGCGGGCAACTCCGGCTTCGACATCTCGAAGCTGCTCCCGCAGACCGGCCTGGTCACCCTGGACAACGGCTTCGGTAACACCGCCGCGTACAAGTCCGCGATCACCTTCGTGGACGGCGACAACGGCATCCTGCGGTACCGCGGCTACCCGATCGAGCAGCTCGCCTCCGATGGCGGCTTCATCGAGACCGCGTACCTCCTGATCAACGGTGAGCTGCCGAACGCGGACCAGCTGGCGGAGTTCAACCGCGAGATCACCCAGCACACCCTGCTGCACGAGGACGTCAAGCGCTTCTTCCAGGGCTTCCCGCGGGACGCCCACCCGATGGCCATGCTGTCCTCGGTGGTCGGCGCGCTGTCCACGTTCTACCCGGAGAGCCACAACCCGTTCGACGCGGCCCAGCGCCACCTGTCGACCGTGCGCCTGCTCGCCAAGCTGCCGACGATCGCCGCGTACGCGTACAAGAAGGCGATGGGCCAGCCCTTCGTCTACCCGCGCAACGACCTGAGCTACGTCGAGAACTTCCTGCGGATGACCTTCGCCGTCCCCGCCGAGGACTACGAGCTCAACCCGGTCGTCGTCAACGCGCTGGACAAGCTGCTCATCCTGCACGCGGACCACGAGCAGAACTGCTCGACCTCCACCGTGCGCCTGGTCGGCTCCAGCCACGCCAACCTGTTCGCCTCGATCTCGGCCGGCATCTCGGCCCTGTGGGGCCCGCTGCACGGCGGCGCCAACCAGGCCGTGCTGGAGATGCTGGAGAGCATCCAGAAGGACGGCGGCGACGTCGACGCCTTCATCACGAAGGTGAAGAACAAGGAAGCCGGCGTCAAGCTGATGGGCTTCGGCCACCGGGTCTACAAGGCCTTCGACCCGCGCGCCGCCCAGGTCAAGCTGCTCGCGCACGAGGTCCTCGGCCAGCTCGGCAAGAACGACGAGCTGCTGGACATCGCGCTCAAGCTGGAGGAGCACGCCCTCAAGGACGACTTCTTCATCTCGCGCAAGCTGTACCCGAACGTGGACTTCTACACGGGTCTGATCTACCGCGCCATGGGCTTCCCGACCAGCATGTTCACCGTGCTGTTCGCGCTCGGCCGGCTGCCGGGCTGGATCGCCCACTGGCACGAGATGATCAACGACCCGACCAGCCGGATCGGCCGCCCGCGCCAGATCTACACCGGCACCGCGATCCGCGACTACGTCCCGCTGGACGCCCGCTGACCGGAGCGGAGCCGACCACCGGCCCGCGCGGAAGCTGAAAGGGGCCCGGCCGCTGTCTGAGCGGTCGGGCCCCTTCGCGTCCCGGTGGCGCGCCCGAGGGCCCGCGCGGGGACGGAACCGTACGGCGCACGACTCCGGGGCCGGCCGCAGCCAGGGACGGCCGCTCAAAGCGTCCCAGGCCCGCCAGAACCCCGGCGTCGTGCGCGAAGGCCGTCGAGAGCCGACGACCGTTCCCGGGGCCCGCCGGAGCCCCGTCGGCGACAACCCGCTGGAAGCGCGGGGACACGATGCCGTTCAACGTGTCCCCGCCCATCGGAAAACTGCCGCACTACCAACCTAAGACGTATCAGGGTGCGAGAAGTTACGCCCGGGGGGTGTGAGCTGCCTCTCGCCACGCTCCGTGTGCGCGTCGTACCTCGCCCATATCACACGTTCACACGGGCGGGACGTCACCCTCCCCGCAGTCACGGCAACCGAGCGTGATAGGAATCGTGGCATTCCGGTACGGACCGTCGCGCCATTCGCCACGCGACGGCGGAACTGGGGAGGGAGTGGGCAGATGGCCAGGAACGTCGTCGTCACCGGCGGTGGCACGGGAATCGGTTACGAAGTCGCGCGTCGGTTCGTCGAGGCCGGTGACCGCGTGGTGATCGTGGGCCGCCGCCGGGAGGTCCTGGAGAAGGCCGCGGCCGACCTCGGGCCGAACGTCACCCCGCTGGTGTGCGACCTCGCCGACCCGGACGCCGTCGAGGCCGCGCTCGCCGATCTGCCCGAGCGGATCGACGTCCTGATCAACAACGCCGGCAGCCGGGAGACCGTGGTCGGTGGCGGCCCGCACGCCCTGCTGGCGCGCTGGCGCGGCGACTTCGAGCGCAACGTGCTCACCGTGGTGCTGCTCACCGAGTCGGTCCGCGACCGGCTCACCCCGGGCTCCGGCCGGGTGGTCACCATCAGCTCCATCGCCGCCCTGCGCGGGGCCGGCTCGTACGGCGCGGCGAAGGCCTCGCTGCACGCCTGGAACCACTTCCTGGCCGCCCAGTTGGGCACGTCGGGCATCACCGCCAACATCGTCGCGCCGGGCACCGTCGCGGGCACCGAGTTCTTCGGGCCGCGGCTGGACGAGGCCGAGGTCTCCCGTCGGGCCGCCCGCACCCTGCTCGGCCGGATCGGCGAGACCGGTGAGGTCGCGGCGGCGGTGCACTTCCTGGCCTCGTCCGAGGCCGGGTTCATCACCGGCGAGATCCTGCACTGCAACGGCGGCGAGCTGCTGGGGCGTTGAGACGAGCCCGGACAGACCCGAGGGCCCCGGACCGGTGTCGGTCCGGGGCCCTCGCGCGTGCGGCGGGGTGTCCGGGCTCAGGCGGGCCGGAAGCGGCGCAGCCGCAGGCTGTTGGTGACCACGAAGACCGAGGAGAAGGCCATCGCGGCCCCGGCGATCACCGGGCTGAGCAGGCCGGCCGCGGCCAGCGGGATCGCCGCCACGTTGTAGCCGAAGGCCCAGAACAGGTTGCCCTTGATGGTGGCCAGGGTGCGGCGGGAGAGCCGGATGGCGTCGGCCGCCGAGCGGAGGTCGCCGCGGACCAGGGTGAGGTCGCCGGCCTCGATGGCGGCGTCGGTGCCGGTGCCCATCGCCAGGCCCAGGTCGGCCTGGGCGAGCGCGGCGGCGTCGTTGACGCCGTCGCCGACCATCGCCACGACCCTGCCCTCGGCCTGCAGCCGTTTGACGGTGGCGACCTTCTCCTCGGGGAGCACCTCGGCGATCACGTGCTCCGGCGGGATGCCGACCTCGGCCGCCACGGCCCCGGCCACCGCCCGGTTGTCGCCGGTGAGCAGCACCGGGGTCAGGCCCAGTGCGCGCAGCCTGCCGACGGCCTCGGCGCTGGTCGGCTTGACCGCGTCGGCGACCTCCAGCACGGCCCGGGCCTCGCCGTCCCAGCCGACCGCGATCACGGTGCGGCCGGCCGCCTCGGCGGCGGCCTTGGCACGGGCCAGGGAGGGCGGCAGGTGCAGTGCGCGGTCGGCCAGCAGGGCCTCGCGCCCGGCGACGACCGTGCGGCCCGCCACGACCCCCTCCACGCCCCGTCCGGGCACGTTGCGGAAGTCCGCGACGGCGGGCAGTTCGCCGGCTTCGGCAGCGGCCTCGGCGACCGCCCGGGCGATCGGGTGCTCGGAGGCGTGCTCGACGGCGCCGGCCAGGCGCAGCGCCTCGGCCCCGTCCACGCCCTCGGCGGTGTGCACGGCGACCAGGGCCATCCGGCCGGTGGTGACGGTGCCGGTCTTGTCCAGGATGACGGTGTCCACGGTGCGGGTGGTCTCCAGCACCTCGGGGCCCTTGATCAGGATGCCGAGCTGGGCGCCGCGGCCGGTGCCGACCATCAGCGCGGTCGGGGTGGCCAGGCCCAGGGCGCACGGGCAGGCGATGATCAGGACGGCCACGGCCGCGGTGAAGGCCTCCGTGGGACTGTCGGTGGCCAGCAGCCAGACCACCAGGGTGGCCAGGGCGATCAGGATGACGACCGGGACGAAGACGGCGGAGATCCGGTCGGCCAGCCGCTGGGCGGCGGCCTTGCCGTTCTGGGCCTCCTCGACCAGCTTGGCCATCCGGGCCAGCCGGGTGTCCGCGCCGACCCGGGTGGCCTCGACCACCAGTCGGCCGCCCGCGTTGACGGTGGCGCCGGTGACGGCGTCGCCGACGGTGACCTCGACCGGGACGGACTCGCCGGTCAGCATCGAGGCGTCCACCGCCGAGGCGCCCTCGACCACCGTGCCGTCGGTGGCGATCTTCTCGCCGGGGCGGACCACGAAGCGGGTGCCGACCGTCAGCCGGTCCACCGGCAGCCGTACCTCCCGCCCGTCCCGGAGCACCGCGACGTCCTTGGCGCCGAGGTCGAGCAGGGCGCGCAGGGCGGCGCCGGCCCGGCGCTTGGAACGGGCCTCCAGCCAGCGGCCGAGCAGGATCAGCACGGTGACGGCGGCGGCGGTCTCCAGGTAGAGCGAGGAGGAGGGGTCGGTGTCGCCGACGGACGGCGAGAACTCGTGGCGCATCCCGGGTCGTCCGGCGTGGCCCCAGAACAGCGCCCAGCAGGACCAGCCGAAGGCGGCCAGGGTGCCGAGCGAGACCAGGGTGTCCATGGTGGCGGCGCCGTGCCGCAGGTTGGTCCAGGCGGCGCGGTGGAAGGGCAGGCCGCCGTAGACCACGACCGGGCCGGTGAGGGCGAAGGCCAGCCACTGCCAGTCGGTGAACTGGAGGGCCGGGACCATCGACAGCAGGACGACCGGGAGGCTGAGGACGGCGCTGATCAGCAGCCGGTCGCGCAGAGGGTCGGCGGGCTCGGGCTCGGGCTCGGGTCCGGGTCCGGGTTCGGGGGCGGCCGGGGCCGGGGGCGGGGGGAGTTCGGCGGTGTAGCCGGTGCGCTCGACGGTGGCGATCAGCTCCTCGACCGTGGTGCCGGGGCCGAAGTCGACCCGGGCCTTCTCGGTGGCGAAGTTGACGGTGGCCTCGACGCCGTCCATCCGGTTGAGCTTCTTCTCGATCCGGGCCGCGCAGGAGGCACAGGTCATCCCGCCGATCGACAGCTCGACCCGGTCCCGTGCCCCGAGGTCCGGGGCGGACGTGCTCATGCGGATCAGCTCCTTGGTCGGGCGGAGGGCGGGGGCGGTTCGACGCCCCCGCCGGGCCGGGTGGTTCAGGCGCTGCGGCCGACCAGCTCGTAGCCGGCCTCGTCGATCGCGGCGCGCACCTGCTCGTCGTCCAACGGGGCGGCGGAGGAGATCGTCACGGTTCCGGCCGTGGAGTCGGCGGCGACCCCGGTGACCCCGGCCAGGGCGGAGACCTCCTCGCTGATCGCCTTCTCACAGTGGCCGCAGCTCATGCCGGACACGGTGTAGGTGATGGTGCTGGACATGGAGGCCTCCGGGAGGACAGGGCGGCCCGGGTGCTGCCCGGGATGCGGCGCCGACAACGACTCTGCTACTGCCACCATACCCCTCCAGGGTATCCCTGGGCGGGGTGGGGTGGGGACGTCCGGCGGCGCGGGGGACGGGCCGGTGGGGCCTCGTCCGTGATCGTCCCTTATGTTCGGTATGTGTTTCCGCTCCGCCGCGCCCAGTCTCCCTCGGCTCCCACGGCAGCCGGACTGCCGCCGGACCGGCAGCGCGGCGCCCTGCTCGCCGCCGACCTCCAGGACGTGCCGTTCTGGCGTCGTGCCACCCCGGCACTGGTCGCCGTCCTGCTGGTCGGGCTCGCGGACTTCCTCTCCGGCAAGGACCGCTACCTCGCCCCGCTGATGACCGTGGTGCCGACCGTGGCGGCGCTGACCCTGAAACCCGGCGAACTGCTCCTGGTCTGCTTCCTCGGGCTGGTCACGGTGTTCGGACTCAGTCACCACGACGAGGTCGACAACATCAACGACGCCCGCTTCCTGTACGGGGCGATGGTCAGCTACGTCGTGCTGACGCTGTTCTCGGCCTGGGTCGCCAAGATCCGGATGCGGCGGGCGGCGGCCTTCGCGGCCGTCAGCTCCGTCGCCGAGGCCGCCCAGCGGGCGCTGCTGCAGCTGCCGGGGCCGGCCGTCGGACCGCTGCGGCTCGCGGTGCGGTACGTGTCGGCGGCGGACGCCTCACGGATCGGCGGGGACCTGTACTCGGTGCTGGAAACACCGCACGGCACCCGGGTCGCGGTCGGGGACGTCCGCGGCAAGGGGCTGGCGGCGGTGCAGACCGCGGCCGTGGTGCTGGGCGCGTTCCGCGAGGCGGCGTACGACGAGGCCGGGCTGCGCGGCGTCGCCGCGCGGATCGAGGCCAGCGTCGAACGGCACGTGCCGGACGGGGAGTTCACCACGGCGCTGTTCGCGGAGTTCCGGACGCCGGGGGAGATGGAGCTGCTGCAGTACGGGCACGTGCCGCCGATCCGGGTGGACGGCGACGGGCGGGCGCATGTGCTGCACGCGCCCGACCCCTGGGTGCCGCTGGGGCTCGGCCGGCTGGCGGCGGGGGAGCCGACGACCTGGGGGCAGCCGTTCGGCGCGGAGGACGTGCTGGTGCTCTGCACGGACGGGGTGATCGAGGCGCGGCACCGGACGAACGGGGAGTTCTACCCGCTGGCGGAGCGGGTCGGGCCGCTGGTACGGGGAGCCGCGCGCTCGGCGGGGGAACTGGAGGCGGCGGTGGGGCGGGTGTACGCGGACCTGCTGGCGCACACGGGCGGGGAGCTGCGGGACGACGCGTTGCTGCTGCTGATCGCGCGGACGGACGGGTGACCGGCGGCTGAAGGGGCCGCTGGGGCGCGGTGCGGGCGGCGGCCTTCCGCTTCGCGCGGGCCCCGCGCCCCTGTCGGGGCCCGGGAGCCCGCGCGAAGCGGGACCGGCGGGTGGGGGTTCAGGCGGCTCTACCTTCTGAGCCGGGTTGGTCTGGTCATTCGTAGGGTTGGACCACCCAGGGGTGCTGGGTGTGGCTATCAGGCGGCTGCCGTTCGTGG
>NZ_JBIWFT010000080.1:0-9620 GCF_044763205.1 Kitasatospora sp. NPDC096204
TGAGCGTCCAGCAGGGTGGTCACCAGCCGATAGGAGCCGGCAAAGTCGGTGCCGTCCGAGCAGGCGATGCTGATCTGGGCCTCAATGACGCGCACTGGGACGCCGCCGATGGCCGACAGATACGAGGAGTCAGTGAGGGCCTTTCCGATCGGCGGGCGGCGGCGCTGATTGATGCGGCCCACGGATCCTCGACACCGGGACGGGCGAGGATGCCGGCAGCCCTCTCGACACCCGCTCCGCCCATGACCGCCAGAACCTCGATGCCACCGATCCTCACCCACGCACCCTCCCGTGACCGAACGCCAATGGGACCGCCACACACCGGTGACCGATCACCCGGGCTCTCGACGACAACCACCACAAGCGACACGGGACTCCCACCACCACCGGAAAACCACACGAACCCCCACCCCCACCCCCCACCCCCGCCTCCCCTCCCCTCCCCCTGCACCGCCCTGCCCTCCCCCTGCCCTGCCCTGCATAGACCGCGGCGGGTCGTACGCAGCCCTGCCACACACCCCCACCACACGCCCCCGCCACACGCCCTCGCCGCGGGGCAGGGACACGCTCGCGGACGCCGCGGCAGGGGCGTGCGGCTTCACCCACCGGACCGAACGCCGGCAGACGGAGCGATCGGCCCTGGTAGCGTCATGCGCGTGAAGTCGCGCGCACCGCGCGGTCTTTGACCATCGAACGGACGGGGGTCGAATATTGGGAAGGGGTGGTGGGTGTGGGACGGGCACGCGTGGCAGCGCGGGTGATCGTGCACCCTGGCATGGAGGACGTGAGCGTCCAGCAAGTACTGGAGGCACTCGCCGACCCGGCCCGCAGGACAGTGGTACGCACACTCGCACACTCCGGAACCGACCTCAGCTGCGGCTCCATCGACCTACCAGTCGGACGATCCACCTCCAGCCACCACTTCAGCGTCCTACGCGAAGCCGGCGTACTACGCCAGTACTACGTCGGCACCACCAAAATGAACGCCCTACGCACCGAAGAACTGGAACAACGATTCCCAGGCCTACTACCCGCAGTGATCGCCGCCGCAGACACCGAAGCACAACAACCCCCAAAAACATGAAAACAACCCCAACCCCAACAACATGAGAACAACCCCGGACCCCAGCAGCATGAGGCGAGTCAGGCCCCGGGAGCATGAGGCGAGTCAGGCCCCGGGCCACGGGCCGGGCGGGGACACCCCCACGCCCCCACAGCACCGGCCGCGAACCCGCGCCCACAGCACGGGAGTTCACCCCCCGAGCCGCCTCGCACGGACGATGACGACACGCCAGACTCCGACGCCCGGACCCCCACCGACACCGCAGACACCCTCGGGCACCCGCCGGAATCCGGGCCCCGTGACCCGGGCCCCGTGACCCGGGGAGCGGGGAGCGGGGCCCGGGGAGCGGAGGGCGTAGGCTCGGCGCCCGTGACCGAGGACGGGGACTGGAGCCAGGGATGGGACGGCACGCGCCGGTGGATCGAGGGACACCTCGCGCCCGGTGAGCGCATCGGCGCGGTCAGCGCACTGAAAGGCGGATGGACCTCGCGGATGCGCCGCCTGGACGTGGAACGCCCCGGCGGGACCGGCCCGTACGCGCTGGTGCTGCGCTCCTTCGTCAAACCGTTCCACCGCCGCCACGCCCCGGGGCTGCTGACCCGCGAGGCCGACGTGCTGCGCCTACTGAAGGACAGTAGCGTCCCGGCGGCGCGACTGGTCGCCGTGGACGCACAGGCGGCGATGCGCGAGCACCCGCACCCCGGCCCCTCCTCTCACCATCGACGCCCGGGCCACCACCCGCAGCAGCACCGCCGACCGAGCGCCCTTCAACGGCTACGACCCGGGCACCGCGCGTGCCATGGCCCCGCGCGCAGGAGCAGGACACGACGACACGGCACGGGGACGGGGTGTGCTTCCGCGGCCGGGGCCGGGGTGTCGGAGGGGCCGGCGGCGCTGCCGTCCGTGGCCGCGTCACCGTCACCGCCCGGGCCGGGGTGGGACGGGGTGGGACGGGGCACGGGGCGGGGCGGGGGCGTGCTTCCGGGGGCCGGGGCCGGGGTGTGTTCCCTGCTTCCTGCGGCAGGGGTGGTCGGGGTGTCGGAGGGGGTCGGTGGCGCTGCCGTCCGTGGGTGTGTCGCCGTCACCGTCCGGGTCGGGACGCGCGAACTGCTCTCGGCCACCGTGCCAGCCCCGGGGCCGGGGGGTGGCTCCGGGACCGGGGCCGGGGTCAGGGGGTGGGGGCGGGGCGGGTCTCGTGCGGGGTGTCCTGCAGCGGGCGGGGGTGGTCGGGGCCGAGGCGGCGGCGCAGGAGGACGGCGGCGAGGGCGGCGGCGGCCAGGGCGGCGCCGGCCAGGGGCAGGTGGCGGGGGCCGACGGTGGTGACGACGGTTCCGCCGAGGGCGGTGCCGAGGGTGATGCCGAGGTTGGAGAAGGAGATGAAGAGGCTGTTGCCGAACTCGGGGGCGTCGGTGGCATCGCGGGCGAGCCAGGACTGGGCGACGGCGAGGCCGCCGGAGTGGACGGCGCCCCAGAGCAGGACGGTGGCGAGCATGGGGGCGCGGTGGGGGCCGGCGGCGTCGACGAGGAGGTAGAGCGCGAGGCACAGGAGCGGGTAGGCGGTCGCGGTGCGCAGCGGGTGGCGTTCCAGCAGGCGGCCGTAGACGGGGTTGCCGGCGGTCATGACGACGCCGAAGGCCATCAGGGCGGGGCCGGTGAGGGAGGTGTCGAGGCCGGTGACGTGTTCGAGGTATTCGGCGATGTAGCCGTAGCCGCTGAACATCGCGGCGAACAGGAGGGTGACGGCGGCGACGGCCAGCCACAGGCGCGGGCGGCGCAGGATGCCCAGCTGTCCGCGGTAGGTGGGGTGTCGGGTCTCGGGCAGGTCGGGGAAGCAGGTGAGGACGGCCGCGCAGGCGATGAGGTCGAGGGCGGCGGTGCTCCAGAACGCTGCGGGCAGGCCGAGGTGGTCGGCGAGGTAGGAGGTGAGGGGGACGCCGAACGCGAAGCCGGCACTGACGCCGGCGAAGACGGTGGTCGCGGCGCGGGCGCCGCGCCCGGGTGGGGCGAGGCGGGTGGCGGCGGTGAGGGCGAGAGCGAAGAAGACGGGGTGGAACAGGGCGGGCAGGATCCGGAAGGCGAGGACGAGCGGGAAGGAATCGCTGAGCGCGTAGAGCGCGTTGGAGGCGGCGAAGACGGCAAGTGCCGTCGCCAGGACGGTTTTCCGGCGCAGGCGGGAAGCGAGGAGCACGCCGGCGGGGCCGGTGACGGCGACAGTGAGGGCGAACGCGCCGACCAGCCAACCCGCGGTGGCGGGAGTCACCTGCAGGCGCCGGGCCATGGCGGGCAGGACCCCGACGACGCCCATCTCGGTGGTGATGATGCCGAACACGCCCAGAGCCAGGACGGGTACGGCCAGAACGGTACGGGCAGGAGCGGCACGGGACACGGAAACAACCTCCAACAGATACACAAATCTAGATAATTGGATATATGAAGTCGAAGAAAAGCAGGGACGCCGGCCGGGCGCCCCCACCAGAAGAGGAGACGGTACGAGAAAGCAGTACGCGAGCGGATGGCGCGCGAAAGGACGGCACAGGGACGGGCAGCAGGCGGGCGCGTGACACGGGCGGGTGGTGCGGGAGTGTCAGAGTTCGTCGCGCGCGTACGCGGCGAAAGCGGCGATGGTCTCCTCGTTGCGCCGGTAGAAGGTCCACTTGCCGACGCGTTCGGACACCAGCAGTCCCGCCTCCCGCAGGATCTGCAGGTACCCGGAGACCACCGACTGGGCCAGCCCGGAACGCTCGCAGAAGTCGGTGACGCACACGCCGATGTGGAAACCGACGCCGCGCTCACGGTAGTACGCCTCGTCGAAGTAGCGTTCGGGCGTCCTGAGCCAGCGCAGGAACTCCGCACGCGCCGGATTGGCGAGCGCCTTGTGCACGGCCAGTGGATCCAGGTCCACCACACACACCCCTTCCGGTGACCGGCCACCACCCCGACCCTCGGGACGTATCTAATATTCTGGATACGACCTGGAGTGTCAAGACAGACCTGACAGCACAACACCCCCGGAAGACGGGACGGGAACAGGACAGCGACCCGCCGGACCGGACAGGCCCCCACGGACTCCGCCCAGAACAGCACCGCCCAACGACCCGACCCCGGGCACCGCACGAGGGCCGCGAGGAGAAGGTCGCCGCCTACCCGCTGGGCCGCCTCGGCGTCCCGGAGGACGTCGCGGGCGCGGTCGCCTTCCTGCGCTCCCCCGACGCCGGCTGGATCACCGGCCGGACCCTGGTCGTCGACGGCGTGGTCACTCCCGGCGGTGGGATGTGACACGGTGGGCCGGGTGGAATCGACCGTCCCCGTCGATTCCACCCGGCCCACCGCACCGTCACGGCCCGGTCGTCGGACGGGCCTCAGAGGCCCAGTTCGCGAGCGATGATGTTGTGCTGGATGTCGGACGTCCCCGAGTAGAGCAACGACCCGACGGCGTCCCTGAGCTGCCATGACTCGGGATTGGCGGACAGGTAGCCCTTCGCCCCCTGGAGACGCACGGCGTCGAGCGAGGACTGGACGTACGCCTCGGAGACGTACAGCTTGGCGACGGCCGCCTCCAGGGTGGCGTCCTTGCCCTCGTCCTTGAGCACGCCGATCCGCTGGACGAGTGCGCGCGCGGCGTCGAGCCGGACCTTCATCTCGGCGATGCGGTGGGAGACGGCCTGGAACTTCCCGATCGGCTCGCCGAACTGCTGTCGCCGGCGGGCGTGTTGGACAGCGTTCTCCACCTGGCGGCGCATCACGCCCAGGCATGCCGCCAGGATGGAGCCGCGCTCGTACTCCATGGCGCTCTCGAAGACCCAGCTTCCGCGACCGGGCCGCCCGAGCACGGCGCTGTCGGGCACCCAGCACTGCTTCAGGTCCACACGGCCCATCGCCGCGGTGCGCAGCCCCATCTTGTCGAAGGCGGGGCTGCGTTCCAGGCCGGGGGTGTCGGCGTCCACGAGGAAGGCGGTGATCCCGAGCGGTCCGGCGTCTTCGTCGAGGGTGGCGTAGATGACGAGGAGGTCGGCCACCGGGGCACTGGTGATGTACGTCTTGGTGCCGTCGAGGAAGTAGCCGCCACCGTCGGCGGGCCGCGCGGTCGTCTTCATCGCGTAGACGTCCGAGCCCGCCTCCGGCTCGGTCGAGGCGTTGGCCCCGATCAGCGTTCCGTCGGCCAGCCCGGGCAGGTAGCGTTCCCGCTGCTCCTGGGTGCCGTACAGCACCAGCGGGACCATGGTGGTCCAGAGGTGGGCGTTGAGCGAGAAGAGCAGGCCCTGGTCGTCGCTCCCGTAGCCGAGCCCCTCCATGACCGCGATCAGGTCGCTGAGCCGGGGCATCGACTCGCCCTCGTCCGGGATCGCCATCTTCAGCAGACCGAATTCGGCGCACAGCTTCCAGGCGGCCCGGTCGAAGACCCCGTCCCGGTTGCGGCCGGGGATGTCGTCGTTCAGATTCTGGCGGGCGAAGTCCGCAGCACGTTCGAAGAGTTCTCGTTGTCGCTCGTCGGTTCCGCTTGGCACAGGCCCTCCAGATGACGGTAGTCGGTCTTTCCTGTGGACGTACGGGGCAGCTCCTCCAGGGCCTGGAACCGGTCGGGGAGCATGTACCGGGGCAGGTACCCCTGGGTGTAGCGCTTCAGGTCCGGTGCGGACGGCGCCCCGGTAGGAGCGACGATGAACGCGGTGATGACGCACTGGCCGTCGCTGTCGGTGCTGACCACGGCCGCGTCGCTCAGCTCCGGGTGGGCCGCCAGGGCCTTCTCGATCTCGTCGAGCTCGATCCGGTAGCCGTGGCGCTTGACCATCCGGTCGCGTCGACCCCGGAAGACGAAGACGCCCCCCTCCCGCCGGACGACGTCACCGGTGTCGTACCAGAGGCGCCCGTCGTCGGTGGTGAAGTGCGACGCCGCCTGCACCGGCCGCCCGTCGCGCCAGTACCCCGGGAAGACCGAGGGGCCGGCGATCGCGAGGAACCCCTCCTCCCCGTCGACGGGTTTGTGGTCCTCGTCGACGAGCAGCGCGTCGCAGTGGGAGCACGGCGCACCGATGGGGTACTGGTCGTGGCGGTCGTCGGGGACCTCGTCGGGGATGGGGTGGTAGGTGCAGACGTTGGTCTCGGTGGGCCCGTAGAGGTTGAAGTAGTCGGGGCCCGGCCAGGTCTGCTTGATGCGGCGCAGTTTCGCCGGGGGGAAGGGCTCACCCGCGAAGAGGACGAGCCGCAGGTCCGCGGGGGCCGGCGGGGCGGGTTCCATCGCACCGATCGCGCCGAGGATGGCCGGGGCCGAGTACCAGATGGTGATCCTGCGCGACGAGACGAATCTCGCGAGGTGGCGCGGGCTGGCCGCGAGGTCGGTGTCGATGAGGTGGACGCCGGCACCGTTGCGCAGCGCGGCGTAGACGTCGAAGACGGACAGGTCGAAGTGGAACGGCGCGTGGCCGGACAGCCGGTCGGCTTCGGTGACGGCGAAGGCGGCCGAGGCCCATTCGACGAAGCTGACGGCGTTGCGGTGGGTGATGGCCACGCCCTTGGGGGTTCCGGTGGAGCCGGATGTGTAGAGCAGGTAGGCCAGTCGGTCGGGATCGGGCTCGACCCGCGGGGCGTCCTTCTCGTCCGCCGCGAGGACATCGGCCCACACCGCGTGGGATGTGTCGGACGGTTCCTGTGCGCCGGGGGCCAGCAGGACCGGCGTCAGGTGCGGTTGGGCGGCCGTCCGGTCGAGGCGCAGAAGGGCGTCCGGTGTGGTGAAGGCGACGCGGACCGCGCAGTCGGAGAGGATCTTGGCCGCGCGTTCGGCGGGGCCGTTCGCGTCGATGGGGACGTAGGCGGCGCCGGCGCGCAGCGTGCCGAGCATGACGGCGACCGTCTCGGGGGACTTGGGCAGCAGCAGGCCCACGCGGTCGCCCGGCCCCACGCCGTGGCGTGACAGGTACGCCGCGACCTTGGCGGACAGGCGGTGGAGCTCCCGGAAGGTGATGCCGCGTCCGTCGCTGCCGACGACGGCTTCGCCGTCCGGAAGGCGCTCGGCGGTGCGGCTGAGGTACTGGTCGAGGGAGTCCGGCGCTACGGTCGGATCAGCCTTCATTACCGGCGCCCCCGACGCGCACCTCGACGTACTCGACGATGTGGGTGACGGACTTGAAGTACTCGCGCGGGTGGCTGACGCCGACCTCGATGTCGAAGGTGGTCTCCAGGAACGTGACCAGCTTCATGATGCCTATGGAGTCCAGGACGCCGCTCTCCACGAGCTCGAGGTCGTCGGGCAGCGCGCTCGGGTCGGTGTCCTTGATGATGTTCGCCAGGATGTAGGCGTGGATGCTGTCGTGGATGTCGCTCACAGTGGTCTCCGTGTGTCGGTGTGCTGACGTGATGGCGTGTTGGCGCGAGGGGGTGTCGGGGTGTTGGCGTGTCGGGGTGTTGGCATGTCGAGGTGATGACATGTCGGGGTGATGGCGTGCCGAGGTGATGGCGTGCCGAGGTGATGGCGTGCCGGGGTGTCCGTGCTGCCGCACCGGGGATGGCGCGGAGGCAGAGGAGCCGCAGTGGGTCAGAGGCGCGGCGCGTTGAAGACGGTGGCCGGCTCCGGCTCGGGCGCGAGGATCGTGTCGGACCAGCGGAACACCGCGGCCCCGGCCTCCGCCTGACCGCCGAAGGTGTAGAGGACGGTCAGGTCCCCCGGCTTGACGAGGCCCTGCGAGGCGGCGGTGAAGGCGTTGAACGGCATCAGGACCGGCCCGATGTTCGCGACCCGCGGGAACGTGTTGACGACCCTCTCGGAGGCGACCTTGAGTGCGCGTGCGGAGAAGTCGGCGTGCCAGGCGGTCGGGGTGTTCACGATGAAGGCGGCCACGTCGTCCCGGGTGGCGCCGGCTGCCTCAAGGGCGCCGTCGACGGTCTCCAGAAGGAACGGTTCCGCGGTGTAGCGCAAGACGTGCGCGATCGACGGGTCCACCCGGAGACGGATGCGTCGGCCGCCGGCCGTGGTGCCCGAACCGTCCTCGACCGTGTCCATCTTCCAGGTACCGCAGGTCTCGCTGGTGTTGAGCGTCTTGGCGCCCAGGAGCCCGAAGCCCTCCTCGACCTCGCCCACGACCATCGCCCCCGCGGCGTCGCCGCACAGCCGGAGGGTGACGTCGTCGGCGTCGATGGCCCTCGCCAGCATCGAGGTGGCCACGACCAGGACGCGCTTCTTCAGCCCCGAGCGGACCAGCGCGCACGCGGTCAGCAGCGCGGAGAGGGATCCCGAGCAGGTGGCCTCGACGTTGAAGGCGCCGCCTCCCGTTCCCAGTTCCTTCGCGAGGTAGCCGGCGTCACCGGATCCCACCCGGTCGGGGAACATGGAGACCGCGATGAGCCCGTCGATGTCGCCCGGTTCGAGTCCCGCCGCGGTCAGCGCGCGGGTGGCCGCCTGCGCGCCGAGCGACAGGGAGGTCTCGCCCTGGGCCGCGACGCGGCGTTCCACGCTCCCGAAGAAGGGGTCGTCGATGTAGGGCTGCATGGCCGCGTCGAAGTGGTTGCGGGGCGTGGGGCCCACGCTGTCCCCCGAGGGCGTGGTGGGGGGAAGCCCCCACCAGTCGTTCGTTCGCAGGCCTTGGGGCAGGTACGTCGCCAGGGACAGGATCCCGACGGATGTCATGACCGAACCTTTCGTTGGACGACAAGGAGCGGGTGCGGTGGTGCTGCCGGTGAGGGGAGTGTGCGGGGCACGGGGAATCCGACGGCCGGCGCCTCCCTGAACGGGACACCCCCGTGGCCGTGCCGCCACGGGCCTCGAACCACCTCCGGCGGATCGGCCGCAGGCTCGGCCGGAATTCCGCAGCCGTCGGCGGGCGCGGGTACACCCGCCGACGAATGTTTCAAGAGGGGAGGACCGGACACCGGCGGCCGGAATTGCAGACGGTACCCACGGGCGTCTCGCATGCAGGATGCGGACCCCGCGCCGTGCTTACCGAGGAACTGGGCGGTCCGACCGCCGCGGGAATTCGTTCCGACTTTCCCGCAGTGATCGGGCTCCGCTTCGAAGATCCTTGCAGAAAAGTCCCCCGCGTTCAAGGCTCCCCAGTCGCTCACGAACGCAGGCACCTTCCGGTGTGACTCCTGTGACTGAATTGGAGACCGGTGCACTCGTGAGGCCCCACGAGGGGGCGGAATACCAAAAAATACCGACCGCGCCGAAGTCCCACTTTTCGGACGTTTCCCGTCGAACAGTCCGACCACCATCGCCCGGCCTGCCAAAAAAGGACGATCAATGGCCGGAATCAAAACGCCCCGGAAGAACCGGAACCGGCACGGTCCGCTCCGATTGAAACCCGTGGAAAAGGAGGAGCTGAAGTCACTCAGAGGACGCTAAGTCCGTTTCTGGATGATCTGGTGTCGGCCGTTCGTGTGTACGGAGTCATTCGGGCTGACTCGCGGGTCGTTCGCGACCTCCACGAACCCCTCGGACTGCCCACCGACGAGCTCGATCAACGTCACCCGCTCGGCCGTCCCCTCGCGGGAACAGGGACGGGCAGTAGGATCGGCGCGTTGCATCCCGCATACCGCTGCTAGGAGACTTTTCATGGCTCAGGTCACG
>NZ_JBIWFT010000081.1:0-8938 GCF_044763205.1 Kitasatospora sp. NPDC096204
TCTCGTAGCCGAGGAATCTGGCAGCCTGTGTTCTGGCATGGGTGACCAGGGTCTTCTCCTCGGACAGTTCCAGTTTGAGGTCATCGCGCAGGAACCGTGCGAGGCGCTGTTTGATCTCGTCGGCTTCGGCCTTGGGCCCGGCGAACCCGAGGAGGGTGTCGTCGGCGTATCTCACATAGCGCAGGCGACGATATCCCGGGTCGTTCATGTCCTGACTCGGGAGAGAATGAAGTCGTTTGCGCAAGGCGCGCACGGCGGTACGGTCTCCGCGCCTTCGTGCACGCTTGATAGCGTCTCCGACCCTGCGGTACTCGGGGTTCCTCGCCCTGAGTCCGCCTCGGGTGTGCTCCGGCATGAGAACTTTCTCGACGAAGGTGTCCAACCGGTGCAGGTAGATGTTGGACAGGATGGGCGACAGGACACCGCCTTGCGGAGCGCCACTCAGCGTGGCATTCCAGTTCCAGTCCTCCAGGTATCCGGCTTTGAGCATGTTGCGCACAAGCCGCAGGAACCGGTTGTCGTGGATCTTCTCGGCCAGTGTTTCGAGCATCGCCCGATGGTCGAGCGCGTCGAAGCACTGGGCGATGTCGCCCTCGATGAACCAGCTGGTCCCGGTCCAGGTGCGGACCACCTCGCGCAATGCGGTGTGGCAGCCCCGACCAGGGCGGAATCCGTGGGAGTGGTCGGAGAACTGCGGCTCGTAGTACGCCTCCAGCAGGAGGCGCATCACCTCGCCGACCAGTTTGTCCGTCCAGGACGGCAGGCCCAGCGGCCTTCGTTTCCCGTTCTTCTTCGGGATGAAGACCCGCTTGACCGGCTTGAACCGGTGGCGCTCGTGGCGCATCGCGTCGATGACGCGTCCGATCTTCGCCAGTGACATGCCATCCGCGGTTTCCCCTGTCGCCCCGGGTGTCATTGCCCCCTTGTTGGAGTAGATGCGCCCGTAGGCCACGAGATACAACTGCGGGTTGAACATCTGCCGATAGAGTTCGTTGCACGGCAGGCCTCGCCTACCGCGTTCACGGAGGATATCAAGTACCGCTTCGGCGCTCTGCATTACGCATACCTCCCGGTTCCGTTGATATCCGGTCACCTGTGTCCCTTGGCCCTGTGGACGGCTTTCCCGTCCTCCCTGGCAGGTCGTGACTCCTGCGACTACTACGGACACTCCGTCACCATGGGGCTCGCGCCCTTTAGGTGATCCCCTGTTCGTCCTGGTTGTACGTGCTAGCGGCGACTTAGGCGCCCCACTCATCTCCTTGAATGTCCTCGCTGGGCATCGCCCCGCTCCCCGGAGTTGCATCGGCGTTCGAAGGACCTGACGCAGGGAGTGGCACCGGTTTCGGATACCTTTCCGGCGGATCTGTCTTTGAATCGACTGGAGATTAGGGTTCAGGCAATCCAGCTTTCGCCGTATCGCGCGGGTCCCGCGGCGCACCGTCCCTGATATCTGGACCCGGCCACCGCTTCACTGGCATGCTACGGTCCCCTTAGTCTTTCGACGCCAGGTAAGCCATTGGACCCAGGAATAACCTCCGAATTCCTCCCGGCTATGCCGGGGATACAACCAGGCGCTTTCAGGGCGCACTCGAACCAGACGACCTTGCCCACTGTCTTGCGGGCGGTGCCCCAGCGCTCGGCGAGCTTGGCGACTACGGTGAGGCCGCGGCCGGTTTCGCTGAGCTGTTCGGCCGGCTCCAGCGAGGGCAGGTTGTGATTGTCGTCGCTGACCTCGACCAGCAGTTTGTCCACTCGGATCAGCTGCAGCTGGACGCGGTCCCGGGCGACCCGGACGGCGTTCGTCACCAGCTCGCTGACCAGCAGCTCGGTGGTGTCGCTGAGCGCTTCCAGATGCCAGCCGGCCAGCTGCTCGCGGACCAGCGCGCGGGCTCGGCGGACCTCGCGGTGGTCCACGGTGAGGTCCCAGGTGGCCACCTCGGACGGGGCGACGCCGTCGAAGCGGGCCACCAGCAGGGCGACGTCGTCCATGCGGTAGTCCGAGTGAAGCCGCCGCAACACCTCGTCGCAGGCCTGCTCGGGACCCTGCTCCGGGTTGATCAGACTGCCGCAGAGCGCGGCAAGGCCGGTACCTATCTCTCTGTTCCGGTCCTCGATCAGGCCATCGGTGCAGAGCACCAGCATCGAGCCGTCCGAGACGTCGATGGTCTGGGCGAGAAACGGGACTCCGCCGACGCCGATCGGTGCGCCGGTGGGAAGGTTCAGCAGTTCGTTGGTGCCGTCCGGGTGCACCAGGACGGGCGGGATGTGTCCGGCGCTGGCCAGCTCGCAGGTCCGGTTGATCGGGTCGTAGACCGCGTACAGGCAGGTCGCGAGATGGTCGTCGCCGAGCTTCTGGGCGAGGTTGTCCAGGTGGCGCAGTAGCTGCGCGGGTGGCGTATCAAGACTGGCCAATGCGTGGACGGCGGAACGCAGCCGCGCCATCGCCTGTGCAGAGTGCAGCCCATGCCCCATCACGTCGCCGATCACAAGGGCAACCCGGCTGCCGGGCAGCTGGATCGCGTCTAACCAATCGCCGCCCACCCCTGTGCTGGGCCCGCCTGGCACGTAGCGGTGAGCGATCTCCACGCCGGGGATCTGTGGCGGACTGGCCGGGATCATCGAGCGCTGGAGCACTGCGGCGACCTTGTACTCGGCGCGGTACAGCCGGGCGATGTCCAGTGACAGCGCGGCACGGGTGACAAGATCGTAGAGGTAGTCGACGTCCATCTGGTCGAAGCGCTCACGACTGCCAAGCCGGATGAGCTTGACCACACCGATTGCCATGCCGCGAATGGACAACGGGAGCACCAGCACCGAGCGGCCTACCACCACCGAGGTGAGCTCTGACTGGCCAACGGACCTTGCATACCCGGCCGCCGCTTCTGGGCGAATCACCGAGATCAGAACGGGCTTGTTTTCTTGCAGTGCCCGACCTGGCGGGGTTGATCGGGGAGCCGCGAGCAATGTTCCCGAGGTTGAGCTTCCGCCCCATTCCTCAGAGGACTTGTCGAATGCGCATGCGATCCTTCGCAATAGCGTTTGATCGTCTGGTCGATTCTTGGGTAACTCGAAATCATCTGTCAGGCTGGCAATCAGGTCCACTGAGACGAAGTCGGCTACCCGCTGGAACAGCAGCTCGCTCAGTTCGTTCCCTGTATGATCCATGTCGGGGATTGTTCCTACTCGCTGCCCGAACTCCCGGTTCAGAGCCATACGGGCGGACTCGAGTCCGACCCGTGATGGTCCGGATCGGTTCGCTGACCGCTCAGCTGCGAGCGCTGCCTCTGCTGCTAGGAGCCGAGCCTCCAGTCGCACGCAACGCTCCTCCGCGGCATGCTTGAGCGATTGTGCGCGGGACAACTCGGAACGAAGCGCTTCAAGTTCAGCCTTGAGACCCAGCAGTTCATCCCGGACTTCATCGGCTACCCCTGGATCGGTGAAGAGCTCAAGGGCGCCCACACCGGAAGCGTAGCGGGTGGCAGCCCAGTCAGCTTCCAGTTGGCGGTAGCGCTGCTCGGTCTGGTGAGCTTGCGCTTCAGCGGCTCCAAGGCTCGGAGCAAGTGCCGCTCTCTGGCACTGGCCAGGTGTAGCTCTCGCTCGGCTGACCCAAGATTCTCCCGAAGTTGTTCGACCTCGTGGCGCGAGGCGTTGCGGACCCGCAACGCCTCCATCCTCAGGCGGCGCGCTTGGTCTTGGACTTCAGTGGTTACTGGTTGCCCGCTGATCTCTGACACGTGGCGTAGCAGCTCGTCGACGAAGTCCCTGGGGGCGATGCGCTGACCGCTGAAGTACCGAGAGACTGATCCCTTGTCGCGGTTGCAGCGGGCTGCGTATCGGGTGAGGGTCGTGTTCAGGGCGGTGAAGAGCTGTGTGAGGAACTCGACGAAGGCGTGAACCTCCAGTTCCGCTGGCCCAGTAGGCTCCGCAGCCTCTCCGAAACGCCGGTCCAGCATCCGTGGCCCCCTTTTTTCGGACCGCTCAACCGTTGCAGCTGGTTGGCAATCGTTGTCTGTGGCGCAACAACCACGTCGCTGGAGATCCTAGACCAGGATATTCGCCCTTTTAGCTGAAAGGAGCTTCATGCTCGCCCCTGCCCTTCGTCACCTGATGTGCCAGAAAGTCGTCATTGTCGCGCTGGGGCTGATCCCTGTGGTGATGGTGACGGCAGTCTGCCTGCCCGCGCTCCTGCTCCTCCCCCTCACTCCTTCCGGGATGGCTCGTACTTCGACGCTGATTACTCTTCTGAGGGATTGGACCGACGCAGTTCTCACAGGTCCGGCGGGGACTCGCCGAAAGCAGGCACGTACTTGAACGCCCGGGTCGATAGGCGGCGAGGTCGCGTCGTGCTTACCGACGATGTCGGCGCCACCGCCCTCCATACGTGGCCGGTGTTCGAGTGCGCAGGGCCGGCCGTCGGCACAGGGCGCGGCAAGTGCGCACTCAAGCACCGGAGTTGGACGGGTTCGCGCGAGCGGAGGTGACTGACGATGATGCCGTTCGAACGTGGCGCTCAAGCGGATTCCCTCCGGGCGAGCCCGGGTCGAACGGGGACTTTTCGAGCACCCCGCGCGCGTGCTCCAACGCCTCCTCCAGCCAGCTGCGCAGGGCGTCCGGCAGGGTGGCGGAGCCCAGTGCGCAGGCGGCGAGAGCCCGTTCGAGTGCCGCGCCCTGGACCGGGTCGAGGCGGCGTCGGACGCCCTCGTGGGTGAGAAAGTCGCGCAGTGCGTAGCCGTCGCCGGATTCACCCGTTCGGCTGGTCAGGTGGGCAAGGAGGTTTCGGGCGGCGGGTGTGTCGGGGTCGGCGGTGTCGAGGGCGGTCAGAGAAAGGCGGGTGGTGAAGACGGCCAGGCCCTCGTCCGGTTCGAAGGCGAGGCAGTGGCCGATCGCTCGGTCGGCTGCCCGCTGGTCGCCGGGGCGGCACAGTGCGGTGAGCACTGCGGTGACCGCGTCCTCCCACGGGTCGCCGGACTCGGTGTCCGCCAGCAGGGCGAGGGCGCCGGGCAGGTCGCCGGTGGTGGCGTGGGCGAGGACGGCGACCTGGCGGCCGTCGAGGATGCGCCGGCCGATGCCGCGGTGTTCCTCGATGTGGCGCAGGGCCTCGCTCCAGCGCCCGGCGGCGGTGAGGGCGCGGGTGCCGTCGGCGATCACCACCCGCCACAGCCATGCCCGCACCTCGGCGCGCTGCTCGTCGGTCCGGGTCAGGTTGGCCGGGACGATGATGCCGTCGAGGACGGTCTCGGTAGAGGTGGTGACGGCGTGATAGAGGTCGAGGAGGAGTTGGTGGCCGCATTGGTGGTGGCTGGCGCGGATGTGGAGGCGGGCGAGGTTGACGATCGGCTCAAGTCCGCGGATGGCGCTCATCGCCGGGAGCGGTCCCCGGGGCAGGTAGAGGTCGGCATGGCGGTGGCACAGCTCGCGGCCGTACTCGGGCAGGCCGAGATCTGAGGCGAGCAGCGCTGCCTGGTTGAAGACGGTGGATGCTTGGCCCGGATCTGCCTGCCGGGAGGCCGTGTCGGCCAGCTCGCAGAGCCGGCCGACACGGGCGTTCAGGGGCAGGCACGCGGGCCGGATTCGGGGTACCAGCGGGAACCGCTGGGCGACGGGTCCGGTCGGGTGCACGGCGGCTACTCCCAGATGACGGTGATCGGGTGGTTCGGGCGCTCCAGGACGAAGCGGTCGGCCGCCGGGTCGGCGGCGCCGGGGGCGTCGGGGAGGGCGATGCGCAGGGTCCGGTCGCGGAAGCCGGTGTTCCAGACGCGGATCTGCTCAGCGACGAGGTCGGAGAGTGCGGCGCCGTCGGGGCCGTGGCCGATCACGCCGGTCTCGTAGGTCTTGCGGCCCTCGGCGGTGGGCTCCCCGGGGCGCAGGGTGAGGTAGGCGAGGGAGCCGTCCTCGACGGTGGCCATGGCGCCCCAGCCGAACATCGGGGTGACGATGCCGCGTTCGCGCGCGGAGCCGGTGACGCTCATCCGCATCAGGGAGTTGGGCAGAGTCAGGGCCAGCCACAGGTCCTGGTACTCATACGTGGTGCCGCCGGGGATGGTCACCCCGGTCCAGGTCTCGTGGCGCCGGCTGCTGAGGACGCCGAGCAGCAGGGAGGCGTCGACCGCCTGGTCCTGGTCCTTGTGGACTTGGAGGGTGACGTCGCCTTCGCCGGTGAGCTGGACGGTGCGGCGGGCGTCGTCCATGCTGCCGCGAAGCGGCATGAAGACCGCGAGCTGGTCGTCGACCGACACCCAGCCGTCCGTGCCGCGCTCGAAGGCGATCACCCGGCTGGCGGTGCCGCGCAACCGCAGCGGCAGGACGATCCGGCCGGTGGGCTTGACCTGCTCCAGCCACGAGGTGGGCATCTCGCTGGTGCTGACGGTGGCGATCAGTCGGTCGAACGGGGCCGCGGCCGGGTGGCCGAGGGCGCCGTCGCCGAGGATCGCGTCGACATTGGTGATGCCGGCGTCGGCGAGGTGCTTACGGGCGCCGTCGACGAGGTCATCGTCCACGTCCACCGCCACGACCTGCCCGTCCGGGCCGACGATGCGGCCCATGTAGGCGGCGTTGACGCCGGTGCCGGCTCCGGCCTCGAAGATCCTCTCGCCGGGCCGGGCGTCGAGCTGCTCCAGCATCAGGGCGACGATCGCGGGCTGGGAGGCGGCACTGATCTGGGTGCCGGAGACGTCGGCCTTGGTGTAGGTGGGGCTATCCGCGTAGGCGGCCTCCAGGGGGAAGCCGGGCAGGAAGTGCTCGCGGGGCACGGTGCGGAAGGCGTTCTCCACCGCGGCGGTGCGGATGGCGCCTTGGGCGAGCAGCCGGTCGGTGAGGGCGGCGCGCAGTTCCTCGGCGGTCGGGGAGGCGGAAGCGGCGTCGCTGCTGAGCGTAGTCATGTGGGTGACCTTAGTAGTGGTGCGAATGGTGGCCATCGAGGGTGCGGGGCCCTCGTCGGAGTGGAAGACGGCGTCCAACGCCCGTGCGGCCATGGCGGCTTGGTGGTCGACCGGCAGGCCGGCGCGGTTGGCGTGGAAGAGGAGGTGGTGCGCGAGGACCGCCCGGAGCCCGCGGGTGAGGTGGCCGTCGCGGGCGAGGCGGGCGAGGTCCTGCCCTGCCTGTTCGAAGGCGTGGACCCAGCCGCCATGGTGGGCGAGCGGGTTGGTGTCGCGCGTGAGCGCCCAGGTGTCGAGGCGCATCAGGTGGCGCATCGCGGCGGTCAGGGTAACCGCGCGTTCGGGGGCCATGGGCGAGGGGGTGTCGCGGTGCATCGCGAACTGGGCCCAGACGTCGCCCTGTTCGTACCAGTCGAGTCCGGCCGCGCGGAGCATGGCGGAGATGAGGACGACGAGTGTCTCGGTGCGGCCGAGGGCGGGCGGGTTCGGCTCGGCGGCGCGGGCCAGCAGGTGGCGGCTGTCGGCGTGGAAGAGGCGATGGGCGATCTCCATGGCCTCGGGGCCGCCGAAGGCCTCGGTCTCGGGCTCGTAGATCACGTTGGCCCAGCCAGTGAGGAGGCCCTCCTCGGTGAGGGTGTCGAGCAGGGAGGAGAGGACGGGTACGGGGGCGGCGGCCCGGTAGCGCAGTCGCAGGCCCTTCTTGCGCATGTACCACCAGATGTCCAGGTCGCCGTTGTTCTGGGTGAAGGTGAGTACGGGGGCCAGGTGGTGGGCGGCGGTCTGTTCGACGGTGGCGGGGTCGGCGAAGGCGAGGTCGTGCTGGATCCAGCCGGTGGTCATCAGATCGGTCCTCGGTCGGGTGGTCAGGAGATGAGCAGGCAGGCGTCCCAGCGGGTCGCGGGGGCGGCGCCGGTGGCGAGAGCGAGCAGAGCGAGGGCGGTGCCGGCGGCGCCTTCCAGGAAGGCCGGCCCCGCGGTCGCCAGAACGTGGCGGGCCTGCTCGTCAGGGTCGGCGTGCGGCGGGTGGGTGGTGTCCAGGAGCAGGGCGGCGGCCGAGCGCAGCCGGCCGGCGTTGCGCGGGGAGGCGTCGGCGAGGGCGCGGTGGGCGATGTGGGCCAGGCCGGTGTAGCCGTGGCAGGCGGACAGGTCGGTGGTCGCGGCCAGAGCCTTCGGGTCTATCAGTGCGGCGGCCAGGGCGCTTTCGGCGTCGTGGCGCAGGTGCGGGTCGTCGAGGGCGAGCGCGGCGAGCTGCTGGGCGCGGGCGATGCCGGCGGTGCCGTAGCACCAGCTCGGTCGCTGCGGCGGCAGTGGTCTGCGGTCCGGGCCGGTCAGGTCTGCGGGGGTGATCCAGTACGGCCAGGCGTGGCCGTCGCGCCAGCGCTCCAGCCAGACCAGGATGGTGCGGATCGCCTCGCGCTGGCCGTCGACCTCGACTCCGCGCCGCAGCGCGAGGGCGAGGAGCGCGAGCGGCCCGGCGATCCCGTGCGCGAGACCGGAGTTGGCGTGCCCGCCGGGGAACCGCTCGTCCCTCTTGCCGGACGGGCCGGCCAGGGTCCACCAGCCCGGCAGGACCTGCCCCTCGTGCTTGACTTCATCGGTCAGGCGGACCATGCAGGTCAGGACCCGCCGGGCGGCCTCGCCGTCGGGGGCGCGGCGCAGGAGGATCGAGCCGAAGCCGGCCAGCCCCCGGATCGTGTCGAACTCGGCGAGCTGTGGCAGGTCGCCGCGCTCGGCCCGGGCCTTGGCCTGTTCGCAGCGGCGTACCGCGTCGGCGGCCACGACCTGGTCGAGGTGGTCCAGGGCGCGCTGGTAGGAGCCGGGGCTGGCTTCGGCGGCGCAGGTGAGGGCGTGGGCGAGCGCCGGGGCGCCGTAGTAGAGGCAGCTGTCCGCTCCGCTGGTGAGCGGGACGCCAGCCGCGACTGACAGCCAGGCCGTCACCGGCTCCCACGGGCCGAGGCCCATGGCGGCGCCCTCTCTGTCAGCCTTGGGTGAGACATCCCGCCTTGTCGGGTTAGCCTGAGAGGGCCCGAGTAGGAGTTTCACCCCTGATGACCAGCACCAACC
>NZ_JBIWFT010000082.1:0-6912 GCF_044763205.1 Kitasatospora sp. NPDC096204
CGGCAGCCGGACAGAACAACCGGAGGACAGCCCAGCAGGGCGTCAGTCAGTGGCAGAGCCACGACCACCGGGGACCGGTTAGCAGTATCAGTGTCGGTGGCGGCGGTGAACGGCCCGTCGTCGACGGTGGTGTCGGGTGACGCGGACGCGGTTGCCGCGCTGGTGGCGGAACTCGTCGGGGAGGGGGTGCGGGCGCGGCTGATCGAGGTCGACTACGCCTCGCACTCCGCGCATGTGGAGGAGGTGCGTGAGCGCCTGCTCGCCGACCTGAACGGCATCACGCCGCTCTCGGGCGCGGTGCCGTTCTTCTCGACGGTGACGGGCACCTGGCTGGACACGAAGTCCCTCGACACCGAGTACTGGTACCGCAACCTGCGGGAGACCGTGGAGTTCGGGGCGGCCACCGAGGCGCTGCTGGGGGAGGGCTTCCGGTTCTTCGTCGAGTCCAGCCCGCACCCGGTGCTGGCGGTGGCGGTGGGGGAGTCGGTGGAGGCCGCGGGTGCGGACGCGGTGGTGCTGGGGACGTTGCGCCGCGGCGAGGGCGGCTCGGCGCAGGTGTTGCGTGCGGTGGGCCGTGGCTGGGAGCGCGGGTTGGGGGTGGACTGGTTGGCGGTCTTCGCGGGCGCGCGGCGGGTCGAGCTGCCGACGTACGCCTTCCAGCACACCCGCTACTGGCTCGACGTGCCGACCACCAGCCAGGACATCGCCTCGGCGGGTCTCGCCACGACCGGGCACCCGCTGCTCGGTGCGGTGACGCAGGTCGCGGACTCCGACGAGCTGCTGCTCAGCGGCCGGATCTCACTGCGTACCCACTCCTGGCTCGCCGATCACGCGGTGTCGGGCGTCGTCCTCCTCCCCGGCACGGCTTTCCTCGAACTCGCGCTGCGCGCCGGGGCCGAGGCGGGCTGCCCGGTGGTCGAGGAACTCACCCTCGGATCGGCCCTCGTGCTCCTGGACGAGGGTGCCGTTCACCTGCAGCTCCGGGTCGCCGGGCCCGACGGCGAGGGTCGGCGGAGGCTCAGCGTGTTCGCCCGGACAGCGCGGGACGCCGACGCGCCCTGGACCGAGCACGCCACCGGCACCCTGGCACCCCGGCCCGCCGGGGACCCGGCCGGAACTGCGGCCGGTCTGCTGAGCTGGCCGCCGTCCGGTGCCGAACCCGTGGACACCGACGACCTCTACGAGCGCTTCGCCGGGGCCGGCTACCACTACGGCCCCGCCTTCCGCGGCATCAGGGCCGCGTGGATCCGCGGCGGCGAGGTGTTCGCCGAGGTGGTGCTGCCGGAGCAGCAGCACGCCGACGCCGCCGGATGCGTGCTGCACCCCGCGCTGCTGGACGCGGCCCTGCAGAGCGCCGCGCTGCTGCCCGACCAGGACGGCCGGGCCCGGCTGCCCTTCAGCTGGAACGGGGTGACCAGCGGGATCACCGGGGCCACCACGCTGCGGGTGCGGCTCGCCGCCGACGCGCCGGACGCCGTGAGCCTGCACGCCCACGACCTGTCCGGACGGCAGGTGATCGGCGTGGAGGGCCTGCTGCTGCGGCCCCCGGCCGCGAGTGCCCACGCCGACCTGCTGTACCGCCTCGACTGGGCCCTGGCCGCCGATCCGGCCGACAGTGCCGTGCCGGCCTGGGCCGCCCTCGGCAGCGCCGTTCCCGGTGCGGTGTCCTGGCCGGACCTGGACGCCCTGGGCGCCGCCCTCGACGCGGGCGCCGCCCTCCCCGAGGTGGTCGTGGCTGCCGTCGCCACCGCCGACCTGCCCGACCCCGCCGACCGGGTCCGCGTCACCGCGCACCGGGGCCTGGCCCTGGTACAGCAGTGGCTGGCCGACGAGCGGTTCGCCGAGGCCAGGCTGACCCTGCTCACCAGGGACGCGGTCCGTACCGGACCGCTCGACCGTCCCGTCGACCTCGCCCAGGCCGCCCTGTGGGGCCTGGTGCGTAGTGCGCGGGCCGAGCACCCCGGACGCTTCGTCCTCATCGACGCGGCCGGGACGGGCGAGCCGGCGGACGCCCTGCCCGCGGCGCTCGCCACCGGGGAACCCGAGCTGGCGTTGCGGACCGGCCCGCCGCTGCTGCCGCGGCTGGTCCGCGGCGGACGGCCGGACGGCACGCTGTCCCTGCCGGACGGCGAGGTCTGGCGGCTCACCACCGGCGGCCGGGGCTCCGTGGAGGACATCGTGGCGGGGCCCGCGCCTGCGGCCCTCGCCCCGCTGGGCAAGGGCGAGGTGCGGATCGCGGTGCGCGCCGCCGGGCTGAACTTCCACGACGTCATCGCCGCGCTCGGCCTGGACCCCGACCCCGAACAGCAGGGCCTGGGCAGCGAGGGCGCCGGAACCGTCATCGAGGTCGGCCCGGGTGTCGACGACCTGGTGCCCGGGGACCGGGTGATGGGGATCTTCGGGGGCGCGTTCGGCCCGACCGCCGTCGCCGACCGCCGCACCGTCGCCCGGATACCGGCGGGCTGGTCCTTCGCCCGCGCCGCATCCGTGCCGGTGGTGTTCCTCACCGCCTACTACGGTCTGTTCGATCTCGGCGGACTGCGGCGCGGCGAATCGGTCCTGGTCCACGCCGCGGCCGGCGGTGTCGGCATGGCGGCGGTCCAGCTCGCCCGGCACGCCGGTGCGCGGGTGTTCGCGACCGCCTCCCCCGCCAAGTGGGACATCCTGAAGGCCGGCGGACTGGACACCGAGCACATCGCCTCGACCCGTACCACCGACTTCGCCGAGAAGTTCCTGACGGCCACCGGCGGGCGGGGCGTCGACGTCGTACTCGACAGCCTGGCGCGGGAGTTCGTCGACGCCGGTCTGCGGCTGCTGCCGAACGGCGGCCGGTTCGTGGAGATGGGCAAGACCGACGTCCGCGACCCCGGGACGGTCGCTCGGCAGCACCCCGGCGTGCGCTACCGGGCGTTCGACCTGATGGAGGCCGGTCCGGAGCGGATCGGCGAGATGCTCGCCGACGTCCTGGACCTGTTCGAGCAGGGGGTGCTGCGTCCCCTGCCCGTCACCGGCTGGGACGTCCGGCAGACCCCGGCCGCCCTGCGCTCGCTCAGCCAGGCCCGGGGCGTCGGCAAGAACGTCCTGCTGCTGCCCACTGCGCCGGACCCCGAAGGGACCGTCCTGGTCACGGGGGCCACCGGCACCCTGGGACGGCTCCTTGCCCGGCACCTGGTCGTCGCGCACGGCGCCCGGCACCTGCTGCTGGCGGGCCGCCGGGGCGGGTCCGCCGACGGAATGCCGGAGCTGGTACGGGAACTGACCGGACTCGGGGCGTCGGTGACCGTCGCCGCCTGCGACGTCGCCGACCGCGCCGCGCTCACCGCCCTGCTCGGGTCGGTGCCTGCCGCGCACCCGCTGACCGCCGTCGTCCACGCGGCCGGTGTCCTGGACGACGCCACGATCGCCGGGCTGACGCCGGACCGGCTCGACCGCGTCCTGCGGCCCAAGGCGGACGCGGCGCTGGCCCTGCACGAACTCACCCGGGACCTCGACCTCGCGGCGCTAGTTTCGTTCTCCTCGGGCGCCGCCCAGTTCGGCGCGGCCGGGCAGGCGAACTACGCCGCCGCCAACGCGGTCCTCGACGCCCTCGCCGCCGAACGCCGGGCCGAGGGGCTGCCCGGCCTGTCCATCGGCTGGGGCCTGTGGGAGGAGCGCAGCGGGATGACCGCCGCGGTCACCGCGGGTCGGGGCGCCGGGGCGGGCGCGCTGACCTCGGCGGAGGGCCTCGCCCTGTTCGACGCGGCCCTGGACTCCCCGTACGCCTACCGGCTCGCGGCCAGGATCGCCCCGTCGGTGCTGCGGGCGGACGACCGGCTGCCCGCCGTGCTCCGCGGCCTGGCCCGCCCCGCCCGTACCGCCGCCGCCTCCGCCGCGGCACCGGCCCGCTCGATGGCGCAGCAGCTCGCCGAGCTGCCCGAGGCCGAGCTGCACCGGACCCTGCTCGACCTGGTGCGCGGCAACGCGGCGGCGGTGCTCGGCCACAGTTCGCCGAACCTGGTCCGCCCGGCCCGCCCGTTCAAGGAGGTCGGCTTCGACTCCCTCACCGGGGTCGAACTGCGCAACCGGCTGGTGTCCTTGACCGGGCTGCGGCTGCCGGCCGCGCTGGTCTTCGACCACCCCGCCCCGGAGGCACTGGCACGCCAGCAGCGGCTGCCGGAGGACCAGCGCGGCTGGTTCCTGCAGACGCTCAGGGGCCTGGCCGAGGCCGAGTCGGACCCGCAGCGGCGGGAGTTTCTGGAGTCGTTCCCCAGTTCTTGCGGTCTGGTCGACGACGAAGACTGAGTCCTGGCCGGGGTGGGCTCAGTTCGACCCGAATCCGGACCAGGCCGAGGTGCCCGGCTGCAGGCTGTGGGTCTCGCTGCGACGGATCGGCTCGACTTGGTCGTGCTCGCCCTGGTGGCCCAGGATCGACAGCAGGTCGCCCTCGGCGAAGCGACCCACCGTCGCGGCGGTGCCGAGCGCCCGGTCGACGTCCGCGGTGCCGTGCAGCTTGGCCAGTGCGATGGCATCGGCCATCTTCGCCCGGATCCGGCGGGTGCCGGCCGCCGCAGCCTCGATGAGCCAGGCCGCCGCCCCGGGCCCGATCGCGAGGAACTGGGCCTCGGCCGGGTTGGTCGGCTTCGGCGTGCGTTCCCCGCGCGGGGCGTCGGGGTAGTGCTCGTCGGCGATGCGCGGGTTGCCCGGGGTGGAGCGGGCATGGCGGGCGACCTCGGCCGCGCTGCCTGCGACCATGGCAGTGACGATCAGGTCGTCGCCGTGGAAGCGGACCCAAACGCTCTGTTCGACGAGCTCGTGTGGGACCGAGTAGCGCACCGAGTTGACCGAGATCGTTGAGTCCTTGCCGACCCGGCGGCTCTCGCCGAACGCGGCGGTGAACGGCTGCTCGGGGACCGGGTGCAGTCGCAGCCGTTCCTCGGCCAGCAGCTCAGCCGGGATCCTGCGGGTCTCGCGGTGGACTCGATTGTTCACCTCCGCCATGAAGGTCTCGCAAGCTTCCTGAAGCTCGGCGAAGTCGGCGTACTCGGCCCGCAGGTTCACCGCGGTGGGCACCAGGTCCCGCTTGGCGATCCGGACCGTCGACTCCGTCCCGCCCTTGGACGCCGGGTCGGCCGGCATGCACGAGCGCACGACCGTGCCGTAGTGGCGGGCGATCGGCACCAGCTCCGGGTTGCGGACCGCGATCCTGGCGACGTGCTCGACCGTGACGGTCTTCTCGTTGTCGGTCAGGCAGTAGGTCGGCGCCCCGCCCAGCGTCCGGAACGTCGCGTCCAGGCAGGCCGCCACCGTCGGCAGGGTCTTGTCGAACACCAGGATGACCACCCGGAACCGGGACCAGGCCAGCCACGCGCACCACAGGCTCGTGCGCCGGGAGCCGATGCGTGGGCCCTCTCCCCAGTCCCACTGCATCCACATCGCCGGCTCCGGGATCCAGGGTCTGAACACCCTGCGGTTCCCGGCCCGGTAGGACTCCTTCGCCGTCGCCACGGCCCGGCGGGTCGTGCGGTCGGTGCCGGTGAAGCCCATCGCGACGATCTTCTTGTGAACAGCGTCGGCACCAACCTTGCCTCGCGACCGCTCGACCAGTTCCTCCACCTTCGGCAGGAAGTCGTCGATCAACTTCGACCGCACGGCCCGCTCGGTCGGGTCGACTCCCTGGCCTCGGAGCTGGACATAGCGTCGCACCGTGTGGTGGTCGCATCCGGCCAGCTCGGCAGCCTTCCGGTAACTCCCCGTGAGGTCGTACGCCTCAAGAATCTCCATGATCTCCTCATCGCTCTTCACCATGCCCACTGTGCGTTACGGGCTTGGTGGGTCAGCGGGGAGATCAGCTGTCCGCTACTGGGGAGGTTTCGTGTCCGCCAGCGGGGAGACCAACTGACCGCCGTTGGGGAGTCTGCCGCGTCCGCTGACACGCGCCCGGCTCAAGGAACTCGAACGTCGAAACCGCGAACTCGAGATGGAAGTCGCCTTCCTGGACCTTGGGGTGTTCTCGGCTCATCTCGGATGCGGGCCGGGCTGGCCCCGGCCGTCCAGGGCGGTGGTGGTCCTGTCGGGGTGGTTGCGTCGTGGTGTGTCGGCCCCGGCCGGGTGCCGGGGCCGGGGGTGTTCAGGTGTAGTGGTCGAGGAGGGCCTGGAGGTAGTCCTCGAGGCGGGTGGTCAGGATGGTGGGGGTCAGGTCGGTGCGGCCCAGGTCGTGCCAGGGTTCGGCGACTTTCCGGGCGTCGGGGGCGAAGGCGAGGGCGTCCAGCAGTCGCCAGTGGAGGTGGGCGGGGCCGGTGGCGAGGGGGCGGCCGCCGGCGGCGGTGTAGCGGTCGGGGAAGGCCAGGCCCGCTTCGGGGCCGTGGAGCAGGGCCAGTGCGGTGGAGCAGTGGGCGACGTCCAGGTCGGCCGGTCCCCAGGAGGTCTCGACCCAGTCGACGACCGCGCTGACCGCCAGGTTGGGGCCGTGGCCGGTGAACAGCACGTTGCCGGGGTGGAAGTCGCGGTGCAGGAAACACGGCCGGTGTGCGGGCGCCGGGCCGTCGATCGCTGCGATCGCCCGGGCCCACAGTGCGGGGCGGGCCGTGCCGGGGGGCACGGCGACCCGTTCGGGTGCCGTCCACGGCTGCCAGGCGCGCGGCCGGTCCCGCTCGGTGACGGGCAGGGCGTGCACGGCGGCGAGCTGTGCGGCCAGCAGGTCCGCGCGCGCCGCACGGTCCCGGTCCTCGGCCACGCGTACGGTGCCGGGCAGGTGGGTCATCACCAGTGACGGGTGCTCGCGCATCGCCGCCTGTGCGTCCACGGCGACCAGTCGCGCCGCCGGGACGCCACTGCCCTCCAGTAGGCGCAGCACGTCGGCCTCGCGGGTCAGCAGCCCCGGGGCGTGGCGGCGGTGGAACGGTTTGACGAAGGAGCGCAGCACCAGCGCGTACG
>NZ_JBIWFT010000083.1:0-6505 GCF_044763205.1 Kitasatospora sp. NPDC096204
CCTAGAGAAACGGCTCTCAGGCGCCCTCACCCATGTCCGCCCAGGTCAGACCCCAGATTCGTGACTCTAGGCCGCTGAATTACGCGGAACGCAGGCCGGTGGCCAGCTCGCGGACGGGACCGCGGTCCAGTCGGTCACGGCCGGCGCGATCCGGCACGCCGTTCACGCCGCATGGCAGCTCCTAGTAACGTTCCTAGGTGCCGCAGATCCCTCGAGTGCCCCTAACCGACGGGAGCCAACCCGAGGACTGAGATCCGGACAGGAGAGCAGCACATGAGTACGGCGCATGCCAGCCCGGGTGACTACAGTCAGGTGCCGAACCCGGAGCAGGCGCTGAAGTACGCGATTCAGCATATGGCGGGTGACCGTGTCGAGATCGTCGAGGGAGTCATCGTCCCCGTGTCGCCTTCCTGGGCCCATGAGACCGCTGTGGACCTGATCCGTGAGCAGATCGGGCCCCGGATGCGCGAGCTCGGGCTGCGTGCCGGTTCCGGAAACCTCGACCTGCCCGGAACGCCGAACTACTACGTTCCGGACCTGGCCGTCGTGCCAGCGGAGCTCGCGAAGACCGAAGGGGCGCTCCTACCTGACCAGACCGTGCTCGTCGTCGAGGTGACCTCGCCATCGAACGGGGAGACCGACCGGACGGCGAAGCGCCGGCGATACTCGCAGTTCGGCGCTCCCGTGTACCTCCTGGTCGACCGCCAGGAACGTACCTGCACCCTTTTCTCCCAGCCCGGCCAGCTCGGCTACACCCGGATCGAAGGCCCCCATCCCTTCGGCACACCGCTGCAGCTCCCGCCCCCGTTGAGCCTCGAACTGGACACCGCAGGCTTCTGAACACGTACAGGTAGGGTCTCCTCTGAAGCCGCAGCCGGCTGACCCCCGCGCTCGCGGGGAAGACCTTCGCGACCTGCACCGTTCTGTCGGCTTTGCCATTTCTTGACCAGCCTGCCGAGGAGCACACGGTGGGCTGGCCTGTTGAGGTGTCAAGGAGCAGCCCATCGTGGCAGACGACCGCGACACTGTGCTCCGCGGTCACCGCCGAACGTCCGGGTCTCCCCCTGAGCCTGCGGGGATCGTCGAAAGAAGGAGCCACCGTCAAGGACTGCAGCGCCGTACGACAGCCGGCCCCGAAGACGAAGCGAATCCCCGCGGGCACGAGGAGGACCACCGCGCTGCTGACTGCCCAACAGCCCCGGCTGACCTGCGGGCGCGGGAAGGACGCGCCCCGTCCTCATCAGGTGTTCCCAGAGAGCGGCTGACCCCCGCGCTCGCGGGGAGGACTCTGGAGGCGTACGTCCGCACCGGCCGCGTGCCGGCTGGCCCCCGCGCTCGCGGGGAGGACGTGATGGTGTGACCGTGGCCATTGCCGGTGTCCGTCCTCCCGCGCAGGCGGGGGTCAGCCGCCGGTGGAGGAGGCCGCCGATGCGATGGTCGGGTCCTCCCCGCGCAGGCGGGGGTCAGCCGCGGGCCTCCATCGCCCGGAGGCTGCGGGGCGGGTCCTCCCCGCGTAGGCGGGGGAGACGAGTACCACGACGGCGGATCAAAAGCGGGTCACCCCGCGCTGGCGCAGCCGGCCACCGGCTGAGGCCCGCGGTGTTTCGCGGAGGCCGTCCTCGCCTCGGTCGCCGTCCCGCCGCCCGGGCCGGAATCCCGGTGCGCCGTCCCGACGGGACTACAGCACGACCTGCCAGCCAATGCGGTGGTGTCCGGGGGCGTGCCGGTGGGTGTCCGGGACGAAGTGGTGGAACGGCCGGCCGGTGGTCAGGCTGTCCGTCAGGGCCGTGAACATGTCCGTGAGGCCGGTGGCCCAGAGGCTGCCGGCGGCGCCGCCTGAGCCGAGGCCCATCTCGTAGACGTGCCCGTAGACGGGGCCGGGGAGGTGGTCCACGAAGAGCAGGCCCCCGTCGTTCGGCAGCGCGATGGGTACCCACCAGTGCGCGTGGCTGACTAGGACGCGCCAGCTCTCGGGGCCGAAGTTCTCCGCGGGGAGCACCTCGGCGAACTCCCGGTGGCGCGTGAGGATGTGCTCTGTGGGGATCAGCCGGTGTCCCAGCGGCAGGAAGGACCCCGCGGGGTACGTCTCCCCGTCGGGTGGCTGCGCGACGCCGTCGTGCAGTTCGAGCAGGGCGCGCAGCTGGGGGTGCAGGGTGAAACCGAGTCCTTCCTCCAGATGTGTGATCCGCCCGGCGTCGGCCGGCGGGCGCAGGGCCGCGTGGTCGTCGGGGGAATGGGCGGCCAGCCAGGCGCTGAAGTGCCGCCAGGCCGCGGTGAGAGCAACGGTGTCGGTATCGGTCACACCGGGACCGTAGGACCGCGCACCGACAGACCGGCCGGGCGCCCCTCGGCTTTCCCCTGGTCGGGAGCAGAAGGAGTGAACCACCCGAGCCGCCGACGGCAGGGCGGCCCGGCACCGTCCGGGCCATCGACGCCCGTGTCGGCCCCGCCTCTGTGCTGCGGCTCGGCGCTGCGGCGAGCGGCCTCGGCCTCAACACGTTCACCCTTGTCGCGCAGATCAACCGGATCGAGCGAGAGCTCGGTGGACCTCTGCTGGTGAGAGCCGAACGGGGACGGTCGATGACGCTGACCCCTTTGGGAAGGAAGGTGCTCAGGGCGATCCGGACATTTCAATGCGATGCACAGTCATGAAGCATCGGAGCTCACACCGAGTCGAGACGGTGGAAGGCCCCTTCGAACTCTTCGGACGAAAGCAGCTCGGCGATCACGATCACCATCTCCCGGATGCCGGGATCTCGAACAATCAGGCCGTCCGAGCACCAGAAGCACCGACCACCTGCCGCTTCGCTTGTCTCCTCCCACCTCTTCATCAACCGGCTGACCTCGGCGACTGTGAAGATCGTCGCACTCCAGCGAGAGCCATCGGGGAGGCGAACCTCAGCATCGACGTTGCAGACCTCGTCGAGTACCTCATCAGGGTTCGGGAGAAAGAAAGCCTCGAAACCATCGGTTCGAACGCGATAGTAGGGGCCGTCCCACTCGGCCTCGGAACGAAGTTCCGTCGGTGCTGGCGTTGCGCGATCCGGACCCAAGACTGTCACCCCAGTTCCTCACCCGGCGGGATGAAGGTGTCGGCGCTGTCGGCGTCCTCGACATGGCCGTAGACATCGACCGTGATTGCTGTTGCCCGCCGCTGAGAGGTGATCAGCCAGGCCAGGACCTGCTCGGTGAGAGGAGTTCCGTTTGGACCCTGATCTGTCCAGTGAGCCCTCCACCCTCCACCGGGCACCGCGGCCACGACCTGGTCAGCCCGCTCCAGGTGGGAGAAGTCCTCGTAATCCGTGACCAAGCGCATGGCGCCTCGTTTGGGGTCAACCACCAGTGCTGTTCCGGTTCCCGGCCCTCTACGCGGACCGTGCGGCCGGTCTCGGTGCCGTTAAAAAATGGCAGTCCAGCCGGTCTGATTGAAGTAGCGAAGAGACACCGCTCCATCATCTCCAACGTAGGAGAGAACCCGTCAGGCGCCCCGTCCTGTTCGCATGTCATGACCCCTGAAATTCGGTCGTCCGAACCCGGCACACCCAACCGCCCGAGGGTGCCGGCCGTCAGCGGGCGCCGATCACCAGCTGCTTGACCAGCCGCACCATGTGGGGTGCGGACAGCCGGCCGCTCTCCGTCCCGACGGCGGCGCACATGGTGATCAGCAGCTGAACGACCGCCACCGATCGCACCGGCTCGTCGGCTTCCTCCCACACCAGGCGAGCCGCCCGAACACCGAACTCGCGGTGAACGGCCAGCAGCTCCAGCACCATGGACGTCACCCGGTCTGGCGTCGCGGTCGCGGCCTGGCGCAGCCGGGCGACGCTGGCGTATTCGTCCAGCCGGCCGTAGACCGGGCGGCTGGAGAGCATCGCCAGGCAGACCAGGGCTCCCTCCCACAGGGCGTCTGCGCCCTGCTGGTCCAGGTCGTCGAGAAGGGCTTGGACGGCGGCGGGATCGCCGGTGCGTACGGCGGTGTCGGCAGCCTGGTCGACGAGGTCCTCGACGGACAAGGCCCCGGGGCTGGAGGGCGACTCGTGGTCGGGGGGATCGGCGTGCATGCCGAGACGGTACCTGTGCCGGTCTGCCGTCGCCGCCGCCGGACCGGCGCCCGGTGTCAGGGGTGGGGGCTACGGTGCCTGTCCGTGGACGCCACCGATCTCGAACGCCAAACCCGCACACAGTCCGGCTGTATCCCGCCGGAGCTGGTCTCCCGGCTGCTGGAGCGCGGTCACGCCGCCGTGGTGGAGGAGCAGGCCCGGAGTGGGGAGTGGTTCTGCGCCCGGGAGTGGGCACGGCTGCTCAACGAGCGGGGACGGCGGGCCGAGGCACTGGACGTGCTGGGCCCGTATCTCGCGACCGGCTGGTGGACGGCCACCGAGACCACCGCGGGACTGCTGGAGGGCTGGGGCCGGATCGAGGAGGCGATCGAGCTGATCCGCGCCCGGATGGCGCTCGGGCACCCGATGGCACTCGAGTCCTACGCCCGCCTGCTCGCCCGCCACGGCCGCGCCCAAGAGGCGTTCACTCACCTGCAGCCGCACATCGACGACCCCTCCCTCGCCCGCGCCCTGGTCGACGTCGCCGTCGCCGCAGGCCGCAACAAGGAGGCCGCGGCGCTGCTCGCCGCCCGGGTCCGGGCCGACCACCGCTGCGACGGCCCGTGGTGCTGCCGCGGTCTCGACACGGCAATCGGCCTGCTCGCGACGATCCGCGAGCGCCAGGGCCGCGTCGACGAGGCCATCACCCTGCTCCGCCGCCGGGAGACCACCTCGGTCAACGGCCGCAACCAACTCGCCGACCTGCTGGCCCGGCACGGCCGGATCGAGGACCTGCGCGCCTACGCGGCGACCGAGGACCTGGGTGACGCCGCGCAGCGGCTGGCGGAGCTGCTGGAGGAGCACGGCGACGTCGAGGGCGCGATCGCCGTGTACCGGCAGGCCGCCGAGCCTGCGGCTCAGGACCCGAACGCGGCCTTCCACCTCGCTCGGCTCCTGGCCCGGCACGGCCGGGGTGGCGAGGCGATCGACGTGATGCGGGCCCAGGCCGACACCCGCCCCGGCGAGGACTGGATCCTCCATGCCCTGGCCGACCTGTGCCTGGACCAGGGCCGCGCCGGGGACGGCCTGGCCCACCTCGACGACCTCAGGGCCCGCCGCGGCGGCGAGGAGAGGTGGGACCTGTTCTGGATGCGGCTGCCGCTGATCGCCGCCAGCGCAGGTGCCGACACGGCGGTCGAACAGGCCCGGGCTCATCCCGAGGGCAACACCTGGTACGCGGCCAAGGACATCGCAGAGCTCCTGGCCGATGCCGGACGCATAGGGGAGGCCGTCGCCGTCCTTGAGCCGCACGCCCCAGCCAACCGCCGCGCCTTGGCCGGCTACCTCATCGACCTCGGCCGCACCGACGACGCGGTGGCCGTCCTTCGGCAGCCCAGCCCCGAGCCGCCCCAGCCGGTGGTCGGCCCCTGGCACGACGAGCCTCCGTTCTGAAGTGCCCGATCGGCCAGCCGAGCGTGCGTCGGGCCGATCGGGACTCGAGATGCGTTCCGGCAGGCAGGCCCGTCGGTCTCGTCGGGATCTGCGCCACGGCTCTGGGCAGCGGCGCCCGGACGGGCGCTGCCGGTGCGACCCGCAGCGCGCAGATCACTTCCCAGAGCCAGGTGCAGCTGGCGAACCAGGCCGCGCGCCGCAGGCTCTACACCGACGCCGTCACCGAGCTGATGGCCTGCCAGGCGACCGTGGACAGCGTGATCGCGCTGGCGGCCGCCTCTCCCCGGCGAACTCCGCGGTCCCGTACGACGACGACCACCAGCGGCCGCATCGCGATCTGGCTGCGCTGGGCCGGACCGGCTCCCAAGACCGTCCCTGCCGGAGTGCTGCTCATCCACCTGACCGCCGTCCCGACCTCCCGCAACGGCGGCCGCCGTGCCTACACCCTCACCAAACAGGCCCCAGCCGCCGCAGCAGTGACGATCGGCCGTTGACCCGGCCGCCCAGCTGACCTGACACCACAGCCGTTCCACCCCACGACACTGCCCGACAACGGGCCGTAGTGCACGCAGACCTGGACATCGACGGCCAGCCGATCGACAACATCCGGCTGCGCCGCGGGCACCTGCGAGCAGCAGCTCGTCGACCGCCGTTCCACCCACCAGGTCCTGGTCCGCGAGGCCGTCGTCCAGCTTCCGGCCGACGTCACCGGGCCCCAGCGTCGCGCCGCGGTCGACGCCCACCTGCGCCGGCACGGATGCTGCGCGCCGAACAGCAGGTCGTCGATCGCGAGCGGGCTGAGCAGCGGGCCGAGGCCGCCGAGGCAGCCCACCGCGCGGCACCGTGCGAGGACTGCGGCGCGGAGCACGCCGGCGGGCTGTGCGGATCGTGTTGAGCCGAGCAGTCCATCCACACCGTGGTCCTGCGTTCCGCGTAATTCAGGGGATCTGGAGTCCCTGCCGCGTTGAAGGTGCAGGTCAGCTGGTTGGGGGCTGGTGACACGGTCGGATTCG
>NZ_JBIWFT010000084.1:0-6429 GCF_044763205.1 Kitasatospora sp. NPDC096204
CTTCACAGGCCCCTGGGCCGTCCGGTCCCTGCGGATCTCGAAGTCCAATGCATCCCCTGAACTGGGATGTTGCAACGACTCCTAGAACCCAAGAGAGGTGGCGGGCCCTCTGCCTTTCGCGAGGCCGACGCGTGCCTCCCGGGGCGTGTGGCGTGCGTCCCGAATCGTGGGCGGGTCTGGTCGGCGCGCGAGGCCGTCCGGCATGATCCCCTCGGACAGGACCGAGAGGAGAGGTGACCCATGACGCTCTGGGAGTCGATCGCCGTCCTGGCGGCCGGCGTCGGCGCCGGGATGATCAACGTCATCGTCGGGTCCGGCACGCTGATCACCTTCCCGGTCCTGCTCGCCGTCGGCATCCCGCCCGTCACCGCCAACGTCTCCAACTCGTTCGGCCTGGTCCCCGGCTCGCTCAGCGGAGTGATCGGATACCGCCGTGAGCTGGCAGGCCAGGGCCGCCGCGTGCTGCGCATGGGCACCGCCTCACTGCTCGGCGGACTGCTCGGGGCGCTGCTGCTCATCAAGCTGCCGAGCGGGGCCTTCGACGCGATCGTCCCGGTGCTGATCCTGCTCGCGCTCGTTCTGGTGGTGATCCAGCCCCGGGTGGCCAAGACCGTCGCGGCCCGCCGCCGACCCGGTGGCGATCCGGACGGCAGCCCGGTGCTGCTGATCGGGGTGTTCCTGACCGGCATCTACGGCGGTTACTTCGGCGCCGCGCAGGGCGTACTGCTGATGGCACTGATGGGGATGCTGCTCCAGGAGGACCTCCAGCGGATCAACGCGGTGAAGAACGCCCTGGCGATGATCGTGAACGCGGTCGCGTCGCTCTTCTTCCTCTTCACCTCGACCGTGAACTGGGCCGCCGCCGGTCTGATCGCTGCGGGCTCGCTGGTCGGTGGCCTGCTTGGTGCCAAGGTGGGCCGCCGCCTCCCTCCGACCGCGCTGCGTGGTGTCATCGTGGTGGTCGGTCTCGTGGCCGTCGCCAAGCTTCTGTTGAGTTGAACGACCGTCACATCATGTGCAAGTCGGAGGAGTACGCCATGGCCCTGGAGATGCGTGAGAGCTGCGAGCGCTGCGCGGTGTCGCTGACCGCGGACGGCCGTGCCTCGATATGTTCCTACGAGTGCACCTTCTGCCCGGACTGCACCGAGGCCATGGCCGGCAGCTGCCCCAACTGTGGTGGCGAGCTGGTGGCCCGTCCGCGGCGGAAGGCCGACTGACGCCGGAACCCCGGACATTGCGGTAGCCCGGAGTCCAGTGACCCCGGTACCCCGGAATCCCGGCACCGGACCGACGACCCACCAGGAGCGCGGCGATGAGCAACAGGGCACGGCTGAACGAGGACGAGATCACGGCAGCCCTGGTGGCGCTGCCCCAGTGGACGCGGGAGGGCGACAGCATCTCCCGCACCGCCGACGCCCCGGACTTCCCGGCGGCGATCCGGGTGGTCGTCGCCGTAGCCGAGCAGGCCGAGGCGCTCGACCACCACCCCGACATCGACGTCCGCTGGCGCACCCTGCGCTTCGTCCTGTCCACCCACAGCGCCGGCGGCCTCACCGGGCTGGACTTCTCCCTCGCCGCCCGGATCGACGAGGCCCTGCACGCCGAGTCGGCGGCCTGACGCGGAACGACCGCGAAGCCCGGGACCGTACGGCCGAGGGCCCGGGCGGCGTCTCCGGGCGGGCGTGAGATGCTGACTGCCGCATCGGCACGCGGACGGCTCGGAGGGACGGGAACGGATGGCGCAGGAGCCCTTCGGAGACGCCCACCCCCGGCAGCCGTGGCCGCCCCAGGGCCACCAGGACTGGCAGAGCGACGCGTACGGCGGGTACTCCGAGCAGCAGCAGACACCTCAGCAGCCGTCGCAGTGGCAGCCGCAGCCGGGCTACGGCTCAACCGAGTACGGGCAGCAGCAGCAGCATCCGCGGCAGCAGTTCGGCCAGGGCGGCTACGGGCACGCCGGATATGACCAGAGCGGGTACCACCACCAGAGTGGGTACGACCAGTCCGGCTTCGGTTCGACCGGCTATGCGGAGGGCGGCTACGTCCAGGGCCGGTACGACGGCCAGGAGCAGTACCAGCCGCATCCGCAGTACCCGGACCACACGCAGCAGCACCAGTCCTACGCGCCGTACGCCACGTCGCAGCAGCCCGCCGCCGCAGAGGGGCTGTACGTCCCGGCGGGGGCGGAGTACTCGGCGGACGGCTACGTGCACATCGAAGAGGTCGAGCCGGCACCCGAGCCCGGCCCCGAGCAGCCTGCGGGGACCGCTCGGGAACAGGCCCCGGAGCGCCAGGCCGAAGCCGCCGCACCGTCGAGGGCCGCTGCCCGTCGAGGTGCCGGCGGCGGAGCCGGAGCCGGAGCCAGTTCCGGTTCCGGCGCGCGCTCCGGCTCCTCGCTCTCCGCCAAGGCCCGGAAGGCCGCCGGAGCGGTGCTGACCGGGGAGCACGTGCCCAACCGCAAGGCCCTGCTGGTGCGGACCGGCGCCGGTGTGGCCGCGCTGGGGGTGCTGGTGGCCGCCGGGTTGACGGTCGGCGCCGAGGGTGGTGGCAGCGCGGCGGCGAGCAGCGGCGGTGAGCCGGGTTTCGCGGTGGCGCACGCCCGGGCGTGGGCCGCGCAACCCGCCGTGGCCGGTTCGTCCGGCGACGACACGCTGATCGGCAGCTGGCTGCTGGCCGACGTGGTGGTCCGGGCCGACGGCTCCGGGGTGCACGCGTACGACCGGGCGGGTGGCAAACCGACCTGGTCGGTGGAGCCGCCGGCCGCCGGGGCCGTTCCGTGCGGGCTGTCGGCGGGGGTGAACCAGGCGGGTCTGGGTGCGGTGCTGTTCCGCCCGCAGGCCGATCCGAAGAGCCCCTGCACGCTGGTGACCGCGGTGGACACCAAGACCGGCAAGACCGCCTGGACCAAGACCCTCTCGGACGCCAAGGGCGCGTACTCGGCCCGGGTCGGCGTCACCGAGGACAAGGTGGTCGCCGTCGGCGACGACCGGGCGTTGGCCTGGGAGTCCGCCGACGGGAAGGACGTCTGGCAGTACACCGGCCAGGGCAAGTTCTGCACCCTCTCCGGCGGCGTCAGCGGCAAGACCGTGCTCGTCGCCTCCTCCTGCGCCGATTCGACCCCTGCCGACCAGGCCGTCGCGCTGAACACCGCGGACGGCAAGGTCGCCTGGTGGCGGGGCCTGAACAACCAGCCGAAGACAGTGACCGTGCTGTCCGCCGAGCCGTCCGTGGTCCTCACCACCGGCGAGAAGCCCGAGACGGACCGGCTGTTCGCCTGGGGCGCGGGCGGTGACCCGGCCGCCGAGATTCCGGTGGCCGTCGACGGCGGTCGACTGGACGTCGCCCACGGTACGTTTTCGGCCACTCCCGGCGTGTACTTCGAGGGCCGCACGATGGTCACCACCCTGGCCCCTCCGAACGGCGGCGGACAGGTGGCCGCCGTCGGCTACGACCTGGACACCGGCAAGCAGCGCTGGAAGGTGCCCACCGCCGCCAAGGGCGCCGCCCGGGCCGTGGGCATCGACGGCGGATCGCTGGTGCTCGCCGCCGATGAACGACGGGACCAGCCTGCCCGCCTCAGCAGGTTCCCGCTGGCCGGCGGCCAGGAGGCGACCGGCGGCAACTTCCCGGCCGGCACCGGTTCGCTCCTGATCTCCGGACGGGTGCTGATCGGTGGCGGGCAGGTGGTCGTGGTGCCCGAGCACTCGACCAACTACGGCACGGCGGCGGGGTACCAGGCGAAGGACTGAGGTCCTCCGCCCTTCCCCCTCCGCCCATGCCGTCCCACGGTCACCCGCCGCCGTCCGGACGCCGGGAGCGTCCTCAGCCCGGGAGCGTCGAGAGTTCCGAGAGCGTCGAGAGTTCCGAGAGCGTCGAGAGTTCCGAGAGCGTCGACAGCGCTGAGGCAGCCGAGAGTGCCGAGAACGCTCCCGCGCCCGGGAACCGCCTCACGCCGCCGAGACAGGCCGGCCCGGTACGGCAGGCAGCCAGTCGGCGAGGTCCCGGACCTCCGAGCTGCGCAGACCGAGCGCGAGCATGAGACTCGCCTGCGGCGTCGGCACGAACGGGCGGCGCAGCAGCTTCATCCCGGCCTGCTCCGGCGTGCGGTCCGCCTTGCGCTGGTTGTCCTCCGCGCAGGCGGCGACGGTGTTCATCCAGCTGTCGGCACCTCCGCGCGACCTCGGCTGGAGGTGGTCCACCGTGGTGGCCCGCCGGCCGCAGTACGCGCACAGGTGCTGGTCCCGGGCCAGGACGCCCCGCCTCGACCACGGAGCCTGTTGTCGGAACGGCACCCGTACGTACCGTTGCAGTCTGATCACCCGTGGCACCGGGACGGCCACGCCCGTCCCCCGGATCGAGCGCAGCGGATGCGCCTGCTCCACCACCGCCTTGTCCTGGAGCACCAGGACAACGGCGCGCTGGAGAGACACCGTCGTCAGGGGCTCGTAGCTCGCGTTCAGAACCAGCGTGTTGCGCACTCGGCACACCCTTCCCGCGGGCGTGCCACGGCGGCACGACCGTCTCCACACACGTCACTGCCGCCGCACGGCGGTGGAACCACTCTGAATGGGCCCGCAGCCGTCGAACAACGGAATTTCCGGTATCGGGGAGGGGCCCGGGAGAGCGGGCCCTCCGACCCGGTGGGGTGCCTCGGGGAAAACTCGCTGGCCGGAACCGCGTAGGCTCTATCAGGCTGGAGTCGTACCGACCCGGGGCCCGACCGAATCGGGCCGGCACCGGGCGGACGCCCGATCGAAGGAGAAGCGTGACCGTGACGGACATCGTCGACGAGCTGCAGTGGCGTGGGCTGATCGCCCTTTCCACTGACGAGGACGCACTGCGCAAGGCGTTCGCGGACGGCCCGGTCACGTTCTATTGCGGCTTCGACCCGACGGCCCCCAGCCTGCACCTCGGCAACCTGGTGCAGATCCTCACCATGCGCCGCATCCAGCAGGCGGGGAACCTCCCGCTCGGTCTGGTCGGCGGTGCCACGGGCCTGATCGGCGACCCGAAGCCCACCGCCGAGCGCGTGCTCAACGACCCCGAGACGGTGGCCGGCTGGGTCGAGCGCCTGCGTGGTCAGATCTCGCGCTTCCTCGACTTCGAGGGCCCGTACGCGGCGCGCATGGTCAACAACCTGGACTGGACGTCCGGGATGTCGGCGATCAGCCTGCTGCGTGACGTGGGCAAGTACTTCCGGGTCAACAACATGATCGCGAAGGAGGCCGTCGCCCGACGGCTCAACTCCGACGCGGGTATCAGCTACACCGAGTTCAGCTACCAGATCCTCCAGGGCATGGACTACCTGGAGCTGAACCGCCGCTACGGCTGCGCCCTGCAGACCGGCGGCAGCGACCAGTGGGGCAACCTGACCGCCGGCACGGACCTGATCCGCAAGGCCGACGGCAAGTCCGTCCACGCGCTGGCCACGCCGCTGATCGTCAAGGCCGACGGCACCAAGTTCGGCAAGACCGAGTCCGGCACCGTCTGGCTCGACCCCGAGCTGACCACCCCGTACGCCTTCTACCAGTTCTGGCTGAACGCGGACGACCGGGACGTCCCCAACTTCCTGCGGATCTTCAGCTTCCGCTCGAAGGAGGAGGTCGAGGAGCTGGAGCGCGAGACCACCGAGCGCCCGGCCGCCCGCCTCGCCCAGCGCGCCCTCGCCGAGGAGCTCACCACGCTGGTGCACGGCGCGGAGCAGTACGAGCGCGCGGTCGCCGCGTCCAAGGCGCTGTTCGGCCAGGGCGACCTGGCGGACCTGGAGGCTCCGACCCTGGCGGCCGCCCTGGCCGAGGTCCCGAAGGCCGAGGTCTCCGAACTCCAGACGGTGGTCGACCTGCTGGTCGCCGTCGGTCTGTCGCCGAGCCGCTCGGCCGCGCGCCGGACGATCAAGGAGGGCGGTGCCTACCTCAACAACGTCAAGGTGACGGACGAGGAGGCTGTGCCGACCGAGGCCGACCTGCTGCACGGCCGCTGGCTCGTGCTGCGGCGCGGCAAGCGGAACCTGGCGGCGGCGGAGCTGGTCGCCGCCGGCTGAGGCATGGCCATGGCTGAAACACACCTGCTCTGAGCTGCGGCTTCAAGCACCGAGGGCCGGATCTGGACAGATCCGGCCCTCGACGTTTGACGATGTCGTCCAGGTGGCCTAGTGTTGAACGAGTCGCTGGAGCGGCCATCCCACTCAGCAAGACCCACTCTCACTCTGATCCCCATGAAAATGGGATTGTTGGCGTTCCCGTCAACCGGAGCGAGTGTGAATTTCGAGTGACACTCGGAATGCGTTAGTGTGGTGGACGTCGCAAAAGCGGACCCGGCCAGTTACGGGAAATCAGATGAATGAAACTCCGGAAAACGGAGCGGAAAACATCTGATAAGCTGGAAACACGAAAGAACGAAGCCCGGAGGGCCCGCTGGAAGGCGGTCCGA
>NZ_JBIWFT010000085.1:0-6019 GCF_044763205.1 Kitasatospora sp. NPDC096204
TTCTGGCAGTCCCACCACTGGTACTAAGCCGACCCGTCGGCTTCCCCCACACCCCGGGGGCCGGACAGGGACCACCGGAGTGACCCACGAGGGCCCGTGCCGCGCAACCGCGCGGCACGGGCCCTCGCCCCGTCTCCCCGGCCGTCCGGCGGTACCCACCGGGCGTCGCGTCCCTGAAGCTTTCCTGCGGCACGGTGTGGGGCACGGGCGGCGCGATCAACTGCGGGCTGTCGGTGGCCTGGCTCTCGGTCGGGACCGAGCTTGATTTTTTAAGCCGCCGCTGCGATTTCGGCGAGGTGGGCTTCGAGCGTGGGTTCGCGTTTGACGGTCTTCCCGACGTCACATGCATCCGGTCCCGCGCGCGGGCCTCCGCCTTTCCGTAGTGGGTGGTGTCCGTGGTCGTGGTGGTCTCGGGCTCGTGCCGGCTGTCGGCTGCCGGGCTTGGCGAAGGTGAAGACGCCGCCGTGTGGGCGCGGGCGCCCGCCCCTGGGGCCGGAGCGGGGCTCACCCGGGTCGCGGAGCATGACCCGGTCCGAACGCAGTCGGCCGATCACCTCGACCGGCAGGTCCGCGAGCACGTGGGCCAGGCGGGGTCACGTCGTAGCCGGCGTCCATCACGATGAGGATGTCCGGATCGCCCCGGTGCCAATGCCCTGCCGCGATGATGCGGTCGACGACCTCGCGCAGTCGGGCCGCGGTGACGGCGGTCGCGTCGTCAGCCGGTCCCAGCCGGACCGCGTCCAGCAACCCGGCCCAGGAGGTACGCCCGGACTCCAGGGCGGCGACGAAGGAGTACGGCCGGCCGGGGATGAACCGGTCCGCGCTTCGGCCGCGGCCGTAGACGTGGCAGAACAGGCGCTCATCGCTGATCGGGGCGTCGGGCGAAGCCGGTTGGAAACGTCCACGGCCGGGCCGATGCGCCCGTCCGTGAGCCGTGGCAGCGGCAGGCCGGCCAGGCCCGCACCCCCGTGCTCCGGCCCCTGTGTCCGGTGCCGGTGTTGGGTGGGTGCTGGTGTCCGGTGTCCGGTGTCCGGGGAAAGTGTTCACCCCGCCGGGTGCGGGTGGTCCGCGGGTGGCGGGGTGAGGGGTGGTGGCCGGGTGGGCGGGTGTGGTCAGTTGAAGACGAGGATGTCGGTGCGCATCGGCAGGGGGCTGTTCCAGCCGATGTTGATCTTGAAGGTGACCACGCCGTTGCCGGGGGCGATGCTCGAGACCTGGAACGGCGCGGCGCCGACGAACCGGTTGCCGTTGGCGTCGATCTCCGAGGCCGTGATGACGACGGTCGAGTTGATCCCGATGACGTTCCACGAGATCTGCAGGTTGAACGTCCCGTTTCCGGGGCTCCAGTTCACCCAGCCGCGCCACACGGCGCCGACGTTGCCGCCGATGTCGGCGAGGTGCTGCTCGGTGTCGGTGGACTGCAGTGCGCCGGTGATCTGCGGGACCTGGGAGGCGGTGGGTTCGGCTGCGGCCATGACGGCCCTCCTTGTGCCGGGAGGGCCCCACGAGCCCTCCGGATACTCAGAGTATTCATCCGTAAGCACAGTGTCACAATCACTCGTGCGGGTGAACACCCGGCGCGTCACCGCACCATCCACCCACCCACGCCCCCCGGGCCGCCCGCCACCCGGCGCGCACCCCGCCCCACCCGCCCGCCGGTTGCGCCCCGCCCGCCTGCCCTCCCGTCGTGCCCCGCCGCCCCGCCCGCTCGTCCGTCCGGCCTGCCGCGCGTCGCTGTGCCCCGACCCTCCGGGTGTGCTGCCGCTCGCTCGTGGCGGGGGCGCGTCCGGTGGCGGTGTGTGGACGTGCGTACGGGCCAGGAGATCCTCAGGAGCGCGCCTGGCGCCGTCCAGCAGTCCGCGGAGGTCGAGGAGTTCATCGCGGCACCGGACGGGATCCGGCGGGAGCTGGAGGCGCGAACTCCGGGCCCGCAGCGGTCCGCCGGAACGGACGGCTGACCCGGCCCACGGGGTGCGCGCGGCTCTCCCGCTGTGCCGCGACCCGCCCCCGCACCGTGTCGCGGCCTGCGCTATCGGGACGCTATGCGACTTGGGCAAGATCGGCGGCGCACGTCCGGTGGCGGTACACGCCGGGCATGACGAAGGCGTCCCGGTCGGCGCGCGACCCGTGGGAGCGGGTACTCCGCCACGGTCCGGCGACTGATGGTCCTGATCGCCGTGAAGGAGTCCGAAGTCACGATGACGCACCCCGACGGTACGGAAGCACCGCTGCTGTGGACACTGGCCGGCAGCGGCAGGCAGTCGCTGGCGGCCGGCGCCCGTGGCCTGCACGGGTACCTGGCCGGTCGGGACGACTGGAGCCCCCGGGACGTCGCGCTCGCCCTCGCGCGCACCGCCTCCGAGGGGAGCCGGCGGGCGGCACTGGTGGCCGACGGCCGGGACGGGTTCCTGCGGCGGCTGGACGCGCTCGCCGACGGCAGGAGCACGTCCGGCCTGGTGGAGGGCGCGGCGGTGACGGGCCGCCGGGTCGCCTTCGTGTTCCCCGGCCAGGGCGCGCAGTGGCCCCGGATGGCGGTGGACCTGCTGGACGCCTCCGCGGTGTTCCGCGACCGCATGGACGCCTGCGCGCAGGCCCTGGAACCGTTCCTCGACTGGTCGCCGATCGACGTGCTCCGCGACCCGGACGCGCCGGGCGCGCCCGCCGGGGACCGGGCCGACGTGGTGCAGCCCCTGCTGTTCGCCGTGACGGTGTCGCTCGCCGGGCTGTGGCGCTCCCGCGGCGTGGAACCGGCCGCCGTGCTCGGCCACAGCGTCGGCGAGGTCACCGCCGCCGCGGTCAGCGGCGCGCTCTCCCTGGACGACTCCGCGCGGGTGGTCGCCCGCTGGAGCCAGGCCCAGGCGACCCTGGCCGGGCAGGGCGACATGGTCTCCGTGATGGCCCCGGCCGGCGAGGTCGAACCTCGGCTGCGCCGCTGTGACGGCCGCCTCGTCGTCGCCGCGCACAACGGTCCGCGGTCCGTGATCGTCTCCGGCGACCGCGACGCCGCGGCCGAACTCCTCGCCGACCTGGCCTCGGCCGGGGTGCACGCGCGGCGGGTCGCGGTGGGCCTGGCCGCCCACTCCCCCCACATCGACGCGATCGTCCCCCGGATGAGCGCCGACCTCGCACCGATCCGGCCCCGCACGGCGCACCTGCCCTACTACTCCGGCCTGACCGGGGGACGGCTTGACGCCCCGGTCCTGGACGCCGACTACTGGTGCCGCAACCTGCGCAACCCGGTCAGGTTCCAGCAGGCGGCCGGGGCCCTGCTGCGGGACGGGTACGGTGTCCTGCTGGAGGTCAGCCCGCACCCCGTGCTGACCTCCGCCCTCACCGACTGCGCGGAGGAACACGGCGCGCAGGCCGCCGTCCTCGGCACGCTGCGCCGGGACCAGGGCGGTCCGAGCCGGTTCCTGACCTCGCTCGGCGAGCTGTACGTGCACGGCGTCACCCCGGAGCCGGAGCCGGGGCCGGGGCCGGAAGCGCGGCCCACCCGGCTGCCGGAACTGCCGGCCGCCGTCCTGGCGGCGCTTGCGGCGCCCGCCCCGGCGGGCACGGACACGGACGCGAACACGGACGGGACCGGCAGCGCGTTCCGCGCGGAGCTGGCCGGCCTGGACGCGGCGGAGCGCCGCGCCGCCCTGGTGCGGCTGGTGGACGAGGAGGTCGCCGCACTGACCGGGCGGTCCGAGCCGGTCCCCGCCGACCTGGCGTTCCTCGACCTTGGGTTCGACTCCGTCACCGCCGTGGAGCTGCGCAACCGGCTGAGCGCGGCGACGGCGCTGCGCATCCCGGCGACGGCCGTCTTCGACTGCCCGACCCCGGCGGCCCTGGCCGCGTACCTCGACGCCCGGATCGGCGGCGGCGACCGGCCGGAGCGGCGCACGGACGCGGACGCGCCGGTGCGGCGGGCCGCGGACGACGACCCCGTGGTGATCGTCGGCATGGGCTGCCGCTACCCCGGCGGGGTCGGCAGCCCCGACGAACTCTGGGAACTGGTGTCGATGGGCGCCGACGCCGTCTCCGCGCTGCCCGGCGATCGCGGCTGGGACGCCGTCGGACGGTACGACCCCGCGCCCGGCACCCCGGGCCGGTACTACCAGCGGGAGGCGGGCTCGCTCGCCGGCGCGGCCGACTTCGACGCCGAGTTCTTCGGCATCTCGCCGCGCGAGGCGCTCGCGATGGACCCGCAGCAGCGGCTGCTGCTGGAGACCACCTGGGAGGCACTGGAGCGGGCCGGGATCGACCCGTCCACCCTGCGGCGGACCCCGACGGGCGTCTACGTCGGGGCGATGACCATGGACTACGGCCCCTCCCTCGAACAGGGCGCCGACGAGGGCGGCCACCTGCTGACCGGCAACACCGGGAGCGTCGCGTCGGGCCGCCTGGCCTACACCCTCGGCCTGGAGGGGGCGGCTGTCACCGTGGACACGGCCTGCTCGTCCTCCCTGGTCGCCTTGCACCTGGCGGCCCGGGCGCTGCGCTCGGGCGAGTGCTCGCTGGCGCTGGCCGGCGGCGCGACCGTGATGTCCACCGTCGGCATGCTGGTGGAGTTCAGCCGGCAGGGCGGACTCGCCCCGGACGGCCGCTGCAAGGCGTTCGCGGCGGCCGCCGACGGCTTCGGCCTGGCCGAGGGAGTGGGCATGCTGCTGCTGGAGCGGCTGTCGGACGCGCGGCGCAACGGGCACCCGGTGCTGGCCGTCATCCGCGGCTCGGCGACGAACCAGGACGGTGCGAGCAACGGTCTGACGGCGCCGAACGGCCCGTCGCAGCAGCGGGTGATCCGGGCGGCGCTGGCGGATGCGGGGCTGACGTCCGCGGACGTGGACGTGGTGGAGGCGCACGGCACCGGCACCCGGCTGGGCGACCCGATCGAGGCGCAGGCGCTGCTGGCCACCTATGGGCAGGGCCGGCCCGCCGACCGGCCGGTGTGGATCGGCTCGCTGAAGTCCAACATCGGCCACTCCCAGGCCGCGGCGGGCGTGGGCGGGGTGATCAAGTCGGTGCTCGCCCTGCGGCACGGTGTGATGCCCAAGACCCTGCACGTGGACGGCCCCACGCCCGAGGTGGACTGGTCGGCGGGCGCCGGCCGGCTGCTGACCGAGGCCCGGGAATGGGACGACACAGGACGCCCGCGCCGGGCCGGCGTGTCCTCGTTCGGCATCAGCGGCACCAACGCCCACGTCATCCTCGAACAGGCCCCGGCCGACGAGGCGGCGGCGGATGCCCCGCGTCCCGGGACGGTGCTGTGGCCGCTGTCGGCGCGCACCCCGGAGGCGCTGCGCGCGCAGGCGGCGGCACTGGCCGCGCGGGTGGCGGCGGAACCCGGCCTCGACGCGGCGGACATCGGCTACTCGCTGACGGTGGGCCGCACGTCCTTCGGACACCGCGCGGTGCTGGTGGGCACGGACCGGAGCGACCTGCTCGACGGCGTGACCGCGCTGGCGCGGGGCGCCGCGGCGGCCGGCGGTGGGCTGGTGTCCGGCCGGGTGGCGCTGGTGTTCCCGGGCCAGGGTTCGCAGTGGGTGGGGATGGCCATGGAGCTGCTGGGCGCATCCGAGGTGTTCGCGGCGCGGATGGCGGAGTGTGAGCGGGCGCTGACACCGTACGTCGACTGGTCGTTGACGGAGGCGCTGGGCTCGGAGGAGCTGTTGGCGCGGGTCGACGTGGTGCAGCCCGTGTTGTGGGCGGTGATGGTGTCGCTCGCGGAGGTGTGGCGCTCGTTCGGGGTCGTCCCGGACGCGGTGGTCGGCCACTCCCAGGGGGAGATCGCGGCCGCCGTGGTGGCGGGCGGTCTGAGTCTGGAGGACGGGGCGCGGGTGGTCGCGTTGCGTTCCCGTGCGGTGGGTGCGCTGGCGGGCCGTGGCGGCATGGCCTCGCTGCCGCTGCCGGTCGATGCGGTCCGGGAGCGGATCGGGGGCCGGTTGATGCTCCTATGGGCTGTCAAGCGGCGGTGAGCCAGTCGCGGTAGGCATTGGCGAGGTCGTCGTCTCGGCGGATTCCGCGTTCGAGGGTGGAG
>NZ_JBIWFT010000086.1:0-5981 GCF_044763205.1 Kitasatospora sp. NPDC096204
CCTGGCTCCACACCTACAATCACCACCGCGGACACACCGCACTCGCAGGCAAGCCACCCGCCAGCCGCGTCCCCAACCTCACGGGTCAGAACACCTAGGGCGTGGCACCCGTCCCTCGGCTCCCCTCTTTCACACCTCCCCCAATGGCCCACCCCCGTCGGTGCCCCGGGTACTCCCGCCCCCCGCGCGGGTAAGAGCGCTGTGCAGGCAGCGCCGCGCCCCCGCGAGGGGGCCGGTAGGAGCACGTGAAGGGGGCACCGGATGCCAGGGGCACGGGACTCGCGGGCCCGGGTGGCCCGCCGGATCGCCACCGCGGCGGCCTACGGCGGTGGCGGTCTCGGCCTGCTCGGGGTGGGCCTGGTCGGCCTGCTGCTGACCGAGAGCAAGCTCGCCATCCAGGCCATCGGCATCCTGGAGACCCAGCCGCCCAGGGCCGACGGCGTCTACGGGGACGCCTTCGCCGACCGCGCCGTCGGCCCGCAGGCCCCGCTCGTGCTGGCCGTCCTCGGCGACTCCACCGGCGCCGGCCTGGGCGTGGCCCGCTCCGGCGAGACCCCGGGCGCCCTGCTCGCCGCCGGCCTCGCCTCGGTGGCCGAGCGCCCGGTGCGGCTGGTCAACGTGGCCCGCTCCGGCGGCCGCTCCGCCGACCTCTCCGGCCAGCTGGAGCAGGCGCTGCCGCACCACCCGGACGTCGCCGTGATCATGGTCGGCGCCAACGACGTGACCCGGCACAGCCCGGCCCAACTGGCCGTCCGCCAGCTCGGCGAGGCCGTCGCCGCCCTGCGCGCCAACGGTTGCGAGGTGGTCGTGGGCACCTGCCCCGACCTCGGGACGATCAAACCGGTGCGGCCGCCGCTGCGCTGGGTGGCCCGCCGGCTGAGCCGGCAGCTGGCCGCCGCGCAGACCATCGCGGTGGTGGAGGCGGGCGGCCGGACGGTCTCGCTGGGCTCACTGCTGGGCCCGGAGTTCGCCGCGCGCCCGGAGATGTTCGCCGCCGACCGCTACCACCCCTCGGCCCAGGGCTACGCGACCGCCGCGATGGCGGTGCTGCCCTCGGTCTGCGCCACCCTCGGGCTCTGGCCCGAGGAGGACCGCCCGGCCGCGGCCGTCCCCGGCACCTCGGTGCTGCCGGTCGCGGTCGCGGCGGCCGCGGCGGCCGACCGGGAGGGCACCGAGGTGGCGGCCGTACCGGCGGAGGGCGCGGGCCGCCGCTGGGCCCAGTTGAGGCACCGGCTGCGGATCGGCCCGCCCGGCCCGGAAGGCGCGAAGGAGGCCGGTACGGCCCCCGGGAACACGTCGGCCAGCTCACACGCTGGTACGGGTGACGCCTGATCTACCAGGCGGTAACTTTCCTCCCGGACGTCAGGTCCGCCGTCACCCAGCGAGGAGCCCGTCATGCCCGAAGCCGTCATCGTCAGCGCCGCCCGTTCGCCGATCGGCCGGGCCTTCAAGGGCTCGCTCAAGGACGTCCGCCCGGACGACCTGACCGCCCACATCATCCAGGCCGCCCTGGCCAAGGTGCCCCAGCTCGACCCGCGCGAGATCGACGACCTGATGCTGGGCTGCGGCCTGCCCGGCGGCGAGCAGGGCCACAACCTGGCCCGCATCGTGGCCGTCCAGATGGGCATGGACTACCTGCCCGGTGCCACCATCACCCGCTACTGCTCCTCCTCGCTCCAGACCACGCGGATGGCGCTGCACGCGATCAAGGCGGGCGAGGGCGACGTCTTCCTCTCGGCCGGCGTGGAGACCGTCTCGCGCAGCGTGAACGGCACCTCGGACGGCCTGCCGGGCACCATGAACCCGATCTTCGACGAGGCCCAGGCGCGCACCAGGAAGCGGGCGGAGGAGGGTGGCGGCGAGTGGCACGACCCGCGTGAGGACGGGCTGCTGCCGGACGCCTACATCGCGATGGGCCAGACCGCCGAGAACCTGGCCGCGCTCAAGGGCATCACCCGCGCCGAGCAGGACGAGTTCGGCGTCCGCTCGCAGAACCTCGCCGAGGCCGCCATCAAGGCCGGCTTCTGGGAGCGCGAGATCACCCCGGTGACGCTCCCGGACGGCACCGTGGTCAGCACGGACGACGGCCCGCGCGCCGGCGTCACCCTGGAGGGCGTGGCCGGCCTGAAGCCGGTGTTCCGCCCCGACGGCACCGTGACCGCCGGTAACTGCTGCCCGCTGAACGACGGCGCGGCCGCGCTGGTGATCATGTCCGACACCAAGGCCCGCGAGCTCGGCATCACCCCGCTCGCCCGGGTGGTCTCCACCGGCGTCAGCGCGCTCTCCCCCGAGATCATGGGCTACGGCCCGGTCGAGGCCTCCAAGCAGGCGCTCAAGCGGGCCGGCCTGACCATCGACGACATCGACCTGGTCGAGATCAACGAGGCCTTCGCGGCCCAGGTGATCCCCTCCTACCGCGACCTCGGCGTCGACCTGGACAAGCTGAACGTCAACGGCGGCGCGATCGCGGTCGGCCACCCCTTCGGCATGACCGGCGCCCGGATCACCACCACCCTGATCAACTCGCTGCAGTGGCACGACAAGCAGTTCGGCCTGGAGACCATGTGCGTCGGCGGCGGCCAGGGCATGGCGATGGTCATCGAGCGCCTCAGCTGACCCTCGGGTCACCCTCCGAAGGGTCTGGACCACCCATTTGGAGTGACGCAGCGTAATTGAGGGCCGAATCACACCGCGAGGTCGATCCGGCCCTCAATTCTTTCGTTTTCCGCCCGGAAATCGACACTGCGGAGCGGATCAACTCCACTGCGTAGAACGGTGTTACCTAACAATTTGGGGACAAGAGCGAAAGTCCAGGATGAATTGGACATTCGTCACTGCGGTAACAGCCCCGCATGCGGCAGTGTGGACACGTAACCCCGTTCCGCTCCTCGCTAGGAGTACGTTCCGTGAGCGCCGTCTACACCATCCTGCTGCTGATCCTGATCACCGTGTCGACCGCCGTGCTGCTCCACCTCCGCGGACTCTCCCGCCGACTGGACGCGCAGGCCGCGGCCCGCACCGCGCCCGCCCCGGTGGACGAGGCCGCGATACGCCGGGCCGTCACCGAGGCGCTCGCCGCCGACCGTGAGCGGGAGATCACCGAGGCCCGGGCGTTCTGGGCCGAGCAGGAGGCCCGCGCGGCCGAGGACGCGCCACTGTTCGACTCGCCGTTCTCCGGCGCGTTCTCCGGCACCGACGAGTGGCCGCTCTTCTTCCCCCGCCCCACCGGCCCGCAGGACGCCGTCGACAACGCCGGGACGATGGACCCGGAATTCGGCGAGGCGCTGCGCTCCGCGCTGGAGGACCTGATCAACGAGGGCGGCGGCACCGCCCCCGCCGAGCCCGGCACCGACGGCGGCATGCCGCTGCGCCCCGGCCACCCGGTCGGCGAGACCAAGGATGCCCGGGCCCGCCGCGAGGCCGACCTGCTGGCCACCGGCCTGGAGGCCGGGCTGCTGGACGCCGACCCGGCCGTCGAGGAGGCCCCGGTCGCCGCGCCCGACCCGCGCCGCCACCCCTCGCACCCCGACTTCGTGCCCAGCCAGGCGCCGTCCCGGGAGTGGACCGACAACCGGCTGGCCACCCTCGCCGAGGAGGCCGTCGCCCTGATCGACGTCCGCCCGGGCCCGCTGGGCACCCTGGACGTCTACGCCTTCGCCGACGGCACCACCCTCTGCGTGGCCCCGGGCGACCGGGAGGCCGCCTACCGGCTGATCGACGCGGTCCGCGCCGGCGAGCACGTCCGGCTGCTCGGCGGCTCGCGCTTCTCCGGCTCGTACTCGCTGACCTTCTCCACCCACGAGGAGGCCGTCTACGTGCTCGCCGACCGGGTGGTCGCCAGCATCTGACAGCGACTCACCGGCACACCAGCTCAGCAGCGCGCAGCAGGCAGGCCGAAGGCCGGCCGGGTCACGGGGTTACCGACCCGGCCGGCCTTCGGCCTGTGCGCGTTCCCGGCGACTCAGCCGCAGAGCGCCGCCGTCTCCCGCACCGCGTCCACGGCTGCGGCCAGCACCTCGGCCGCCGGCACCGGCCCGTCCGGCAGCGCCACCCGCGCGCCCTCCGGCAGCGCGGCCAGCGCGGTCGCCAGGTCGTGCCCGGCGACGGCCAGCTGGTCCCCCACCGCGAAGGCCCCGGCGTCCGGGAAGTCCCGCCGCGGGCCGCCCTCCACCGCCGCGGCCAGCCCGGCCAGCCGCCGCGCCAGCTCCAGCGCGGCCGCCGCCCGCGAGGCGTGCCCGGGCACGGCGCCCAGCAGCTTGCTCTGCGGCAGCGAGCGGAAACGATCCGCCAGTCTGTCGACGGCTTCGACCAGGGGATCCACGTCCAGGGGCGCTACGTCATGCATGGACAGGAGCCTAGGCCAGAAAGCCGCCGGGCCCCGGAGCGAGTCGCTCCGGGGCCCGGCGGCAGTGGTTCACGGCGGGAGGGGCCGTCAGTCGTCGCCGCGCAGGATCGCGATCAGGCGCAGCATCTCCATGTAGATCCAGACCAGCGAGAGGGTCAGCCCGAAGGCGGCCCGCCACGACTCGCGCTGCGGGGCGCCCTGGGCGATGGCCTCCTCGATCGCCGCGAAGTCCAGCGACAGGAAGAAGGCGCCCAGGCCGATGCCGATCAGGCCGACCACGATGCCCAGCGGACCGGAGCGCAGCCCCATGTCGGCGCCGAAGGCCATCGCGACCACGTTGACCAGCATCAGCAGCACGAAGCCGAGGGCGATCGAGATGCCGATCCGCTGGTAGCGGGCGGTGACCCGGATCCTGCCGCTCTTGTAGGCGAACAGCATGGCCCCGAAGACCGCCGCCGTGCCCAGCACCGCCTGGATCACGATGCCGTTCAGCATGGTGTTGAAGGCGTGCGAGACGGCACCCATCGCGAAGCCCTGGAGGGCCGCGTACGTCAGGATCAGCGGCGGGCTGACGCTGCGCTTGAAGGAGACCACCAGGCCGACGACCATGGCCACCAGGCTGGCGGCGATCGCGAAGCCGAAGTTCTCGAACGGCAGCGCGAACCAGGCCACCGCGCCGGCGACGACCAGCGTCAGCAGCGTCATGGCGGTGCGGGCGACCACGTCGTCCAGCGTCATCCGCCCGGTGGCGGCCGGCCCGGCCGACGGACCGTTGTACAGCTCGTAGAGCTGTTCGTCGGTCATCGGGGCCTGACCCTGCGGCTGCTGGGCGTAGGGCGTCCCCGCGTAGGGGTTGTTGCCGTACGGGCTCCCGGCCTGTGCGGTGTTGCCGAACCCTGCGTAGCCGGCGTCGCGGGTGAAGGACCCCTCCCGCGAGAAGACCGGGTTGCTGCTTCTCATTGCTCATTCCCTCCGTGGCGGTACTGCACCGCCCCGTACAAGGGTAATGGCTTGGCAAAAATTCCGGGATACGCCGCGAGGAGGATCCGGTGAACAACGACCGGCGGGGACGCCGTCGCGCCCCCGCCGAGCGTTCGGTGCCCGGAGCCGGACTCGAACCGGCACGGCCTCGCGGCCAAGCAGTTTTAAGCTGCCCGTGTCTGCGTTCCACCATCCGGGCGTCTGCGAGACCACCCTGAGCCTAGTCTCCCGACTCACTCTTTCGCATGTTCCCAGCCCCGGAAGTTGTCATGTTTCCTTGCCATCTGACGAACTGTCCGGGATTCGGCCACGAAGGATATCCGTTCCGGCCATCCGTTCCGCATCAGGGTCCACGTCATACCGCAGGAGGAGGGGCCAACCCCTCCCGTACGCCCAGCGGTGGTAGGGCCAACCGTCCGGCGGAGCGACGCAAGACCATGATCACGTCGCGGAACATGGAGGTACAAGTCCACGAGTACGACGAGCACAAGGAGCCCCCCGTGACCACGCCGACCGCAACCGCCGTCCACACCGGCCTGGCGGCCGCCCGAGCCACCGGTCTGAACAAGGTCTACGGGGAGGGGGAGACCCGCGTCGTCGCCCTCGACAACGTCAGCGTCGTCTTCCCCCAGGGCGAGTTCACCGCCATCATGGG
>NZ_JBIWFT010000087.1:0-5692 GCF_044763205.1 Kitasatospora sp. NPDC096204
TCAGCCGGACGGGCGTAGGCCACTCGGCCCACACCCGACGACAAGATCAACAGCTAGTCCAAACGGGTGTCGTACACCGGAATCCTGATAGTCCCTGGGAAGTCGGCCGGGCCGACTTCCTGTGCCGGCCGGTCGGCTTCTGTGGCGGGTCAGCCGATGAGGGTGGCGAGGGTGTTGCCCTGGGGGTAGAGGGCGGCGGCCGGGGGGAGGGTGGCGGGGGCGCCCGCGTGGAGGACGGTGAGGGTGCCGGTGCCGGTGCGGGTGGGATCGGCGACGCGGCGGAGGGCCTGGGCGGCGACGGCGTCGGCGGAGCCGTACAGGGTGAGCGCCGGGGAGGCGGTCGGGGCGACGGCGGCGCGGATGCGGTCGTCGACGAGCTCGTAGTGGGTGCAGCCGAGCACGATCACGTCGGTACCGGCCGGCGTGCGGGAGGCGGCGTCGGCGATGGCCGCCGTGACGGCCTCGTCGTCGCCGTGCTCGACCGCGTCCGCGAGGCCCGGGCAGGCGACCTCGGTGATGTCCGCCGAACCGCCGAAGTCGCGGATCAGCCCGCGCTGGTAGGCGCTGCCGGTGGTGGCCGGGGTGGCCCAGATGGCGACCCGACCGCCCTGCGCGGCGGCGGGCTTGATCGCCGGGACGGTACCGATGACCGGCAGCCCGGGCTCCAGTTCGTCCCGCAGGGTGGCGAGCGCGTGGACGGACGCGGTGTTGCAGGCGATCACCAGCGCGTCGGGTTCGAGGGCGGCGGCGGCCCGGCAGCAGCCGAGGGCCAGCTCGGTGACCTCTTCCGGTGTACGAGGCCCCCACGGCATCGAGGCCGGGTTGGAAGAGAGCACCAGATCCACGTCCGGGCGCAGCTTCCGAAGGGCGGCGGCGGCGGCCAGCAGGCCGATTCCGGAGTCCATCAGTGCGATCTTCACGGGTCAAGACTTTAGTCGATCCGCCCGCCGGGCCCCGTTCTGCGGCAGACTGCCGGGGTGACCGTCCTGCTGTGGATCGCCGCGTTCTCCCTGCTGGTCTGGCTCTGGCTGGCGTGCTGCCACGGTTCGTTCTGGCGCACGGACGTACGGCTGCCGCCGCGCCGCCCGCCGGTCCGCTGGCCGCAGGCGGCGATCGTGGTGCCGGCCCGGGACGAGGCGTCGGTGCTCCCGGTGAGCCTGCCGACACTGCTCGCGCAGAAGTACCCGGGGCGGGCCCGGGTGATCCTCGTCGACGACCACAGTTCGGACGGCACCGGCGCACTCGCGGCGGAGCTGCGGACGATCGACGGCCTGGAGCTGACCGTCACCTCCCCTCCCCCGCTGCCGCCGGGCTGGACCGGCAAGCTGTGGGCGCTGCGGCACGGCGTGGCCCTGGCCGGTCCGGACGTCGAGTACCTGCTGCTGACGGACGCCGACATCGCGCACGGCCCGGATTCGCTGGCCGAGCTGGTGGCCGCCGCCGAGAGCAACGGGCTGGACCTGGTGTCCCAGATGGCCCGGCTGCGGGTGGAGACCGGCTGGGAGCGGCTGATCGTGCCGGCCTTCGTGTACTTCTTCGCCCAGCTGTACCCGTTCCGCCGGAGCAACCGTCCGGGCGCCCGGACGGCGGCCGCGGCCGGCGGCTGCTCGCTGGTGCGGCGCGAGGCGCTGGAGCGGGCGGGCGGGGTGGCGGCGATCCGCGGTGCGGTGATCGACGACGTGTCGCTGGCCCGGGCGGTGAAGTCCACCGGCGGCCGGACCTGGCTCGGCCTGGCCGACGAGGTGGACAGCGTGCGCCCGTACCCGCGGCTGGAGCAGTTGTGGCGGATGGTGTCGCGCAGCGCGTACGCCCAGCTCAGGCACTCGCCGCTGCTGCTGCTCGGGACGGTGTCGGGGCTGGCCCTGGTGTACCTGGTGCCGCCGGTGGCGACGGTGGCCGGGCTGGTGGCGGGAGCACCCGTGGTGGCCGCGGCGGGCGGGGCGGCGTGGGCGCTGATGGCGGGCACGTACCTGCCGATGGTCCGGTACTACGGGCAGCCTGCCGCGGCCGTGCTGCTGCTGCCGTTCACCGCGGCGCTGTACCTGCTGATGACGGTGGACTCGGCGGTGCAGCACTGGCGCGGCCGGGGCGCGGCGTGGAAGGGCCGGACCTACTCCCGGGCCTGAGGAACCCCCGGGGATCCTCCCGAGAACCCCTACGGAACCCACTGCGGGGCGGGCCGCCCCGATCCATACTGCTCGAATGGACCGTCAGCAGATCTCCCGCCTCGCCCACGTCCGTCACCCGATCGCGGCTCCGCTGGCGGACGAGTCGGTGGCCCGGTTGCTGGACCGCGCCATGGCCGGGAGGGAGCAGGGCCTGGCGCTGGACCTCGGCTGCGGCGAGGGTGCCTGGCTGCTCCGGGCGCTGGCCGCCGGACCGGGCTGGCGGGCGGTGGCCGTGGACCTGGACGCGGCGGCGCTGACCCGGGCCCGGGAGGTCGCCACCGCGCTCGGCGTGGTCCGCCGGATCGGCCTGCACCACCTGGACGCCCGGGAGTTCTCCTCGAAGGAGCGCTTCGACCTGGTGCTGTGCGTCGGCGCCACCCACGCGTTCGACGGTCTGCTGCCGACGCTCGCCGCGGCCCGCGAACTCCTGGCCCCGGGCGGGAGGTTGCTGGTCGGCGAGGGGTTCTGGCAGCGCGAACCGTCGCGGGCGGCACTGGACGGGCTGGGCGCGGAACGGGAGGACTTCGCGGATCTGGCGACGACCACCGACCGGGTCCTGGCCGACGGCTGGACGCCGCTGTTCGGGCACGTCAGCACCGAACAGGAGTGGGACGACTACGAGTTCTCCTGGACGGGCTCGCTGGCCGAGTGGGCCCTGGACCACCCGGACCACCCCGGTGCGGCGGCCGCCCGCGAGGCTGCGGACCGGCACCGCACCGGGTGGCTCCACGGCTACCGGGGGACGCTCGGCTTCGTCACCTACCTGCTGCGCCGCGACCGAGGCGAGTGAACGCCCCGCGGTGACCGGCCACTTCCGGTTCGGCCCGAGGAAGTCGACGCGAGGAAGTCGACGCGAGGGAATCGGCGCGAGAGCTCAGTGGCGGTTCTTCGCCTGCTCCTTCTGCACCAGCTGGTCGAGCACCTCGGGCATCGCCGCGACGCCGCCGGCCTGGGTCGGCGAGGTCCGGTACTCGCCCTGGATGACGACCGTCGGCAGCTCGGCGACGCCGTAACGGGTGAAGGCGGCTGCGGCCTCGTCGACCGACCCCGTCACCTCGGCGGAGCGGTACGCCCGGCCGAACGCCCCGGCGTCGACGCCCTGGCTCACGGCCCAGTCGGTGGCGGTGGCCTCGCTGGTGACGTCGCGCCCCTCGTTGTGCACGGCGCGGAAGGCGCCGGCCTGCAGACGGTCGACCAGGCCGAGGCGCTCCAGTGTGAAGTACAGCCGGGCGTGGCCGCGTTGCACGGCCTCCTCCCGACTGCCGGGCCAGATGGCCGGGATGCGGCGCAGCACGACATCGGCGCGGTGCTTCTCCGCCCAGGCCTGCAAGGGCTGTTCGAGCGCCTGGGAGTGGCCGCAGTCGTACCAGAAGAACTCGGCCGCCTCGGTCCGGGTGCTGTCGCGGACCGGTTGCGGGTGGTCGAGCCTGACGAACTTGGCACCCTTGTGGGGGAATTGGTGGGTCATCGCGCCGGCCTGGACGGGGGACGCGGCGATCCCCACGGCGACGGCGAGCAGGACGGTGGACCGCAGCAGCGACTTCGAGTTCATCACACCGGGCAGTGTGCTGTCGGCGGCCCGTTACCGGCCGGTTCCCGCGGTACGGGCCGCGCCGGATTCGCCCGAACGGCGCACCCGCGCCACGCCCGTTGACGGGGCGGGCCACCCGGCGGGGCAAGGTGGCGGCACTGGTCAGCGGGTGCCTTCCGGTCCCGCTGTCCACACCTCGGCGACCAGTTGCTGCCAGGCGTCCACGACGGCGCCCAGCTCGAAGTGTTCCAGCGCGTGCGCCCGGGCCGCCGCGCCGAGACCCGCCCGGTTGACCGCCAGCACCTTGCCCAGCGCCTCGGCGAGGGCGAGCGGGTCCCCGGGGGCGACCAGCGCGCCGGTCGCCCCGTCCCGGACCACCTCGCGCACCCAGCCGACATCGGTGGCCACGGCGGGTACCCCGGCCAGCGCCGCCTCGATCAGGGCACCGGGCACGCCCTCGCTGTCGCTGGTCAGCAGCAGCGCGTCGGCGGCCCGGTAGAGCGGGGCCGGGTCGGGCAGCGGGCCGAGGAAGTGGGCGCGGGCGGCGGCCGGGTGGCGGGCCAGCGTCTCGCGCAGCGGTCCGTCCCCGGCGACGGCAAGGCGGACGTCGGGCAGCCGGTCGAGCACGTCGAGGGCGAGGTCGAGCCGCTTCTCCGGAGCTATCGCCCCGATCCAGGCGACCAGCAGCACGTCGGCCGGCAGGCCCAGCGCGTGTCGCGCGGCGCGCCGGTCGTCCCGACCGTCGGCGGGCGGATAGCTCTCGGCGGCACGGGAGTTGTGGATCACGTGCACTTTGCCCTCGGGCAGCCGGAACTGCTCCTCCAGGACGGCGCGCGCCTCGTCGGTCAGGGTGGTGACGGCGGCCGCGCGGTGCATCAGCGCGCCGCCGCGCACCCGGCGCAGCCGGTTGGCGGTCCAGTAGCGCGGGTGGCCGACCGAGACGTAGACGAAGGGCGTACGGGTTCCGGCCAGCGCGAGGGCGCAGGCGGCCAGGGTGTCCGAGCCGTGGGCGAGCACCACGTCGGCGGCGCGCGCGGCGGCGCGCAGCGCCCGCAGGGTGCTCGGGTGCAGTCGGCCGGGGCCCAGCACGGCGGCGGAGCGCAGCGCGGCGGCGGCGGAGCAGTCGGCGGCGGCCGAGTCCGCGGACCCAGGGGCCGGATCGGCGGACTCCGCGCCCCGGCCCGCGGAGTCCTGGCCCCCGGAGCCCCGGCCCGCGCGATCCCGGTGCCCGGAATCCCGGCCTCCGGAATCCCGGCCCGCCCCGGCGGGGCAGACGTGGTTGGCCGGGTGCGGGGCGAGGGCGCACAGTTCGGAGGACTGCCCCCGACGACCCAGTTCCCGGTGGAGGTCACGGGCGAAGTTCTGTGCGCCGCCACGGCGTGAGTCGCTGATCAGATGCAGGACACGCGGACGGTTTCCGGCCGGATCGGCCGACGAGTGGTCGGGCATGGACCGACCTTGGCACAGTGCTCCGCCCGGTACATCCCCTTCGCGCAACCTGATGGTGGCCCATCGGCCCGCACTTGTACACCCGATGTGCGCCACAGGGCCGCCGTCGTGCGCCGGATGCGACCGCTGCGCGCCCCGTCTCGCCCCCTGCCGCTCTCCGTCTCACCCCGCCGCGCCGGGTCGGCGCCGTCCGGGATCGCCGTGTGCCGGGATCAAATGCCGCGCCGCGCCGTCGACTTGGCTCGGCCGTTCGACGGGCGAAAGGCCGGTACGCGGAGCACCCCCGCCCCACCCGGCCCGTGACGATGGGGCCCGACGGCCGTTACCCGGTTCGGGTGAACGCGGTTGGACCTCCGCCCGGGCCGGTCGGCAGGATGTCCGGCCGGGGCGGCACCCGCCGTGCCGCCCCATCTCCCCCTGCCCCGTACTGATTTGGAGTCACCCGGTGTCCTGCGTTCCGCGTAATTCAGCGGCCTAGAGTCACGAATCTGGGGTCTGACCTGGGCGGACATGGGTGAGGGCGCCTGAGAGCCGTTTCTCTAGG
>NZ_JBIWFT010000088.1:0-4890 GCF_044763205.1 Kitasatospora sp. NPDC096204
AACGGCAGCCGCCTGATAGCCACACCCAGCACCCCTGGGTGGTCCAACCCTACGAATGACCAGACCAACCCGGCTCAGAAGGTAGAGCCGCCTGACGGCGCCGACCAGCGGTCGCGCTCAAGCTCCTCCAGGGAGCGGTCAGGGTTCACGAGTCGAGTCACCGACCGATCGTCCCATGTCAGAAGCCGTTGTGTTTCCGAAGGTGACGGGTGAGTTTCCGCTGGTCAGGCATGGTGCTGGCTGCTGCGCGGAAGAGACGGCGCATTGTTCGTCTGCGTGGTGGAGGTGCCGGAGTGCCGTCGGTGATGGGGCTGTTGGAGGATCGGAAGCTGGCCGCTGGGCAGCGGGTGGAGGAGCTTCGTGCGGAGGTGGAGCGGGTCCTGGCTGAACTGGCTGAGGCGGAGGCCGTGTTGGAGCGGCGCGTGATCGCGGTGGTGGAGCTGTCCGAGGCGTTGGCCGCGAGTGCTCAGCCGCAGGCGCCGGTCAAGCCGGTGCCGGTGCCGGTGGTGGTGAAGGAGCCGGTGGCGGGGTCGGTGGTGCCCGGCTGGCGGGAGGGCGTGACGGTGGAGGTGCTCGCGCCGGAGTACCGGCGGCTGCTGGACGTGCTGGAGACCGGAGCCGGTCCGGAGGGGCTGCGGGCGAAGGAACTGGCTGGCCTGTTGGGCCTGGAGTTGGTGCCGGCGAAGATCGAGGGCGTGCGGGTGAAGGTCAAGCGGCTGGCCGCGCGGGGCTGGCTGGCCGAGGACCAGCCCGGGATCTTCACGCCGCGGCGGCGGGCGGGCTGACCTCGCGGACCCGGTGGCGGGCGAGGCGGCGTCCCATGAGCATGGTCATGGACCACAGGACGACGGCCTCGCTGCTGGCGGGCGGGCTCTCGTAGTCGCGGGCCAGCCGGCGTGAGCGCATCAGCCAGGCCAGGGTCCGCTCGACAACCCACCTGCGGGGCAGCACGACGAACCCGTTCCGGTCGTCGCTGCGTTTGACGATTTCCAGGGCGAGCTGCAGTGTCTTGCGGGCCCAGGCGACCAGGCGGCCGCTGTAGCCGCCGTCGGCCCATACAAGTCGGATCTGGCGGTAGCGGGCGACGAGGTGGGACAGTATGCCGCAGGCGGCGTCCCGGTCGGTGGCGTCGGCCGGGGTGACCAGCACCATCAGCAGCAGCCCGAGGCAGTCCACAATGACGTGCCGCTTGCGGCCGTTGGTCTTCTTGGCGCCGTCGAAGCCCCGCGATGCGGCCGGCATGGATGCGGAGCCCCGGATGGACTGGGAGTCGATGATCGCCGCGGTCGGCTCCGCGTTGCGGCCCTCGCTCTCGCGGACCTTGTGCCGGAGCCGGTCGTGGAACTCCTGGACCAGTCCGCGGTCACGCCAGCGGCGCCAGAAGGCGTAGACCCGGTCCCAGGCCGGGAAGTCGGCCGGCATCGCGTGCCACTTGATGCCGTTGTCGACCAGGTACCTGATCGCATCCGGCATCTGCCGGTGGCAGTAGGCCTCCGGCTGACCGCCCTTGCCGTTCATCCATGCCGGCACGGGTAGCAGGTCCCTGATCTCGGACCATTCGGCATCCGTCATGTCGGAGTCGTAGCGTCGAACACGCTCGCCATGGTCGGCCGCGTTCCCGTATCGGTGTGCGAGACAATCACACTGCGAGCGAGTCGAGTTGGACCGTCCCGACACGATGGCGTACAACTGCGGCAACAGGGCCTCCCTGGTGCATCTTCGGCTTCAACACCCAGGAGCTGCACCGGAGGCCCTGTCTTCATTCGCCCACCGCCCGCAATCACCCGAACGAGACTCCAGTTCGATCGACAATCCCCAGGAGCGGTACGACAACGGCTTCTCAGCTTGTTGTTTTACCTCCATTGATCATCTTCTGTGGCGTTCGGGTTCTCGCCTGCCTGTTCGCTACTGGTTGGTGACCAGGGCGAGTCCGACGTCGTAGATGGGGGCTCGGCGGCGGTTGGGTCGGCCGGGTGGGCGCCCGGGGCCGGGCCGGGAGGGTCTCGCAACGGCCGCTGGGCAGGGCAGGTGCGTGCGGATGTTGCGGAATCCGCGCTGGACCCGGGCGGGGGTGATGCGCTCGGCGGGCTGAGGTCGTTCCCAGGGGCGGCGGAGGTCTGCGGACAGGGTTCTGGCGAGGCGGAGTTGGGTGTGGGCGGCCAGGACGAGGTGGGTCCAGCGGTCGGCCGCGGCGGGTTCGCGCAGCTTCGGGCGGGTCCAGCCGAGGGTCTGCTTGAGGAAACGGAAGGTGTGCTCGAGGTCGAAGCGCCGCAGGAACGCGTGCCAGGCGGTGTCGGTGTCCGCGTTGCAGGGGGCGGGGTCGGAGAACCACAGCCAGACCGGCTTCGGGGTGCCGCCGGAGGGCAGGTGGTCGACGTCGAGGCGGATCAGGGTCCCCTCAATGGTGGGGAGTTGGCCCTGGTGGTCGCTCCAGGCGGAGCGTCGCCAGACACGGGGGTGCAGACGGTGCCAGGCGCGGACGCGGGCGGTGCCGTAGCGGCGGCTGGTGTGCTTGCTGTCGCTGTCGGGATCGCGCCAGGTCTCGGGGTCGGCCAGCGCGAACCGAGCTCCGTGGCTGCGGGGTTTGCCGCCTTTGGGGCCCACCCGGTAGTCGTCGGGCACAGGGTTGAAGAAGACGCGGTCGGAGCGCATTCGCACCACGATCTGGGCCGGCAGGTCCTGCAGGAGGTAGGCAAGTCGCGGGCCGTCATAGCCGGCGTCCGCCACGACCAGCACCGGTGGGTCGCCCGGCTTCCAGTGGCCGGCATCGAGGATGCTGTGCAGCACCTCGCGCAGCTGGCTGGCAGTGACGGCCGCCGTGTCCGCGCCGGGTTCCAGACGCTTCGCGTCCAGCAGTGCTGTCCACGAGGTCGAGCCCGACTCCAGCGCGGCGACGAAGGAGTACGGCCAGCCGGGCACCATCTCGTGCGTGTTCTCGCGCCGGCCGTACGTGTGGCAGAAGGAGCGGCCGTCGCTGGTGTTGGCGTCCGGGCGAAGCCAGGCGGACACGTCGACGGCGAGCACGATCCGTCCGCCCGGGCCGCGCGGCACGCTGCGGGCCGCGATCGCGCTCCGCAGGCGGTCAGCGTCGAGGTCTCCGCGGTTCAGGGCCGCGTAGAGGGAGTTGTGCGAGCGGCGGTGCTCGGGCTCCAGGGCCAGCTCGACCAGGACGCGGACCGGACCGTCGGCACACAGCAAGGCGTCGGCCAGGTCGAACAGGGCGTCCGCACGGCGGGGCATCGCGGCGTACAAGTCCATTCGAAAGGAGGACAGTTCCATAATTGCCTGCTGGCGAACGGCTTCATGGACGACACTCGACACCGACGGCCTCCGGCTCTGTTGTGCGACTCGACATCACACAGCGTGAGACGGAGGCCGTTGCCTTGTCCGGCAGATCCCCATGTGGGTGACCAGATCGAACAACCTCAAGTCGATCACCGGAGGTAAAACGACAAGCTCAGCGAAGTTTGACCGACCGGTGTTTGTCTCATCGAAGCTTGACCGCCGTTGGTGTCAGCGGAGACGGCTAGGGCCCGTTTCAAAAGTGATCAGGACAGCTGCCCGACAGCTCACAGTCCTCGGATGGCTTCGTCCAGATCAGAGCCATAAGAGGCCCAGCAGATGACCGAGCCGTCAACATCGAGATGGCCCATGAACCAGTCCTCGTCAGCTCTCACGAGGCAAAGGTCGTGGAAGGAGAGGATGACGTCAGGCTGGAGAGGGACGTAGTCGGCGAGGCCGTGATCCTCGACAACGACGAGTCGTTCGAGGGATAGCAGGGCCGCTTCGGGATCCCCTGATTCCGAGCGCACCCGCTCGATCGTCCACTCGTCGGGGAGGCCTGTGATCACTGCCGCATGATCGCAGCGGATAGCGTCTCACAGCCACTCGTTTATGGCGGCTACCAGCACGGTTGCTTCGTAGCGAACGGCCAGCTTGTCATACCGGGTGGCGACCGCGCGGTGGCGCTTCAGGCGGTTTATCCCGCACTCCACCGCGTGGCGCTCCTTGTAGTCGTCCTTGTCGAATTTCGGTGGCCGGCCGCCGTGCGAGCCGCGCTTCTTGCGGCTGGCGATCTGGTCGCGCTTCTCCGGGATCGTGCACCGGATGTCGCGTCGCCGCAGGTAGTCGCGGTTGGCACGGGAGCCGTATGCCCTGTCGGCGCGGACCTTGTCCGGCCGGGTACGCGGGCGGCCCGGACCGAGCCGGGGCACTCGGATGCGGCCCAGGACGACCTGGAACTGCGGGGAGTCCCCGCGCTGCCCGGCCGTGATCACGAGTGACATCGGCTTCTGGGCCTGCTCGACCGCCAGGTGAATCTTGGTGGTCAGCCCGCCGCGAGAGCGTCCGAGCCCGTGGTCGTCTGGTTCAGTGAAGACGCCGCCGGGCGGCTCGACCTGCAGGTCCCCCTTTTGCGGGCACCGGCCGCGTGCTGGTGGGCGCGGGCGATCGTCGAGTCGACCGAGACGTCCCAGGTGATCAGCCCCTTCGCATCGGCGTGGGCCTGGAGTTGCTCAAGGATGCGGTGCCAGGTGCCGTTACGCTGCCAACGGCGGAACAGGCCGTACACGGTTTCCCACGGCCCGTACCGTTCGGGCAGATCGCGCCACGGTATGCCCGTGCGAGTCCGGAACCGTATGCCGTTGATCAGCTGGCGCTTGGTGTGGACCGGCGGCCGACCGGCCTTGATGCCGGTCGGTAGCAACGACTCCAGCGCCGCCCACTGAACGTCTGTCAGATCTCCCCGAGCCACGAGCGGTGATCATGTCACGACCTTGATCCACATTTGAAACGGGCCCTAGGTGTTCTGACCCGTGAGGTTGGGGACGCGGCTGGCGGGTGGCTTGCCTGCGAGTGCGGTGTGTCCGCGGTGGTGATTGTAGGTGTGGA
>NZ_JBIWFT010000089.1:0-4281 GCF_044763205.1 Kitasatospora sp. NPDC096204
AGCTAAGCCTCACAGCGCCGATGGTACTGCAGGGGGGACCCTGTGGGAGAGTAGGACGCCGCCGAACAATTCTTCTGGAAAGCCCCTGATCCATTTGGATCAGGGGCTTTTCGCATTTCCCGGAACCGGGAGATCTATTCGTCGGACTCGGACTCGGACTCCGACCCTGAGCCGGATTCCGTCCCGGACCGGGGCTTGTCGGCGGACGCCTGCCCCTGGGCCTGGGCAGGCTGTCGGGCATCGGGCCGCGGCGTCCGGGGAGCCTGGGATGCCTGGGGGACCTGGGGTGCCTGCGACGCCTGAACCTGATCGGCGGGGGCGGCCGGGACGTCCGCCGTTCCCCAGGCGGGCCGGCTCAGCCACCTGTCCGCGCTGTTGGTGAGACGGGTGACGTCCGTGCCGTCGGCCTGCATGCTGTAGAGGTCGGCACCGGCGCCCGAGGGAGCCTGGGCGAAGACGATGGACTTGCCGTCGGGAGCGTAGGCGGCCTGGCCGTAGAAGGCGTCCGAGGGCGCGGGGGTGAGGGCGCCGATGGCGCTGCCGTCGGGGTGGACGGTGTAGATGGCGCCGCCGGGAGCGTTGTCGGGGCCGACCGGGTAGGTGGTGAAGAGGATCTGGGTGCCGTCGGGGGACCAGTCCGCGCGGTCGCCGGCGCGCAGGTCCCAGGGGGTGAGCTGGCGCAGCCCGGTGCCGTCCGCGCTGACGACGTAGATGGCGCGGCTGTTGGCGGGTTGCCCGGTGGCGCTGGTGCGGTACTCGAAGGTGAGCTGCTTGCCGTCGGGGGACCAGCTGGGGTTGCTGACCGCGCCGGAGTAGGGCTTGTCGTTGGTGAGGAAGGTGAGCCGCTGGACGTCGGTGCCTTCGGGGCTCATCAGGTAGAGGTCCGAGTACTGGACCTGGTGGCTGCCGGACGGGTCGAGGGCGCCCCAGGAGCGGCTGAAGGCGACCTGCTTGCCGTCCGGGGAGAAGGCGGGGGCGCGTTCGTCCTCGTTGGTGCAGTCGGCGGTGGCGCCGTCGCAGAGCTGGCTGACCTGGTGCTCGGGGCCGCCGGCGGTGGGGACGGTCCAGAGCCGGGCGGTGCCGGTCTGCGGGTCGGTGCGGTCGAAGGCGATGGTGGCGCCGTCGGGTGACCAGTCCGGGCGGTCGTCGAGGGCGCGGGCGGGCGGCCGGGTGACCTGGTGCTGGCCGGTACCGTCGGGGGAGAGGGTGATGATCGCGCTGCTGGTGCGGTTGGAGTCGGTGTACGCGCGACTGACGATCAGCCCGTTGTGCGCGGGGGCCGCGGGGGCTCCGACGGCCGCGCCGACCACGCCGGGGGTCGCGGCGGGTGTCGGCTCGGTGGCGGCGGGGGTCTCCGGCCGGAGCTCCGAGAGCGGGATGTCGCCGGGTTCGGCGCCGCAGCCGGTGAGCAGGGTGCCCAGAAGCAGAAGGCCCGCACCGGCGCTCGCGCGGGTGCGGGCCCTGCCCGTGGGTGACTGCCGTGTGCCGGTGGTGATCCGTGCCATCTCCGCCTCCGAGCCTCTCGACCGCTCCGACGTGTGGCCCCCGCCGCGGATTCAGGACGAAGGCCCCTGAAAGGAGCTGTCACTGTGTCAGACGGGGGGCACCGGCGACCGGGCGACACGCGACGGACCGCGGTCGCTCGGCCACACGGAGTAGAAGGGTGGCGGGAGCGGGAGGTTCAGCCCCGGGCGGCGCGGCGCTCGGCCTTGGCGAGGGCCTCCGCCTCGTCCTCGGCCTCGGCGACCTCCAGGGTGGGCGCGGTGCCGCCGAGCTGGGCGGGCAGCCACCAGCTGTCATCCGGGCCGGAGGGCTTGCCGGGGTACTCGCGCTGGGCCTGGTCGAGCATCTCGCTCATGGCGGCGCGCAGCCGCCGGGTGACCATGACGGGCTTGTCGTCGGGCCCGAGGTGGATCGGTTCGCCGATCATGATGGTGACCGGGACGTGCCGCTTGGTGAGGGTCTTCGGGCGGCCCTTGGTCCAGAGCTGCTGGGTGCCCCAGAGCACGACGGGCAGCAGCGGGGCGCCGGAGTCGGCGGCCATCCGGGCGGCGCCGGTCTTGAACTTCTTCAGCATGAAGGAGCGGCTGATGGTCGCCTCTGGGAACACCCCGACCACCTCGCCGGCCTTGAGGGCGCGCACGGCGGCCTCGTACGCGGGCTGGCCGTCGGTGCGGTCCACCGGGATGTGCTTCATGCCGCGCATCAGCGGGCCGGAGATCCGGTGCTTGAAGACGTCGTCCTTGGCCATGAAGCGGGTCTTGCGCTTTCCGCCGCGGTACGCGCCGAGGCCCGCGAAGAGGAAGTCCAGGTAGCTGATGTGGTTGCTGACCAGTACCGCTCCCCCCCTGGCGGGGATGTGTTCGGCGCCCACGATCTTGATCCGCACGTCGAGCGCGCGGAAGGCGGTGAGTGCGGCGCCGATCACCGGCGGGTACACGAACTCTGCCACGGTCAGTCCTGACTTCCACGGGCCGGAGCCCGGTTCGGCGGGTACCCGCTCCGTTGTGCGGGTGGTGCCGACCGGAGCACGGCACTCCGCGGCGGTCACGGGTGATTCACGGAGATGATCCCCCGAACGAGTGCCCGCTGTCACCTGAGGCGTGCGGTCAAGCGAATATTGGCGGTGTGATCTCCGTGATGAATTGCCACGGGAACTTTTCGCCCACCCGCGTCAGGCGCCGGCGGTGAGGCGGCCCTGGGCGCGCCGGACCAGGGGGTAGAGCCGGCAGCCGACGCAGTAGCCGAACGCGGCGTTGCCGAGGGCGGCGGTGAGGGCGGCCGCGCCGGCCAGTACGCCGAGCCAGGTCACCTCGGAGCAGTAGCCGAGGGCGCCGACCGTGGCGAACACCATGAGGACGCCCTGGTCGAAGCGGAGCGTCCGGTCGTCCTCGGTCTCGGAGGGCGGTGCGAGCCGGGGGAGCACCAGCACCTGGAACAGTCGGACGTAGGGGGCCAGGCGCAGGCCGCCGAACGCGCCGAGGGCGAAGACGAGTGTCTGGGCGGCCAGGAGGGGGCAGCTGCCGGTGTACAGGACGACGGTCAGGACGAACGCGCTGAGCGCTGCGGCTAAGCGGGGGCCGCGGGGGTCGGTCTGCAACGGGGGCTCCTGGAGGTCGCGACGGGCGGCGGCGAACGGCGAACGGCGAGCGACGGTCGGCGAGCGGCAGCGCGGGGCGTCAGCGTGGTCGCCGGACGGCGGCCCGGGCCCGGGTGGTGACGCGACGGCAGGCCGGCGGCGGCGTTGGGCGACGGTCGGAGTCCATCGGCCGATCGTACGTGGACCGGCCCCGGCGGTCGACCGTGTTTCGGGCGCCGCGGGCGCTGCCGCAGACTGGGGGGATGACCCGGCCGGTGGCGTGCGTTGTCGTGCCTCGACGGCGGCCGGGCCCGGCCGCCGCGGGTCGGGAGCGACGGGAGGCCGAGGGTGAGCAGTGAGGACGGGGCGGTACGGCTGTCGGAGGCCGAGCTGGGCGGGCCGCTCGGCGCACGGGCGACGCTGGTGCAGTTCTCGACGGCCTTCTGTCAGCCCTGTCGGGCCACCCGGCGGGTGCTCTCCGAGGTGGCCGGGATGGTCGACGGGGTCGAGCACGTCGAGGTGGACGCCGAGGAGCGGTTGGAGCTGGTCCGGCGGCTGGAGGTCCGGCGGACGCCGACCGTCCTGGTGCTGGACGGGGAGGGCCGGGTGGTGCGGCGGGCGGCTGGGCAGCCGCGCCGGGTGGACGTGATCGCGGCACTCGGCCGGGTGGTGTGAGCGCCGGGTGGTGTGAGCGCCCGGCGCGAGCGTGCGGCGCGAGCCCGGTGTGAGCAATCCGGCCGCACTTGTTCCGCCCCGTCGGGTGGAGCGGGCCCCGGGCTGGGGCAGGATGGGCGCAGGCGGCGGGAGCGGCCGCACGGCATAAGCTACTGGCCAGTAGTGACCACTGCACTACCGGCGAGTATGCTGCCAGCAAGTTCCGGACCGGCACGGGAATCCGCTGCCCGGGGCGGGTGCGTGCCGTGTTCGCGCCCGCTCGCACCGCCGCAGCCGCCGGACGAGACCAGTACAGGAGACAAGGCCGTGAGCTTGAGGATCGTTGTCTGTGTGAAGTACGTGCCGGACGCGACGGGTGACCGTCGTTTCGGGGACGACCACACCACGGACCGGGAGGGTGTGGACGGCCTCCTGTCGGAGCTGGACGAGTACGGCGTGGAGCAGGCGCTGCGGATCGCGGAGGCGAACGAGGGCGCCGAGGTGACGGTGCTGACGGTGGGGCCGGACGACGCGAAGGACGCGCTGCG
>NZ_JBIWFT010000090.1:0-4216 GCF_044763205.1 Kitasatospora sp. NPDC096204
GAAATATCTGGCCGTACCCGGGGAAACCCGTGGCCACAAAATGCGCCGTATACGGCCGCCAGCGGGGAGCTTACGAAGACCGCCGTCACCCGTTCTCATGGTCCAGGACCACCGTGGTGAGGTCCGGACCGCCGCCCGCTGCCACCAGGGACACGGACATCGGCAGACCCTCCGAGGTCCACGCGACACACGAGGACAGAGCGGACTGGGACAGTTCCTTCCGGCTCGTCACTACCGACTGGCCCGAGACGAGATCCCAGATGGATAGGTCGCCGTTCGGGTCGCTGACTGCCACCCGGGCCCTGTCAGGGGCCAGTGGCAGGACCTGCCCGACAAGACCGGTCCCGATCCGCCTCAGCAGCCGGCCCGTCGTCGCGCTGTGGATGTCCAGTCCGCTCCGCGTCGCGAGAACGAGGACGTCACGGCCCTGGGTTCCACCATCGACGGGCAGAGACGACCTGCACAGGGACCACGTGGGAGCACTCCGCTGGCGCCGGTCCAGAGAGGGGCCCCGGTACACCGACTCTGCCGGTCCATCCTCGTAGAGCGGCCCGCCGGGCCCGGGACCCCAGACCCGGATGCCCTCCGGGCCGGCCGACATGACCCGTGGCCCTGCCGGATCTTCCGCAACCGCGAGGGCGTCTACGGACGACATATCGGCTTCGAACGTGCGGACTGTGCCCCCGTCGAGCCCCTGCATCACGATGCGGTTGCGCGCGACATAGGCGAACGCCGTTCCGTTGGCGCCCGCAACTGCCTTGCTGCCGCCTTCTGCGGCGGATGCCACCTGCTGGAGCGTGAAGGGGTCCCACACGCGCAGGGGCACCAGCGGATTGGGGGACTCGGCGATCAGGAGGTCGTCGCCGTCCGGCCGGGTGATACCCACCACGCCGGGGACCTGGCTGCCACCGAAGGAAGGGCTCACCGTTGTTGCCGACGCCGGATCCCACAGACGGATTCCGTCCCCACCGCAGACAGCGACCAGGGCCTTGCCGCTACCCGAGCGGACCACCGCCGTGAGTGACGGCTGCCAGCGGGCCGACGTCCAGGCCTGGCCGTACCTCTGGGCGATCCCATCGGGGAAGCCGGGAACCTCGAACAGCTTGCCCGCGCGTGGCCTCCACAGGAACGCGCCTTTGCGGGTCAGGATGAGCAGCTTCCACAGCGCCGGGCCATCCGCCAGGACATGGACATCGTAGGTTCGGGGAACCGGCGTCTGAGCGATGGGCTGTCCGGAAACCGGATCGAAGATCCGCACCTCATGCTGGCCGGCGTCAGACCGCCCCGCCGTGACGAGGAAGGTGCGCCCACCGGTGGCCATGATGGTGCACAAGCGGTGGACTGTCCCCGCGGCCAAGTCCGCGACAGGTTGGCCCGTTCTGGCATCCCAGACCCGGACATCGCCGCCGTCGGACGCCGAAGCGACCAGCTGACGCCCGTCCGACGTCGGCACCACACACAGAGCGTTCGTCTGCCCTGGCGCAGGCGCCAGTACGTTCACGCGCGCTGCCCACCGCCCCCACAGGGGCCTTACCGGCAGCCCGGCCAAGGCGTCAGCCTGAATGCCGGCCTCTCCGCCCAGGCCTCGTACAGCACGGAGAAAGGCGATGCTGCCCAGACGCGAGGCGTAATCCGTGGCCTCGCCCGCGAACGGCTCGATCAGAGCCGCCGCCGTCAGGTTCTGCCGCTCGGGATCCCCGGCCGGAAGAGGCAGAGCGAGCCGGGCGCGCAGCGTTCCGGAAGACTCCTGGGCCAGGAGCGCCAGCGGGACCTCAACGTCAGTCAGGACGCCGCCGGAGTCCGCATGGTGCAGCAAGTACCTGCGGACATACGGATGCGCCGGATGCGGCAGGGCCTGCTCCACCAGCTCCGCGAGTGCACGGACGATCGCGGAATGCGCCGCCGCGAGCGTGTGCGGCCCGTCCGGGTGCTTTCCGCGGCCAGCTGTGACCGTCGTCGCCGACAGGACGGTGCCGCCGACCAGCAGAAGGTCAGTCAGCCGCTGGTGCACAGGCCGGTAGACGGTACGGGCATCCTCCTCGGCACTGGCCAGGTATCCGGTGAGGCGACTGGACCGGAGGGTGCGGATGGCGTGGTCGGCCGCATCGGCGTCCGCGAAGCCTGGCCCGTACGCCTCGGAGGCCAGTGCGACAGTGACTGCGGGCCAGACCTCCGCCCATGGCAGCCCGGCCCCCGGTGCGAACGCCGTCGCGCGCAGGGCGGCAACCAGAAGGGCGCTGTCCACCCCCTCGGCGGCGGCCACGGTCCGGATGTCCTCACGCAGGAGCCCCGTGGTGCCGTCGGCGAGGCGCTTCAGCCAGCCGGTCTCGTCCAGGTCCTGGCACGTGTCGGCCGTCCTCAACTGCTCGGCAGCGATCCGGGCGTCGAGGAAGGACGGCGCGACCGCTTCCGCGATGTGGCGTGCCGCCGTGTCCGCGGCCTCCGGCGCCCCGTGGTACGGGCTGGTCCGCGGGGCGCTCAGCAACGCGGCGGTATAGGCGGCGATGTCGCTGGTGCAGTCTGGCCCGTCGGTGCGCAGGACCTGCAGAGGGACGCCTTCTGTACGCAGAGCGCTGTCAAGCCGCTGCAGCAGCTCGTCGGCCCGCTCGTCCCGCAGGGCCGTGTCCGACGCGTACTCACCGCTCGAGGGCGAGCTGCGGACACCGACCACGAGACGGACGGCCCGTTCCGTACCGTCAGCGGCGAGCCGGGACAGCGGGATGATGACATCGCTGACAAAGGCCAGCGGATCCTCGGCCTCGTCCAGCGCGTCGATGACCACACTGACGGTTCCAGCGGGTCCGGAGGCCCTGGAAAGCAGGCCGAGCAGGCTCTGCAATGGGAGCTCGCCGTCGCTGGGAGCACCGCTGAGCGCGGCCAGCAGCTCTTCCACAACCACTCGCGCAGACTTGTTCCGGGCCAGGACTGCGACGTCTACCGCCCCGGGGTTCGGCCGCAGCTCGGCAGGGATGCCAGCCAGCACCGCCGCGTATCGTGGGTCGGCCGTGAAACCGGCGTCAGCCATCGTCACCAGGCGTGCCAGAAGGGCTGATTTCCCAGAGCCGGCGGCTCCGGTGACCACGAGGACGCCGACGCCCTCCCGGGTAAAGGAGACCATGCGTGCCATCGGCTCGGCCCGCCCGCTGAAGTACCAGCCAGGATCGTCCACCCCGGCCCGCCCGGAAGCCCGCTCGAGCCAGAACTCCTCCAGTGAGGTCGAGCCGAGAGCGAGCTGACGCAGCGCGGGGCCGGCCGCACTCTGCACCGGGCGGAAACGCGGATTGGGGAGGCACGCGCTTGGGGCACTGCCGCGCGAATGCGGCACGATCCACTCGGCGCCGACCAGCGCCTTCTCCGTACCGTCCTCGTCCAGGCCGACCTGGTGCAGGAGCTGCTCGAACTCCGCGAACGAAAAGTGAGAGCCGGTGTAGCCGGAGGCTTCGTCGCACATCCGCTCGTAAGCCAAGGAGACGCGCCGGGTGAAGGAACCCACCAGAGGCTTCTCATAATGGTCGCCGGCCGTGACGACGGCGGTCCCCTTGTGGCTGTGGCGTTCGTCGGACAGATCCTGGAACATGCTTGCGAGTTCGGCGCGGAGCGTGCCGGAGTGGCATGAGTCAACGAGCACCATGACGTGCTCGGACTGACTGTCCAGGACTGCGGTGATGAGCTCGCTTGTCGGGAACCCGGTTGCCAGCAGCCGCTCTTCATCCGTCGCGGGAAGCATCAGGTAGTGGCGCTGGGCCAGGCGGCGCAGCCCGTGGCCGGTGATGTACACCACCACGGCTTCGTTGTAGTCGGCCGCTGCCAGCTTCTGGCTGTGCAGGAAAGCGCGCAAGTCGTCCACGGAACGCGGAGAGTGCTCTGCCCTCACAACCTCGAAGCGGCGGTCATCGCCGAGCTCGGGGTCAGCCAGCCAGCCAGTGATCCGTTCCACCTGGGCGGCAATGGCCTCTGCAAAACCTTCCTGTCCGTCGTCGTAGTTGTCGACTGCGATGACAACCAGCCGCCTGCGGACGATGCCGTCCAGCTCTTCCGCGCTCAACCTCGTTCCCCCTGTCCGACCGCCAGTCTAAGAAGCCGTTGTCGTACCGATCTTGGTGGACGTGGGTTCGACTGGGACAGCTCGGTCGGGTGATCTTGTCGCGTGCCGCGAATGAAGGCAGGGCCTCTGGTGCAGCTCGGGGTTGTCGAGACCTTGAGCACGCCAGGAGGC
>NZ_JBIWFT010000091.1:0-4215 GCF_044763205.1 Kitasatospora sp. NPDC096204
TCGTTGGCTGGCGGTGAACGGTGCCGGTCATGTGGTGCTGACGAGCCGTCGCGGGCTGGAGGCCCCCGGCGCGGTCGAACTGCGGGACGAGCTGGTCGGGTTGGGCGTGCGGGCGAGTGTGGTGGCCTGTGACGTGAGTGACCGTGCGGCGGTGTCGGGGCTGTTGGCGGAGTTCCCGGTGTCGGCCGTGGTGCACACGGCGGGTGTGCTGGACGACGGTGTGGTGGAGTCGCTGACGCCGGAGCGGTTCGCGGCGGTGCTGCGGGCCAAGGCCGAGTCGGCCCGCCTCCTGCACGAGCTGACGGCCGGGCTGGACCTGGACGCCTTCGTCCTCTTCTCCTCCACCGCCGGGACCTTCGGCGCCCCCGGTCAGGGTAACTACGCGGCGGCCAACGCCTACCTGGACGCGCTCGCCGAGCAGCGCCGGGCCGCCGGCCTGCCCGCCACCTCCATCGCCTGGGGCGCTTGGGACGGCGGCGGCATGGCCACCGACGACGCGGCGGTGCGGGCCCGGCTGGCCCGTACCGGAGTCCCGGCGATGCCGCCCGCGCAGGCGCTCGCCGCGCTGGAGCGCTGCCTGGCGCAGGGCCACGGCGCGGTCTCGGTGGTCGACGTCGACTGGGAGCGCTTCGTCCCCGGCTTCACCGCGACCCGGCCCAGCCCGCTGCTCGCGGACCTTCCGGAGGCCGCCCCGGCCACCCCGGCCCGGGGTACCGCGACCGCCGCCGGAGGCGAGGACGCCTCGGCCCTGCACCGGATGCGCGGGCTCTCCCGGCCGGAGGCCCGGACGGCGACCCTGGAACTGGTCCGGGAACACGTCGCGGCGGTGCTCGGCCACGCGGGCGCCGACGCCGTCGGCGAGACCAGGGCCTTCAAGGAGCTGGGCTTCGACTCGCTGACCGCCGTCGAGCTGCGCAACCGACTGAGCGCCGCCACCGGCCTCAAGCTGCCCGCCAGCCTGGTCTACGACCACCCGACCCCGGCGGCGCTCGCCGACCGGCTCACCGACGAACTCCTCCCCGACACCGCCGAGTCCGGCCCGGCCGGGCAGCTCCCCGCGACGGCCGCGGACGAGGACCCGATCGCGATCGTGGCCATGTCCTGCCGCTTCCCCGGCGGCGTGGACAGCCCCGAGGCCCTGTGGCGGCTGATCGCCGACGAGGGCGACGTCGTCACCGGCCTGCCCACCGGCCGTGGCTGGGACCTCGACGCGCTCTACCACCCGGACCCGGACCGCAAGGGCACCTTCTACGCCCGCGAGGGCGGATTCCTGCACGAGGCGGGCGAGTTCGACGCCGCGTTCTTCGGCATCCCGCCGCGCGAGGCGCTGGCGATGGACCCGCAGCAGCGGCTGCTCCTTGAGACCTCCTGGGAGGCCTTCGAGCGGGCCGGCCTCGACCCGCGGTCCCTGCGCGGCAGCCGGACCGGCGTCTTCGTCGGCACCAACAGCAACGACTACGTGACCCTCCTCCAGCAGTCCGACGAGGACCTGGAGGGCTACCTGATGACCGGCAACGCCGGAAGTGTGCTGTCCGGCCGGCTCTCCTACTCCTTCGGACTCGAGGGCCCGGCGGTCACCGTCGACACCGCCTGCTCCTCCTCGTTGGTCGCGCTTCACCTGGCCGCGCAGGCGCTGCGCAGCGGCGAGTGCTCGCTCGCCCTGGCCGGCGGTGTGGCCGTCATGTCGACGCCGGCCGCCTTCGTGGAGTTCAGCCGTCAGCGCGGCCTCGCCGAGGACGGCCGCTGCAAGGCCTTCGCGGCCTCGGCCGACGGGACGGGCTGGGGCGAGGGCGTCGGCATGCTGGTGCTGGAGCGGCTGTCCGACGCCGAGCGCAACGGCCACCGGGTGCTGGCCGTCGTGCGCGGCTCCGCCGTCAACCAGGACGGTGCCAGCAACGGGCTGACCGCCCCGAACGGGCCGTCGCAGCAGCGCGTCATCCGCGCCGCGCTGGCCGGCGCCGGGCTGTCGGCCGCCGAGGTCGACGCCGTCGAGGCGCACGGCACCGGCACGGTGCTCGGCGACCCGATCGAGGCCCAGGCGCTGCTCGCCACCTACGGGCAGGAGCGCACTGAAGACCCGCTCTGGCTGGGTTCGGTGAAGTCCAACCTGGGCCACACCCAGGCCGCCGCCGGTGTGGCAGGCCTGATCAAGATGGTGATGGCGATGCGGGAGGGCGTGCTGCCGCGCACCCTGCACGTGGACGAGCCGACCCCCGAGGTCGACTGGACCTCCGGCGCCGTCGAGCTGCTGACCGAGGCCCGGCCCTGGCCGGAACCCGGCCGACCCCGACGGTTCGGCGTGTCCGCCTTCGGCGTCAGCGGGACCAACGCGCACGTGATCGTCGAACAGGCTCCGGCCGCCCTGCCGGCCGCCGAACCGGCGGTGCAGGAGGACTCCGGCGAGGACGGCCGGACGGTGCCCGTCGTGCTGTCCGCCCGGACCGGCGCCGCGCTGCGCGCCCAGGCCCGCCGACTGCTCGACCACCTGGACGCCGACCCCGGGCTGAGCCTGACCGACACCGCGCGGGCGCTGTCCACCGGGCGGACCGCCTTCGAGCACCGCGCCGCCGTGGTGGCGGACAGCCGCGACGCGCTCGGTTCCGCCCTGCGGGCGCTGGCCGAGGGCGGCACGGCCGCCGGGCTGGTGAGCGGTGCCGCCTCGGGCGGGAAGCTGGCGTTCCTGTTCACGGGGCAGGGGAGCCAGCGTCCGGGCATGGGGCGTGAGCTGTACGAGGCGTTCCCGGTGTTCGCGGACGCCTTCGACGCGGTGTGTGCGCGCGTCGAACTGCCGCTGAGGGAGGCCGTGTTCGGCGAGGACGCGGACGTCCTGGCCCGTACGGAGTTCACCCAGGTGGCGCTGTTCGCGGTGGAGACCGCGCTGTTCCGGCTCTTCGAGAGCTGGGGGGCTCGTCCGGACTTCCTGGTCGGCCACTCGATCGGCGAGCTGGTCGCCGCGCACGTCGCCGGTGTCCTCTCGCTGGACGACGCCGTCACTCTGGTCGCCGCTCGTGGTCGACTGATGCAGGCGCTGCCCGAGGGCGGCGCGATGGTCGCGGTCAAGGCCTCCGAGGCCGAGGTGCTGCCGCTGCTCACGGACAACGTCAGCATCGCGGCCGTCAACGGGCCTTCCTCCGTGGTGATTTCCGGCGACGAGGATGAAGTCCTCGCCATCGCCGGGCAGTTCGAGAAGACCAAGCGTCTCAACGTCTCGCACGCCTTCCACTCACCGCTGATGGACGGGATGGTGGACGACTTCCGCCGGGTGGCGGAGGGTCTGACCTATTCGGCGCCGCAGATAGCTGTGGTCTCCAATGTTTCCGGTTCGGTGGCCACGGCGGAGGAGCTGTGCTCGCCCGAGTACTGGGTGCGCCACGTCCGCGAGGCCGTCCGCTTCGCCGACGGCATGCGGACCCTGGAAGCCGAGGGTGTCACCACCTTCGTCGAGCTGGGCCCGGACGGTGTGCTGTCGGCCATGGGCCAGGAGTGCGTCGGGCAGGGCGTGTTCACCCCGGCGCTGCGCGCCGGGCGCCCGGAGACCGCGACCGCCCTGGCCGCGCTCACCGAGCTGTACGTCGCAGGCCGGACGCCCGACTGGACGGCGCTGTTCGACCCGGCGCCGTCGGTGGCGGCCGCGCTTCCGACCTACGCCTTCCAGCGCGAGCTGTACTGGCCCCGGCTGCCCGAGCCCCTGGTCGACGACCGGCTGAGCTACGGCATCGGCTGGGAGCGCGCCGCCGATCGGTCCGCCGGTGCGGTGTCCGGCCGCTGGCTCGTGGTCTCCCCGGCCGACTGCGCGAACGGCAGCCTGGTCGCGGACTCGGTCGCGGCGCTGACGGCGCACGGTCTCGACGTACGGCACGTCACGCTGTCCGGCGAGGACACCGACCGGCAGGCGCTGGCGGAGCTGCTGCGCGCCGAGGCCGACGGCGGCCTCGACGGCGTGCTCTCGCTGCTGGCGCTCGCCGACGAGGACGAGGCCGTCCCCGGGGCGACCCGTGGACTCGGCGGCACCCTCGGCCTGCTGCAGGCCCTGGGCGACGCCGGCCTCGAAGCACCGCTGTGGGCGGCGACCTCCGGGGCGGTCACGGTCGACGGGACGGGGGACCGGCTGCGTTCGGCCGCCCAGGCGATGGTCTGGGGTCTGGGGCGTAGTGCGGGCCTGGAGTTGCCGGGTCGTTGGGGTGGTCTGGTGGACCTGCCGGAGGTGGTGGACCG
>NZ_JBIWFT010000092.1:0-4136 GCF_044763205.1 Kitasatospora sp. NPDC096204
GAACACCCCGATAACGAACGCGAAGATCGCCTTCACCATCACGACGGCCACCGACCGGACTCGGCGATGGAGAACCTAAACTTCCCGGCATTGGGTCTTCACCTTGCGCCGCGACAGCGCCGGGAGGCGCTTCACGGCCTCCAGCACCCGCTTGCCGCCGGAGGCCGCCCCGAGCGCGTTCGACTCGCCGAGCAGGGACAGGAACGGGCGCACCGTGCTGTAGCGGCCGGCCAGCTGGCGGCGCATCTCCGCCTCGGACTCGTCGTCGCCCGGCGGCAGCAGCTCGTCCAGCAGCCGCACCGCGGCCTCGACCTCGGCGCGCGGTCCGACCTCGGACTCCAGCGCCAGGAAGAGCGCCGCCGCGTCCAGGTCGGCGCCGGCCTCGGCGACCAGGTCCAGCTGCTCGGACCACAGCCGGTATACCGCCTGCACGGTGCGCGACGCCTTCGCCAGTCGGGGCCGGGAGGCCAGCCACTCCTTGTCCGTGGCCCGCTTCGCCACGTTCAGCAGCTTGATCTGCATCAGCAGCGCGAACACGTCCAGCGCGTCGTCGATCGCCGACGCCTCCAGGTGCCGCACCACCGAGGTCAGCAGCGCGGTGCGGCGCGGCTCCTTGGCGCGTTCCAGGATCGGCGCCTTCGAGCCCAGCCCGACCCGGGCCAGCGTCGCCAGCCGGTTCGGCGGCACCTTGTCCAGCTTCACCCGGCCCAGGTGGAAGGCGGAGATCTCGTCCACCCGCTCCAGCGCCTTCGCCATGCTGGTGCCGGTGGTGCGCGTCGGCGGCCGGCGCAGCCGCTCCAGCTCCGAGATCCGCTTGCCCTCGGGCACCTGCAGCAGCGCCACCAGGTCGCCGGGCAGCGAGCGGTCCGCCCGCCAGGCGGCGCCCGCCACCGTGGCGTACAGCCGCCGCTCCGCGACCGTCCGGACCTCCGCGACCTGCCGCACCAGCGCCGACACCCCGGGCAGCAGCACCCGGTTGCGCCGCAGCCACCCCACCGCCTGGTTGAACAGCGCCACCGGCCCCTCGGCGTGCGTCCAGGCCCGCCCGTGCAGGAAGGTGCGGAACCGTCGGCCCCATGCCGGGTCCTCGAACTGGTGGTAGCCGTAGGCGTCCCGGATCTCCCAGGCGTGCTCGTAGGCCGTCATCTGCCGCTCGGTGTACCGCTTCACCACCGAGGGGTCCTCCACGCCCAGGTGCTCGGCCACGTACGCGACCACCGACCACGGCACGTCCAGCGGGTCCTCCAGGAAGAGCCCCAGGTACCGGACTGTGCACATCTGCAGCGCGAAGCCCAGACGGTTGTGATCACCTCGCCGTTTCCCGATCAGCTGCCGGTCCACGTCATCGAGGTAGAAGAACCTCTCCATCTCCGGGCGCGTCGGCTCTTCAACGAACCGTCCGTACGCCCCGGCCTGCTCATCCGTCAGAAACTCCATCGGCACGCGGCGGACGGTATCCGCCAGTCGATCACCTCATGCGATCTTCTGCCGAAGTCGAGCGAGCCGGGCGATCACCGTGCTAGCGAGCAAGATCCTTCCTTACCGCTAACCACGTCCTGATTGATCCCCGAGGCCGGAACAGGCCCGGCCGCGCCTCGGTCAGCCAGCCCCGCTCCACCAGCCGCTTCGCCCTGAACCGGGCCGCCTGCTCCTTCGCATCACTCGCCGGCCAGCCCAGCTGCTCGCGCATCGCCCGCACCCCCTGCCCGCCGTCGGCCGCGTCGCGCTCGACCAGGGCCACGACCCGCGCGCACTCGGGCGGCAGCACCTCCACCCCCAACCCCTCACGCCGCAAGGGGACTTCGATCCGCAGTCCGGCCACGCCCGCGACCGGCTCCACCACCAGTCCACCGGCCGACGCCCCGGGCACCGCGGCCTCATCGGCCAACTCGGCCAGGGCCGCCACCGTCTCCTCCCGGGCGATCACCGCGCGCCGCGCGGCCTGCTCCGCCTCCGCCACGGCGGCCTGGACCCGCTCCAACTCGGCGCGCAGTTCCTCCGCCCTGGCCAGCGCCACCCTCTCACGCCGCTCCAGCACCCCCAGCACCGACGGCATCAGCCACCTCCGACCACGCCCCGCACCAACACGACGGTCCGAGCATGCCTACCGAGCGACGGCCACACACCTCACCTGCGAAAACGTGACCCTACCTTCGGTTTGGGAATCGCTTCTCAAGACTCAGTTGACACTCAGCCGGCTGGTCCGGTGGTTCCCGGAATGCGTGAGGGTGCCCTGCCAGCAGGGCACCCTCACGTTCGTTCAGGATGTGCTGTGTTCCAGAACCGGCCCGTGGATGGCCTCGGGGAAGCCAACGGCGAGTACCGCGTCCTGGGATTCCTTCCAGAGTTGCAGCGAGTCACCTGACTTCTTCTGCATCGAAGCCTCCCCGACCCCTTCTATTCTGACTGTCATTGCTTTTTCAGAGCATCCGACGGTCGCGAATTTAAAGGGGTCCAGCCGGGCGGACGCCAGAGTGTATTTCCCTTCAAGAATTGTTCCAGGGAATTCCTGACGGCTGTCCGAGGATCCGGTGCGGCCGGCTGGCCGGGGTGACCCGAGTGAGGTAGGCGCCGTGGTGGTCGACTCGGTCAGCACGGCGGGCAGGAGCGCAACCTGGCAGGCTCCGTCCCTCACCGAGAGGATCACGTTGGTGCCCGAGATCCCGGCGACCCCCAGGATCTTCGCGACGCCCTTGGATGGTGGGGCGTCGATGCTGCGCTGGATCGGCCCGTCCACGGATGTGGCGGCGAGCCCGTCCAGGGCCCAGGGCCCGTCACCGCCTTGAGGCGGGGTGTCGCCGTTGGTACATGCGGTCGCGAGGCCGGCCGTGAGGAGAAGTATCGTGCCCGCGAGCCAACTCGATCGCCGCATATGCTGAACTCTCCTAGTTGGCCCAGTGGTTGTAGCAGTAGCCTACCGGGTGGTAGGCGTCGCCACCGCCGACGTAGCGGTCGCCGACCGAGGTGTCGTAGACGTCGAAGGTGAAGTGGTCGAACAGCGGGTATGCCTTCAGGGTGCATGCGGACGGGGTGCTCGACGACGTACGCGCGTACGTCGTCGAGCACCGGGGCGGGCTGGGCGACTTCCTACGCATCCGGGCGCGGCCGGCTCTGCCAGGTCAAGGCCAGCGGCGACGAGGAACGGGTCGGTGAGGCGGGCCGCCACCCAGGCCGCGACCGCCGGCGGCCGGACCTATGCAGTCACAGCTAGCAGCGCAGGCCAGTTCCGCCGCCGTTGGCGCGGCTCAGGACCTCGTCGTTCCCGTTGCGGTAGAAGAAGAAGCCGTACACGTCGATACAGGTGCTGCCAGGGGCGTAGACGTACACCGGCCCCGCGTACTTGGTGTAGTACTGCAGCTCGCCGTCCTCCTGCGCCCAGCCGGATTGACTGGTGGTCTTGATGGCGACCTTGATCTTTGAAAAGTCCTTCGCCTGTGTGTCGTCGCCTCGCGCGATGGCGCAGTTCTTGCCGGTGCTGCTGCTGTAGTAGGTGTCGATCCAGCCCACCCGGCGGCCGTTGTGGTCATCGACGATCGGATACTGCTTCAGCGAACCGTACGAGCTGCCGCAGAGGTTCACCTGAGGGTATGCGGTGGCCGGGCCGGCGGTGCCGATCACGAGGCCGGCCAGTGCTGCGGAGATCGTCAGCGCCGATACAACTCGCCTAGTTTGCATGATAGTTCAGACCCTTCGCTGTAGGGCTTCCTGTTGCTAGGTATACGGTGGTCCCAGCGCCATCGCTATGCGTACGGCGCATACGGCCATCACATGTCCGAATGGCTCTGCGGTGGGACTCGTTCCGTACCGGTTTCCCCTCTTCGTAGGGCAGGCCGGCCTGTTGCCCGAGCCCCCGAGCGGGTGGGGGCGTCGCACCCGCAGCACCAGCCCGGGCCCGCCCCGCCCCCAGGCACCCGGCGGGGCGGACCGCGGTCATTGCCGCGCGCAGCTCGGCCTGGGTACGGCGGGCGACGGTGTTGACGTCGCGGTGGTCGGCGAGGTCGGCGGTTCCGGCGGCGGCCAGGTCCATGCACTCGCCCACCACCCTGCGTTCCGCGTAATTCAGCGGCCTAGAGTCACGAATCTGGGGTCTGACCTGGGCGGACATGGGTGAGGGCGCCTGAGAGCCGTTTCTCTAG
>NZ_JBIWFT010000093.1:0-4036 GCF_044763205.1 Kitasatospora sp. NPDC096204
TCCGCGGAGACCACCACGGTGTGGGACACCCCGGGGGTGTTGTCCACGAAATTGGTGATCAGCCAGTTCAGGTTCTGTGCGGCCTGGCTCATCTGAGTCAACTCAACGCTCCTGGTGGTTCGAGCCGCCGAAGAGATCGGTGCTCCGGTTCTGTCCGTTGCCGGACTGGTCTACCTGATCGGGGTCGATCCGGAAGCTTCCGGTGTTACCGGCACTGCGGCCCTGCTCCACACCGCGGCGCAGGTTGGTGAGGCGGCCACGGACCTCCTCCGGGCTGCGGGAGACCTGCGGCCCGTCCTGCGGGGTGGACTTGGCGTTGCCGGGCACCAGGTTCTGCTTGGGCACGCGCCGCGGCAGACCGGAGCCGGTGGTGCCGCCGGAGGCGGGCTCACGCAGCTGCTCGGCCCGCTGCCAGTCGCCGTCGTTCGGCGACTGCCAGGCGGCGCTGGCGGTCGGGCCGGTCGGGCCGTAACCGCCGAGCGCGGACACGTCGTGGCCGCGCTCGGCCGAGGGCGTCGACGAGGTGTCCTTGGCGCCGGCGAACCAGTTCGGGCTCTCGCCGGACTGGCTGCCGCCGGCCGGAGCGGAGGCGGGGCCACCGCCGGCCAGCTGCTCGCCGGGGCGGCGCTGCGGCAGCCCGGACGCCAGGGTGGTGTGCGGCGGCTCGGCGGCGGGCAGCGCGGGCGGTTCCGGGGCGTACGGGTGGCCGGCCGGGGACTCCTCGGCCGGACGGCCGTACTGGTCGGCGTACTCGTCCTGCTGGTAGCCGCCCTGGTCGTAGCCGTACCGGTCGTCGGCGAAGCCCTGCTGCTGCCCGTAGCCCTGCGGGGCGTACTGGTCGTAGCCGTCCTGGGCGTACCCGTCCTGCTGGTGGTACTCGTCCTGCTGGTAGCCGCCCTGGTCGTAGCCGTACTGGTCGTCGGCCTGGGCCTGCGGCTGCTCGTAGCCCTGCGGGGCGTACTGGTCGTAGCCCTGCTGGTAGTCCTCCTCGACCTCGGCGTCCACCACCGGCGCGTGCGGGGCGCTGTCCAGGGCCGCGCGGCGGACCTGGTCGAGGCGCTGCGAGCGCTGGACGGACTCCAGGGCCGGGCTGAACCCGCTGGAGCCGGCGTTGCCGATGCCGGTGAGGTGGTCGTCGAAGCCGAGCTCGGCCGCGCTGCGGGCGGGGGCTTCCGGCGCCCACGCGGCGGTCGGCTCCTGCTCGGCGAAGATCCGGGAGACGGTGAACTGCTCGTCCGGCTCCGGCGCCGCACCGGACTGGGTGACGAACGGCGGGAGCATGACCAGCGAGGTGGTGCCGGCGGACTCGCCGGACGGGCGGAGCTGGACGCGGACGTCGTGCCGCTGGGAGAGCCGGCCGACCACGAACAGGCCCATGCGGCGGGAGATGGTGGCGTCCACCGTGGGCGGCTCGGCCAGCTTCTCGTTGATCTCCGCGAAGTCCTCGGCGGTGAGGCCGATGCCCTTGTCGTGGATCTCGACCAGCACCCGGCCGTCCGGCAGGCGGGTCGCGTTGACCAGCACCCGGGTCTGCGGGCTGGAGAACGAGGTGGCGTTCTCCAGCAGCTCGGCGAGCAGGTGGACGAGGTCGGTCACGGCGGCGCCGACGACGTCGACCTCCGGGATGCCGGAGAGCTCGACGCGCTCGTACTGCTCCACCTCGGACGCGGCGGCGCGGAGCACGTCGACCAGCGGGACCGGGGTGTTCCAGCGGCGGCCGGCCTCCTCGCCCGCGAGGACGAGCAGGTTCTCACCGTTGCGGCGCATACGGGTGGCCAGGTGGTCCAGCTTGAAGAGGTTCTCCAGCTGGTCCGGGTCGGCCTCGTTGTTCTCCAGGTCGGTGATCAGCGCCAGCTGGCGCTGGATCAGGCTCTGGCTGCGGCGCGACAGGTTGGTGAAGATCGCGTTGACGTTCCCTCGCAGCAGGGCCTGCTCGGCGGCGAGCGCCACGGCCTGCTGGTGGACCTGGTCGAACGCCCGGGCGACCTCGCCGATCTCGTCCTTGCCGTGCAGCGGGATCGGGGCCACCGAGGTGTCGACCCGGTCGGGGTCGGTCTTGGAGAGCTTCTCGACCAGGTCCGGCAGGCGGTGGTCGGCGATCTCCAGGGCGGCGTTGCGCAGGGTGCGCATGCCGAGAATCATCGAGCGGGCCACGTAACCGGTGAGCAGACCGGCCAGGACGAGCGCCGCGACGACGATGACCGTGTTGAGGATGGCGTCGTAGAGCGCGTTGTCCTTCAGGGCGCGGGAGTCGGCGAGGACCTCGTCCAGCAGCGCGACTTCGGTGTTCCGCAGGGCCTGGATGTGGGTGTTGGCGGCCTGGTTCCAGTTGTCCGGGGTCAGACCGGCGTTCCTCGCCTCGGTGTACGCGGCGTCGGCGGCGGCCTTGCCCTTCAGCTGGCCCTCCGCGGCGGCCTGGCTGTACGAGGCGCCGAGCTGGAGCAGGGCCTGCATGGTCGGCGCCGCGCCGTTGGGCATCTTGTACGCCGAGCGCTCCTGCGCGGCGAACTGGGTGACCTGCGCCTCCGCGTACTTCTGGGCGTCCTCGGGCGCGCTGCCGGTGTTGAACTCGTTGATGGAGACCTGCTCCAGCTTCTCCGAGATCAGGATCTGCTGGATCACGTTCTGGTTCTCGTACCGCGTGGTCGCGTTCGCCGAGATGCCGACGAGCAGGTTGAGCATCAGCGCGCGCTGGGTCGAGGCGGCGGCCTTGGCCAGCGACATCGCGTAGATCGCGCGGCCCTTGCTGGTGGCGTTGGCGGAGCCCATGCCGACCGAGTTGTCGAAGGCCAGCAGCGGGTCGAGCATCACCGAGTAGGCGTTGGCGGTGGCGCTGATGAACAGCTCCGGGTTGTACGCGTTGGCCCGCAGGTGCGGCAGGTCGACCACCAGGGTCTGGAAGGCCTCGTGGCGGCGGGGGAGCTCACCGGACTTGTCGGAGGCGGCGTAGGCGGCGTTGTACGCCTTCAGCGCGGCGTCGGTGTCGTTGCGCCGCTTGGTCACCTCGTTGTTCGGGTCCTGCTTGGTGATCAGGGGTATGAGCGTCTTGTCGCGCTCGTTCTCCAGCGCCTCGGCGAGTTCGGTCGCCGCCTTGGCCAGCTCGGCGGTCTTCTCGGCGCGGGAGGCCTTGATGAAGCCGTCGACCGAGGTGTTCACTCGCAGACCGCCGAAGACGAGACTGATGATCACGGGGATCAGCAGGATCGCGATCAGACGGGTCGGCACGCGCCAGTTGCGCGGGCGGAGGAAGTCGTACCGGCTGGAGCCGCCGCTGCCGTCGTCCGACGATCCGCCGCTGCGGGGCGCCGTGGGCGCGGCCTGGGAGTCGGGGGCCGGGACGGGGGACTGGGCGCGTTCCTCGGTGGGAGTGAACGCGGAGAATCCGGCCGGACCCCCCGGGGTACCGTTCGGCTCGCTCTGGCGGGGCTCGGAGCGCCGCTGCGGGGCGGGTTGCTGCTTACGCCTCACTCGACAACTACCTCTCGGCCGAATGCCGGCCATGGATCAATCCAGCGCTACCCCGGGGCCCTGTCCCGCCGCCGGACGGACCGGCGCAGGAGACACCCAGGGGTAGCTGGAATTTCAGCACGTGCAGGGATGGGGGACAAACAGCCGCCGCCCGGCACCCGCGTCGGAACAATCCGGACAATCACCGACATGACGGAGCAAAACAGTGGTCACCAGGCGCTGAGTGACGCCAATTCGCCACACTGAGTCATTGTTGATCACAAAATGCCTACCGAACTGTTATCCGCTGCTTATACGCGGGTCTTGCGCGGGGCCCCCGGAGGACACCGGCCGGTAAGCGCCGCTGCCCCGACGGCCCGCCGTGAGGACGGGCCGTCGGGGCTGTGCGGCTGCTCGCACGCCCGCCTCCGGGGCGCCCTGGGCCCCTTCGGCTCGGCGCGCTCGCCCGCGCTCGCGTGCTCGCGGTCGCCCTCGTTCAGCGGAGTCGGGCGAGGAGGGCGTGTTCGACGAGGGTGATGAGGGCGCTCTTGGCGCTGTCGCGGCGGCGGGCGTCGAGGGTGATGACGGG
>NZ_JBIWFT010000094.1:0-2886 GCF_044763205.1 Kitasatospora sp. NPDC096204
CGAGTACGAACAGGCGCACTGGACGAGACTGGAGAAAGTCCCCCAGACCGCTTGATCACACGATCGCGGACTCCACGAAACTCGGGGCAGCTCAGGCGGAAGGACGCGTCGACCGGCGGCGTGGTCCCGGCGAGCGCGGCGGGGGCCCGGCCCCAGTCCGCGACGGTGACCAGCCGCTCGGCGACCTCGGCGCCACGCCCGGCGGGCGCCTGCGGGCCCGCCGGCAGGTACAGGCGGGAGTCGACGTCGAAGTCGTGGGCGAGTTCGTCGTCGAAGGTCTCCAGCCAGAAACCGCGCAGACCCAGCGACCCGGCGGGCGGTTCGGCGGAACGCGGGTCGGTGAACAGCGTCCGGTCCCGCGTCAGCTCCCGCAGGACGGTACGCGCCTGAGCCGTGTCGGTGATGTCCGCAACAGGATTGGGACGGCCGGAGTAGACATCCGCGGTGATTCTCAGCATGTATCCGCTCTCCATGGACAAGGAGTGGCTCGAGTAGGGGGGATCAGGCACCGGCGGGCCGGCCCGCCACCGCAGGAGCCCGTCCCGACACGGGACCGGGACAGCCGCGACACCACAGCGACACCACAGCACGCGCCACCCGGCCCGGTGCGGCCGTTTCTACACGCCGCCACAGAGCCCGGAACCCCGGCACGCGACGACGGCGACCGGATGTCGCCCCAGCGGTTCAACACCCACCCACACACCACCCCCCACACCCCACACCCCGGCGCAGCACACGCGACGCAAACACACCGGGACCCAGGGGCCGGGGGCCGGGGACCGGGGCCAAGCAGGCCGGGGCCCACGGCGGGCGGGCCGGGACCGACGGGGCCAGGGGCCGACGGGCCCGGGGGCCGCGCAGCGGGGCCAGAACCGCGGGGCCGCGCAGCGGGACCGAGGCAAGCGGGCGACGCAGCGGGCCGGGGCCCGGGGGGCGGAGGCAAGCGGGCCGGGACCGGGGCCGACGGGGCCGGGGCGGCGCAGCGGGCCCGGGGGCGGCGTGCGGGCGGGCCCGGGGGCGGCGTGCGGGCGGGCCCGGGGGCCGGGGCAGCGGACCGGGACCAGGGCAAGCACGCGGCGCAAGCAGGCGACGCAGCGGGCCGGAACCGCAGGGCGGCGCAGCGGGCGGGCCGGGACCGGGGCAAGCACGCGGCGCAAGCAGGCCGGGACCGGGGGGCGGCGTGCGGGCGGGCCGAGGCCGACGGGACCGGGGGGCGGCATGCGGGCGGGCCGAGGCCGACGGGACCAGGGGGCGGCATGCGGGCGGGCCGAGGCCGACGGGACCAGGGGCAGCGCAGCGGACCGGGACCGGGGCCCGGGGCAGCGGGGTCGGGGGGCGGCGCAGCGGCCCGAGGCCGGGCAAGCAGGCGGCGCAGCGGGGGGCGGCGTGCGGGCGGGCCGGGACCGGGGCAAGCAGGCGGCGCAGCGGGGGGCGGCGTGCGGGCGGGCCGGGACCGGGGCAAGCAGGCGGCGCAAGCAGGCCGGGACCGACGGGGCCAGGGGCCGACGGGGCCCGGGGGCCGACGCAGCGGGGCCGGAACCGCAGGGCGGCGCAGCGGGCGGGCCGGGGCCTGCGGCGAACGGCCGCCGGGCAGGCCGCGGGCGGCCGCCGGGCGGCGGGCGGGTGGTGACGGTCCGTGCCCCGGTACCGCCACTCGCGGTACAGCGGACCGGCCCGGGGCCGTCACCGCGCCGGCCAGAGGCACACGGCGAAACAACCCACCGGCCGGGCGGCGGGCTGCAGGCGGGCGGTGACGGTCCGTGCCCCGGTACCGCCACTCCCGCACCGGGGCACCGGGAACGTCGGGGGCGGGGTGGTGCCCGTCGGCCGGCAGGGCCCGTCAGGCCCGGGCGCGCTCCCCCACGCCGACGGCACGCAGAGCGCGGGCGGTGGTCTCCCGGTGCTCGCCGACCGGGGCGACGTAGTCCAGGACGGCACGCGCGGCGTCCTCGCCCAGGGTACGGGTGATCACCCAGGTGGCGAGGTACTGGGAGGCCAGACAGCCACCCGCGGTGGCGATGTTGCCCTCGGCGTGGAACGGCGCGTCGGGCACGGTGACACCGAGGGCCTTGAGGAAGGGCCGGGTCGTCCGGTCGGTACAGGCCGGCATCGAACCCAGCAGGCCCAGACGGGCCAACACCAGCGCGCCGGAGCACTGGGCGCCGATCAACTGCCGGCCGGGGTCCAGCGGCAGCCGGGCGAGCAACGGGGCGTCGGCGACCACCTCACGGGTCCGGACCCCACTGCCGATCAGCACGACATCGGCCTCGGCGACGAACTCGATCGGGCGCTGCCCGGCGACCCGGACACCGTTCATCGACGTGACCTGCGGCGTCGGTGTGGTGATGAAAGCCTCCAGGCCGTCCTCGCGGCAGCGGTTGATCAGCGCGGAAGCGATGAAACTGTCGAGCTCGTTGAACCCGTCGAAGGTGACCACCGCGACCTGTGCCATCACTGCTCCCTCAAACGGCATCACATGTCCGACCCCCAGTGTGCCGCGCCCCACAGCCGAGACGCGACGGCACCGGAGCGGAACAACACCGGATACCGGGAGCCGGGGACACGACGGGGCGGCACCGGGACGGGGGCCGGAGCGGGGCGGCACCAGTGCCGGGGCCGGTGCCGGGGCCGGGGCCGGGGCCGGGGCCGGGGCCGGGGCCGGGGCCGGGGCCGGGACGCTGCCGAGACAGTGCCGAGACGGGGGCGGCGCCGGGACGGTGCCAGGGCGGGTGCCGGGGCCGGGGGCCGGGGCCGGGACGGAGCGGGACGGCGCCAGGGCCGGGGCCGGGGCGGGGGTTCAGGCGGCTCTACCTTCTGAGCCGGGTTGGTCTGGTCATTCGTAGGGTTGGACCACCCAGGGGTGCTGGGTGTGGCTATCAGGCGGCT
>NZ_JBIWFT010000095.1:0-2582 GCF_044763205.1 Kitasatospora sp. NPDC096204
CCGCCCGTTTGTCAACGGCTTTGTAGTCCGCCCCGGTGGCGGCCAAGCGATATCCCCGCAGGTGGAAGGCATGATCGCCCCGCCTGCGGCCAGATATTCTCCCCACCCTCGGTCGGGGTGGGTCAGCTGAAGGGCTTCACTCCCTTCCCGGTCGTGGCCTCGGTCAGCCTGAATGAATCACCCTGGGTGACGACGACGTGGGCGTGATGGAGGAGCCGGTCGACGGTGGCCGTGGCCAGGGTCTTCGGCATGATCTCGTCGAATCCCGAGGGGTGCAGGTTGCTCGAAACCGCGATCGAGCGTCGCTCATAGGCGGCATCGACCAGGCGATAGAAGCCCTCGGCGGCGTCCTCGGAGACGGGCAACAGGCCGATATCGTCGACGATGATCAAATCGGATCGGATGATCCTGGCCAGTGCCCGTGCGATCGAGTCGTCCGCGCGGTGGCGGCGGACCAGCGACCCGAGGTCTTCGATCGTGAACCAGGAGACCGCCAGGCCGGCCTCGACCGCGGTCTGGCCCAGGGCCTCGGTGAAGTGGCTCTTGCCCGTCCCCGACGGCCCGCAGATGCAAAGTGACTCGCGGCGGCCGACCCATTCCAGCGTCTTCAGGGCGTCCTGGGTGGCCCTGGGGATCGAGGACTTGCCGTCGTCCCAGTCGCCGAAGGTCTTCCCGGTGGGGAATCCGGCCCGCTTGCGGCGGGTGTGCAGGTTCGCGCGGTCGCGGCCGGCGGCTTCCTCGGCCAGCAGGACGCGGACGACCTCGGCCGGGTCCCAGCGCTGGGCCTTCGCGGTGGGGATGATGTCGGTCAACGAGCGGCGGATGTGCGGGAGTTTGAGGCGACGAGTGAGCTCAATGGCCTCGGCGAGCGGGTCGCCGTTGGTGCCGGGAACGGTGCGGAGCGGGGCGGCCATCAGGTCAGATCGCTTTCGTCGAACTCAGGAATGTCGGTGGCGGGGCGGCCGAAGGAGGACCAGGCGCCGGTGCCGGGTTGCAGGGAGTGGTCCTCGCTGCGGCGGTGGGGCTCGCTGTGCTCGTGGACGGCCTGGTAGTCGAGGATGGACAGCAGGTCCGCGTCGGCGAACCGGCCGGTGACCGCGGCGGTGCCAAGCGCGCGGTCGACATCCGGTGCGGAGTGCAGCTTCGCCAGGGCGACGGCCTCGGCTATCTTCGCCTTGATCCTGCGGACGCCGGCGGCCGCGGCTTCGACCAGCCAGGACGCCGCCCCGGGGCCGAGCGCGAGGAACGCGGCCTCGTCCGCGTTGGTCGCGCGCGGGACGCGGTCGGTGTTCTTGTCCGGGCGCGGTGGGTAGTGGGCGTCGTCCAGGACCGGGGAGCCGGGTTGTCCGCGCTGGTGGCGGGCGACCTCGCGGGCCGGGCCGTGTTCGTCGGCGGCGGTCACGATCAGCTCGTCGCCGTGGAAGCGGGCCCAGACCCGGGTGTCGATCAGCTGGTGCGGGACCGAGTAGCGGACCGCCTCGACGGAGATCGTGGAGTCCCATGCGACGCGGCGGGTGGTGCCGAACGCCGCGGTGAACGGGCTCTTGGGCAGCGGGTGCAGCCGGTGGGCCTCTTCGGCCAGCCGCTCGACGGGCTTGCGCCGGGTCGCCTTGTGGATACGGGCGTTGACCTCTTCGGTGAACTGGCGGCAGGCCGCTTCCAGTTCACCGAAGGTCTGGTAGTGGTCGCGCAGGTTGACGTCCTTCGGCACGAGATCGGCCTTTGCGATCTTCACCGTGGACTCCGAGCCGCCCTTGCTCTCCGGGTCCGCGGGAACGCAGGTGCGGATCGTCGTGCCGTAGTGCCGGGCGACCTCGACGACGTCGGGGTTGCGGACCGCGATCCCGGCGACGTGGTCGGTGGTGACCGTCTTCTCGTTGTCGGTCAGCACGTAGGCCGGGACACCGCCGATCCGGCGGAACGTGGCGTCCAGGCAGGCCGCGACCGTCGGGAGCGTCTTGTCCCAGATCGGGATGACGACCCGGAACCGCGACCAGGCCAGCCACGCGCAGAACAGCGTGGTCTTGCGCCCCTTGATCACCGGACCGTCGCCGAAGTCGTACTGAAGCCAGAGCCCCGGCTCGGTCACCCACGGCCTGTAGACCCGCCGCCGACCGGCCCTGAACTGGGCCTTCGCCTCGGCGACGGTGCGGCGGGTGGTCCGTTCCCCACCGGTGAAGCCCATCGCGGTGATCCTCTTGTGGACCACGTCCGCGCGGATCTTGCCCTGCGAGCGGACCACCAGCTCCTCGATCTTCGGCAGGTAGTCGTCGATCTGCCGGGCCCTGTGCCGACGCCGGTCGGGCTGCTGCCCGGCGGCCCGCATCTTCACGTACCGGGCAACGGTGTGGTGGTCGCACCCGGCCAGCTCAGCCGCAGCGCGGTAACTCCCCGTGAGGTCGTATGCCTCCAGGATCTCCATGATCTCCTCGCTGTTCTTCACCCGCTCCAGCGTCGCCGAGCGGGACTACAAGGGACGAGCGGGGAGAAATATCTGGCCGTACCCGGGGAAACCCGTGGCCACAAAATGCGCCGTATACGGCCGCCAGCGGGGAGCTTACGAAGACCGCCGTCACCCGTTC
>NZ_JBIWFT010000096.1:0-1998 GCF_044763205.1 Kitasatospora sp. NPDC096204
CCTGCGTTCCGCGTAATTCAGGGGATCTGGAGTCCCTGCCGCGTTGAAGGTGCAGGTCAGCTGGTTGGGGGCTGGTGACACGGTCGGATTCGCCTAGAGACGCGATTTTGCGGATTCGCCTGCACTGATCTGGAGTTGGTCCGTAGGGTCTGGAGTCGTGTACGTGAAGACGACGAAGCGGGAGAACAAATCCGGCACGGTCCGGTACCTGCACCTGGCCCACAACGAGTGGGATCCGGTGAAGGGCCGGGCGGTTCCGAAGGTCCTGTTCACGTTCGGCCGTGAGGACGCCCTCGACCGGGACGCAGTGAAGCGCCTGGTCGCGTCTCTATCGAGGCTGCTGGAGCCGGGTGAGGCGCTGGCGTCGACGGCAGCGGGTGACCTGGAGTTCGTCTCGTCGGTCCCGTTCGGCGGCACCTACGTCCTCGATCATCTCTGGCGGCGGCTGAGGATCGACAGGATCGTCGGGCAGGTCGGGCAGCCCAAACGGGGCCGGCGCCGGGACATGTCGGTGACCGAGCGGGTGCTGTTCTCCCTGGTCGCGAACCGGGCCCTGGCTCCGTCGTCGAAGCTGGCAGCCGCGGACTGGGTCACGCACGACGTGCATGTCGAGGGCCTGCCTGTCACCGACGACGACGCCTGCTACCGGGCGATGGACTGGCTCCACGAGGTGACCGACGACCTGGAGAAGCGGGTGTTCGACGAGGTCGCGAACCTCCTCAACCTCGAAGTCGACCTGCTGTTCTTCGACACCACCAGCACCTACTTCGAGCTGGAGGAGGTCGACGAACCCGCCGCCCGCGACGACAGGGGCCGCCTCCTGACGGACGCCCGCCCAACCGCCGAGGAGGACGGCGAGTGCGCGGATCAGGCCGGGTTCCGCACCTTCGGCAAGTCGAAGGACTCCCGCGACGACCTGCCGCAGATCGTGATCGGGATGGCCGTCACAAGGGACGGGATCCCGGTCCGCGTCTGGTCCTGGCCCGGCAACACCGGTGACCAGAAGCTGATCCGGCAGGTCAAGGACGACATGCGGGACTGGACCCTGAGCAAGATCGTGTGGGTCACCGACCGGGGTTTCTCCAGCGAACGCAACCGCCGCTACCTCCGCCAGGGCGACCACGCCTACATCGTCGGAGAGAAACTCCGCTCCGGCAGCCCGGAGGTGAAGGCCGCCCTGTCCCGCCAGGGCCGCTACAGCGAGATCGCCGGGAACACGCGGGTCAAGGAGGTGCGGATCTCCGACACCGAACGGTTCGTGATCTGTCACAACCCCGAAGCCGCCACCCGCGACCAGCACATACGCGAACAGCTCGTCTCCCGGCTCGCCACCCTGATCGAAGGCACCGACAAGCTCAGCGACTTCAAGCGCGGCGAGCTCCGCGGCAAGCTCGCCGACAAGCCCGGCCTCAACCGCTACCTCCGCACCACACCGGCCGGCAAGCTCCGCATCGACACCGCGAAGATCAAGACCGAGGAGAACCTCGACGGCAAGTACCTGCTGCGATGCTCCGACCCGCATCTGTCGGCCGAGGACATCGCCCTCGGTTACAAGCAACTCCTCGAAGTCGAGCGGGGCTGGCGGGACATGAAACAGATCATCGACCTGCGGCCCGTCTATCACCGGCTCGAGGAACGCATACGCGCACACGTCGTCCTCTGCTGGCTCGCCCTGCTGCTGATCCGCATCGTCGAGACCACCACCGACAAGACCTGGACGACCATCCGCCGCGAGCTCGACCGGCTCCACCTCGGCACGTTCACCGGCCCTACCGGCCTGTTCCGGCAGGTCACCACCCCCACCAAGCCCCAGACCGACCTCCTGGCCAAGCTCGACATCCCCGCACCGAAGCAGATCATCGCCCTCGAACCCGCACCCCGCTGACCAGCACGAACACCAGCGCCTAGAGAAACGGCTCTCAGGCGCCCTCACCCATGTCCGCCCAGGTCAGACCCCAGATTCGTGACTCTAGGCCGCTGAATTACGCGGAACGCAGG
>NZ_JBIWFT010000098.1:0-1593 GCF_044763205.1 Kitasatospora sp. NPDC096204
CCCAATGCCGGGAAGTTTAGGTTCTCCATCGCCGAGTCCGGTCGGTGGCCGTCGTGATGGTGAAGGCGATCTTCGCGTTCGTTATCGGGGTGTTCTTCCTGGTCACGTTGTAGGCGAAGGTGGAGATCGGGCGTTTGACGCGTCGGGGCAGGATCCTTGTCGGCCGGTGCGGCGGGGCGAGCTCGCGGGGGTGCAAGACAGCGTGACGGATGACAGGAGTGAGCTGGCACCCCTGACGTGCCGTGGTCCCGATCGCGGTGATCACGGTATGACGAGCGGTCCGGATGGTGACGGCCAGCGAGACCCGGGACGGATCGATCCCGGCGTGGACGGCGGCGTCAACGGCGATCTGCCGTGCGACCTGATAGACGACGAGCAGGCCGAGCAGTTCCTGGCGGGCGTCGTCGGTGTGGTGCGAGCGAAGCACGCGGTCCGACCCTCGCAGCGTGATCTTCAGCCCGTAGTACGCGGTCTCGGCCTGCCACCTGCGGTGGTAGAGCTCGGCGAGTTCGGCAGCCGGGTAGCGGTGGTGGTCTAGCAATGTGGTGAACAGCCGCAGGGGCGTGGTCGCCGTGGTGCCGTCGGCGGCGCGAACCGTCACCGCGGCCTCGATGACGCGGATGGCGACGCCGGCGATCTGTGGTGGTGCCGTGCGCTTGTGGCGACTCCAGCGGCGCAGTCGGTCCCGTTCGTTGGTCCCTGTGGACATCGAGAGGTAGGTGCCGTCGGGAAGAGCGTGGAGCACCGGCGGCTGAAGATCGGCGCTCATGCGCCACAGCAGTTGTGCCCCGGTGGCCGCGGCGGAGCGGGCCAACGCGAAGCCCTTGCTGCCCCGGTCGGCCAGAAGCAGCATCCCTGGTCTCAGCGCCCGGCACAGCACCGTGCACTGGGACTCCTCGGACTGGGTCCACGGCCCGAGCACCGCATCGATCAGTGCCCTGGTGCCGCACTCGACCAGTGCGGACAGCCGGATCATGGGGAATCCGCCAACTCCGTTCCTTCCGGAGGGCCGGCCGCAGTACGACCGGTTGGCCTCGCTGTCCGCGACCAGGATGCCGGTGCTGTCCCAGGCCACCGTCCGCAGCCCCCGCCACCACGATCCAGCCGCGTCCTCGACCGCTATTGTCCCCTTGACCTGGTCGAACAGCGCGAACAGAGGCGCTGAGCCGAGCCGGCGGCGCGCCTGGCGCAAAGCCGCCGCGGACGGGTCGACGTCCGGCATTCCCGGCGCGGCGACCAGCGCGGCCCACACACCCCTATACCCGCACTCGCCGAACAGCGCCATGGCCAGCACGAAGTACACCACCACCCGCGAAGGCAACTTCCGCACCCGCGACTGCACACGCCCGGTCGCAGCCAGTACCGCATCCACCAGCGATGGCGGGATCACCTGCGTCAACTCGCCCAAATGCCCTGCCGCGAAGGCCCGTTCCAACGCGCGAGAACGTAACGGCATGCCAGACTGAACCACGGGGCTCCTCGTAGCAACGGTGTCTTGGTCGACTTCCGTCCTACGCGGAGCCCCGCCCATCTACATCAACTTCACCAAACCACTTGACAGCAGCCCTATACCCCAAACTTCCCGGCATTGGG
>NZ_JBIWFT010000099.1:0-1586 GCF_044763205.1 Kitasatospora sp. NPDC096204
TGAGCGGCGAGGTCGCGGGCTGATGGCCTGCGACTTTGTCGTCTTTGATGGCTTCGCGGTGTCCGTTTTGCGGGCTGTGTGGACGTCGTGGCGTGGGGTGGGCTGAGTGTTCTTGCGGCCTGGCGGCCGTCCTGGACCGGGTCGGCTGGGTTTCGGTGCGCCGGCTGGGCAGGCGGTCTTGCGGCGGAGGTGCCGGAATCCTCGCCGGACGCGGGCGGGGGTCATGCGTTCGGGCGGTGCGGGCTGTTCCCAGGGGCGACGGAGGTCGGCCGTGAGGGGCCGGGCGAGGCGAAGTTGGGTGTAGGCGGCGAGGATCAGCCAGGTCCAGCGATCAGCGGCTTCGGGCGTGCGGATCTTCGGGCAGGTCCAGCCGAGGGTCTGCTTGAACAGGCGGAATGTGTGCTCGATGTCGAAGCGCCGCAGGAATGCCTGCCACAGCCGGTCGGTGTCCGCGGCGGTGGCGTCGGTGCCGGACCACCACAGCCAGACGGGCTTCGGGGTCGCTCCGCTGGGCAGGTGGTCGACCTCCAGGCGGATCACGGTGCCCTCGATGACCGGCAGGGTGCCAGCCTGGGAGACCCACGAGGACCGGTGAGTCAGTCGAGGGTGCAACCGGTCCCAGGACCGGGCGGTCGCAGTGCCGTAGAGGCGGGTCTCAGTGACCGTATGGGTGTCCGGGGTGCCCCAAGTGGTCGGGTCGCCGAAGACGAATTCGCCGCCGTGCCTGGGCGGCCGGCCCCTGGTGCCGGGAACACGCGGTGGACACGCCCGTCGCAGGACCCGGTCCGAGCGCATCCGTCCCAGCACCTGCACGGGCAGGTCCCTGAGCAGGTGAGCGAGGCGGGGAAGGTCGTATCCAGCGTCCGCGACGACGAGCATGTCCGGGTCGCCGCTCTGCCACTGGCCTGCGGCGATCAGGCGCTGGATGAGCTCGCGCAACTGCTGTGCGGTGACGGTGGCCGCGTCGTCTCCTGGCGCCAGGCGGCGCGCGTCCAGCGGCGCGGTCCATGAGCTGCGGCCGCTCTCCAGGGCGGTGATCACCGAGTAGGGCCAGCCCGGGATCGGGATGTGCTGGTCCTTGCCCCGCCCGTAGGTATGGCACAGGATCCGCTCCGGTGAGCAGTGGGCGTCCGGCCGCAGCCAGCAGGTGATGTCGACCGCGAGCACGAGCCGGCCGTCGGCCGCGCGTGGCAGCGGCACTGCGGCCAGCGCCCGCCGCATGTGATCGGCGTCTACCCGGCCGCGGGCCAGCGCGGCGTAGAGCCCGCCGTGGCCGCGACGATGCTCACCCACCAAGGAGAGCTCCACCAAAGACCGCACCGGCCCATCGGCGCACAGCACCGCGTCGGCCAGCTCGAACAACGCATCCGCACGCTTGATCATACAGGAGTAGAACTCACCCCGGAAGCGTGACAGTTCAGCGAACCCGTCGTGCCCAACGCGATCGTGCAGCAGACTCATCCCCACGGCCTTCGTCATGGTTGTGTGCATTCCTTGGTCGGAGCACAGGATCAGACGAAGGCCGCTTCCGTGTACGGCAGTTACCGAAACGAGTGATCACGTTCGACACGCAGTTCGACGCTCTC
>NZ_JBIWFT010000100.1:0-1569 GCF_044763205.1 Kitasatospora sp. NPDC096204
ACAGCTCGGTCGGGTGATCTTGTCGCGTGCCGCGAATGAAGGCAGGGCCTCTGGTGCAGCTCGGGGTTGTCGAGACCTTGAGCACGCCAGGAGGCCCTGTTGTCGCAGTTGTACGCCCTCGCACCGGTCGGCTCCAACTCGGCTGCCCGGGAGTGTGATTGTCTCGCCCACCGGTTCGGGAACGCCGGGAACAACCCGCACAGACGACCGAGGTACCCCTCGGACATGACCGATACGGAATGGGCCGTCGTGCGCGACGCGATGCCCGTGCCCGCCTGGCTGGAGGGCAGAGGTGGGCAGCCGGAGGGCTACTGCCACCGGCAGCTGGTCGACGCGGTGCGCTACCTGGTCGCGGGCGGCATCACCTGGCGGGCGATGCCTGCGGACTTCCCCGCATGGGACCGCGTCTACGCGTTCTTCCGGCGCTGGCGGGACAGGGGCCTGGTCACCGAGTTCCACGACCGGCTGCGGGATCGGGTCCGTGAGGCGGCGGACCGCGATCCGGAGCCGACCGCGGGCATCATCGACGCCCAATCGGTGAAGGCGGCGGCGTCGGTGCCGGCCGCAAGCCGGGGGTTCGACGGCGGGAAGAAGGTGAACGGCCGCAAGAGGCACATCGTCGTGGACACCCTCGGGCTGCTGCTGACGGTGCTGGTCACCGCGGCCTGCGTCACCGACCGTGAGGCCGGCGGGACGTTGCTGGGGCGGCTGCGGATGCGGCACTGGCGCATCGCGCTGGTGTGGGCCGACGGCGGCTACACCGGGCGCCTGGTCGACGTCGCCCGCGACGTTCTGCGGATCGTGCTGAGCGTGGTCAAGCGCAACGACGGCGCCACCGGGTTCACCGTGCTGCCCAAGAGGTGGCTGGTCGAGCGGACGTTCGCGTGGCTGATGCGCTCACGCCGCCTGGTCCGCGACTACGAGACCCGCGCTGACACCTCCGAGGCGATGATCCGGTGGTCGATGACCATGGTCATGAGCCGCCGGCTCGCCCGGCGACCACGCTGAACATCCCCGGGCGGTCCTCGGCCAGCCAGCCCCGCGCGGCCAGGCGCTTCACCTTCGACCGCACTCCCTCCACCTTCGCCGCGACCACCTTCAGACCCAAGGCCGCCGCGAGCTGCCGACAGTCCATCTCCTCCCCGCTCCCCGCCAGGACCTCCACGAGCCGCTGGTAGTCCGGCGCCAGCGCGTCGGGAGCGGGCCCTTCCCTCCAGGCGGGAACCACCGATCCGGGCACCGCCCTTGCGACCCGCGCAGGCCGTTCACCGGCCGCCCCGGCCGGCGACGCCTCCTTGCCCGCAGCAGGTCCTGCCAGGACTTCGGCCACCGTCTGACGGGCGATCACGAACCGCTCCCACGCGGCTTCCGCCTCCTGCAGCTCAACCTGCAGATCCTCCACCCGCTGCCGGGCGGCACGCTCGCGCTCCTCCAGCAGCCCCATCACCGACGGCATCCCGCACCTCCACCGCAGAGACCACACGACACCCCGTCTCTGCCACCGAGGCGCCGACACTATCCCTGACCAGCAGAAACACACCCACCACTATCGGAAAGACAACGGCTTCT
>NZ_JBIWFT010000101.1:0-1484 GCF_044763205.1 Kitasatospora sp. NPDC096204
ATGGGGCGGGCTGCCCGTTGTGCGGAACTGTCTCGACCCGGGTTCACAGCAGCTATGTGCGGCGGCTGGACGACAGCGCGGCGGGCGGGCGTCGGGTGGTGGTCGAGTTACGGGTCCGCCGGTTCCGCTGCCGTGAACGAGCATGCCCCCGGGCCACGTTCGTCGAACAGGCGGCGGGACTGACCTTCCGCCACGGGCGGCGGAGCCAGGGCCTGCAGACCGCACTCCAGCAGCTCGCCCTGGCCCTCGCGGGCCGGGCCGGCTCTCGCCTGGCCGAGACCTTCGCGGTCCCGGTGAGCCGTTCCACGCTCCTGCGGCTGATACGCGCCCTGCCCGATCCGGCACACGCGGTGCCGCGCGTGCTGGGCGTCGACGAGTTCGCCCTGCGCAAGGGCCACGTCTACGCCACGATCCTGGTCGACATCGAGACCCGCCGCGCAGTCGATCTGCTGCCCGACCGCACGGTCGAGACCGTCCGGTCCTGGCTGGCCGACCACCCAGGAGTGAAGGTCGTCTGCCGCGACCGCTCAGCCTCCTACGCCGAAGCCGTCCGGCTCGGCGCCCCGGACGCGATCCACGTCGCCGACCGCTTCCACCTGTGGCAGAACCTCGCCGACGCGGTGGAGAAGACCGTGCTCCAGCACCGTGCCCTGCTACCCGAACCGGCCCCTGCGGCCGAGCCGGCTCCGGCTGTCGCCTTGGCGTCCGTCAGCTCCGAGCCCCGCCGGACCGGCCGACTCTCCGACCGGGTCCGCGAACAGCACGCCGCCGTCCACGCGCTCAAGGAGGACGGGTTCAGCCTGCGCGCCATCGGCCGACGACTGGGCCTGGCCCGCAACACGGTGCGCCGACTGGTCGGCGCGAAGGACCCGGACGAGCTGCTGGTCGGCCGCTGGACCGGACGCACCAGCATCCTCGACCCCTACAAGCCCTACCTCCACCAGAGGTTCGCCGAGGGCCACACCATCGCCCGGCGCCTGTTCGAGGAGATCCGGCAGCGCGGATTCCCCGGGCAGGAGCAGATCGTGCGCGTCTACGTGCGCCGGCTGAAGGAGGCGTTCCCCAATCAGGACCCGCCCCGACGCAAGCCCTCCGTCAGGGACGTGACCAGCTGGATCACCCGCCGCCCCGACCGCCTGCGCGACGAAGAGGCCCACCAGCTCAAGGAGATCCTCGCCCGAGTCCCAGTGCTGGCCACCACCACCGAGCACGTCAGAGCCTTCGCAGAGCTGATGAACGACCGCCGCGGACGAGAACTCAAGGACTGGATCGCGCGCGTCCAGCAGGACCACGTCCCGGCCCTTCGCAGCTTCGCCACCGGTCTCCTGCAGGACCTCGATGCGGTCGTCGCCGGCCTGACCCTGAGCTACAGCTCCGGCGCGGTCGAGGGCCACAACAACAAGATCAAAATGCTGAAGCGGCAGATGTTCGGCCGCGCCGGCTTCGACCTCCTGCGCAAACGCGTCCTCCTCGCGACATGAGGA
>NZ_JBIWFT010000102.1:0-1449 GCF_044763205.1 Kitasatospora sp. NPDC096204
CTAGTAGGGCTTGGTCAGGTCCGTATGGGTGTGGGGATGTCGCGGTGGCAGGTGGGGCAGGCGCCGGCCCAGGTGGCGAGGAGTAACTGCAGCTCGCGGACGACTTGGTAGAGGCTCAGGCCGGCGCCGCGTCTTTTGGGGCGGTCGCCAGTCTGCGCAGGGTGCAGAACGCGTGGGCGAGGGAGACCAGCGTGACGTGGTGGTGCCAGCCGGTGAACGTACGGCCCTCGAAGTGGGCCAGGCCCAGGGCCTGCTTCATCTCGCGATAGTCGTGCTCGATGCGCCAGCGGAGTTTGGCCAGCCGGACCAGGGTGGTCAGCGGGGTGGTGGCGGGCAGGTCGGAGAGCCAGAACTGGACCGGTTCGGCCTCGGTGGCGGGCCATTCGGCCAGCACCCAGCACTCGGCGAGTTCCACGCCCTCGGTGGCGTCGCGGATCTCCCGTCCGGCGGGACGGATCCGCAGGGCCACGAAGCGCGAGTACATGCGCTTGTAGCCGGTGCGGCCCTTGCCCGGACGCGAGCCCTCGCGCCACTGCACCGGACGTGCCGCTTTCCGGCCGGCCTCGATGACCAGGGCTTTGACCGAGCGGGGCGGGTCGGGATACTTGGGCACCGGTGGCCGCCCGGTGCCGCTGTAAGGCGGCGTGACCGGGCGGGCATCGGCGGGGTGGGCGGTGGGTGTGGTGGAGATCCCGACCACGTAGTTCAGACCGCGCTGGTTCAGCCCGAGCCGGAACGCGACGCTGTCGCCGTAGCCCGCGTCCGCCAGGACCAGCGGGACGTCCACGCCCCACGAGCGGGTTTCGTCGATCATGTCGAGCGCGAGCTGCCACTTCTCGACATGGCCCAGGTCCGCCGGGATGCCGCAGCGTTCCCGACGGGCGACCTTGACCGGGTCCGCCAGAACCGAGCCGGGATCCCAGGACTTGGGCAGGAACAGGCGCCAGTTGACCGGCGCGGAGGCGTGGTCGCGGGCCAGGTGCACCGACACTCCCACCTGGCAGTTGGTGACCTTGCCCGCGGTGCCTGTGTACTGCCGCGACACGCACGCCGAGGCGTCACCGTCCTTGAGGAACCCGGTGTCGTCCACGACCAGCACGGTCGGGTCGATCTCCTCGTGCATCCGCCACGCGAGCCTCGCCCGCACATGGGCCCAATCCCATGGGCTGGAGGTCACGAAGTGGGCCAGGGCCTGGCGATTGCCGTCTTCGCCGAGCCGGGCTGCCATCGGCTCCACCGACTTGCGCCGCCCGTCCAGCAGCAGCCCGCGCACATACGCCTGCCCCCAGCGGTGCTGATCGGTGCGCGTGAACGCCTCGAACATCTCCGCCGTGAACGCCACCAGGTCCTCCCGGACCTGATCCAACTCCCCAGGTGTCACACACCATCAACGCGCAAAGCCTCGTCGAGACACGCCACCAGCGCGTACACCTGACCAAGCCCTACTAG
>NZ_JBIWFT010000103.1:0-1394 GCF_044763205.1 Kitasatospora sp. NPDC096204
CTGAGACCTGATGCCGAGCCGATTGTGGTGAAGTGGATGATCCTATGCTGTCGAGAAAAGCCTCTAGCGAGTTTCATGGCGGCCCGTACCCCAAACCGACTCAGGTGGTCAGGTAGAGAATACCGAGGCGTTCGGGTGAACTATGGTTAAGGAACTCGGCAAAATGCCCCCGTAACTTCGGGAGAAGGGGGGCCATTCCTGGTGACGAGTCTTGCACTCTGAGCTGGGGGTGGCCGCAGAGACCAGCGAGAAGCGACTGTTTACTAAAAACACAGGTCCGTGCGAAGCCGTAAGGCGATGTATACGGACTGACGCCTGCCCGGTGCTGGAACGTTAAGGGGACCGGTTAGCTCTGATTCGTCGGGGCGAAGCTGAGAACTTAAGCGCCAGTAAACGGCGGTGGTAACTATAACCATCCTAAGGTAGCGAAATTCCTTGTCGGGTAAGTTCCGACCTGCACGAATGGCGTAACGACTTCTCGACTGTCTCAACCATAGGCCCGGTGAAATTGCATTACGAGTAAAGATGCTCGTTTCGCGCAGCAGGACGGAAAGACCCCGGGACCTTTACTATAGCTTGATATTGGTGTTCGGTTCGGCTTGTGTAGGATAGGTGGGAGACTGTGAAGCAGCAACGCCAGTTGTTGTGGAGTCGCCGTTGAAATACCACTCTGGTCGTGCTGGATGTCTAACCTGGGTCCGTGATCCGGATCAGGGACAGTGTCTGGTGGGTAGTTTAACTGGGGCGGTTGCCTCCTAAAGGGTAACGGAGGCGCCCAAAGGTTCCCTCAGCCTGGTTGGCAATCAGGTGTTGAGTGTAAGTGCACAAGGGAGCTTGACTGTGAGACTGACGGGTCGAGCAGGTACGAAAGTAGGGACTAGTGATCCGGCGGTGGCTTGTGGAAGCGCCGTCGCTCAACGGATAAAAGGTACCCCGGGGATAACAGGCTGATCTTCCCCAAGAGTCCATATCGACGGGATGGTTTGGCACCTCGATGTCGGCTCGTCGCATCCTGGGGCTGGAGTAGGTCCCAAGGGTTGGGCTGTTCGCCCATTAAAGCGGTACGCGAGCTGGGTTTAGAACGTCGTGAGACAGTTCGGTCCCTATCCGCTGTGCGCGTAGGAGTGTTGAGAAGGGCTGTCCCTAGTACGAGAGGACCGGGACGGACGAACCTCTGGTGTGCCAGTTGTCCTGCCAAGGGCATGGCTGGTTGGCTACGTTCGGGAGGGATAACCGCTGAAAGCATCTAAGCGGGAAGCCTGCTTCGAGATGAGCACTCCCACCTCCTTGAGAGGGTAAGGCTCCCAGTAGACGACTGGGTTGATAGGCCGGATATGGAAGCCCTGTGAGGGGTGGAGTTGACCGGTACTAATAGGCCGAGGGCTTGTCCTCAG
>NZ_JBIWFT010000104.1:0-1344 GCF_044763205.1 Kitasatospora sp. NPDC096204
CACCGGATCGAGTCGGTTCCTGACGGATCGGTTTCGTCGGAGCCGGAAACGGCCGATGCCTTGGGCATGGGGCCGAGGAAGAATACTGGCGGATCGGACGTGGTGGCGTCGGTCGCCGAGCTGGCGGCCGAGCAGGCCAGGGCCGGCGGGATGCAGCTGCTCGGTGAGGGCGGGCTGCTCCAGCAGCTCACCCGGCACCTGCTCCAGGAAGCCCTGGAGGCCGAGATGGACGAGCACCTGGCCGGCACCGCGGAGCCCGGCCGTTCGTCCCGCAAGGGAGGCAACGCCCGCAACGGCTACCGGATGAAGACGGTGATGACCGAGGCCGGGCCGGTCACCCTTGAGATCCCCCGGGACCGGGCCGGAACCTTCGAGCCGAAGGTCCTGCCCAGGCACGCACGCCGGACCGAAGGGCTGGACGCCCTCGTCGTGTCGCTGACCGCCAAGGGCCTGACCTCCGGCGAGATCGTCGCACACCTGGCCGAGGTCTACGGCATGACCACCAGCAAGGAGACGGTCTCGACCATCACCGACCGGGTCCTGGACGGCATGGCCGACTGGCGCACCCGTCCCCTCGACCCCGTCTATCCGGTGCTGTTCGTGGACGCCGTGAACATCAAGGTCCGCGACGGCCAGGTCGCCAACCGGCCCGTCTACGTGGTCCTGGGCGTGACCGCCGACGGCTACCGCGACATCCTGGGCCTGTGGACCTCGGGCACAGGCGAGGGCGCGAAGTACTGGCAGTCCGTCCTGACCGAGATCAAGAACCGCGGTGTGAAGGACTGCCTGATCCTGGTCTGCGACGGCCTGACCGGCCTGCCCGAGGCGGTCGCCCAGGTCTGGCCGCAAACGGTGGTCCAAACCTGCATCGTCCACCTACTGCGGAACTCGTTCCGTTACACGTCCAAGCGGGACTGGGCAGCGGTGGCCCGGGACCTCAAGCCCGTCTACACCGCGCCGAACGAGGCCGCGGCGCTGGAGCGGTTCGCCGAGTTCGCCGCCGCCTGGGAGGCGAACTACCCGGCAGTGGTGAAACTCTGGGAGAGGGCCTGGCCCGAGATGGTCCCCTTCCTCGCCTTCGACACCGAGATCCGAAAGATCATCTGCACCACCAACGCCATCGAGAGTCTCAACTCCCGCTACCGCAGGGCCGCCAGCGCCTGCGGCCACTTCCCCAACGAGCAGGCCGCACTCAAACGGCTCTACCTCGCGACCCTCGCCCTCGACCCCACAGGACGCGGCCGCAAGCGCTGGAGCAACCGCTGGATGGGCGCTCTGAACGCCTTCGACATGGCCTTCGACGGCCGCCTGTCAGCCGGACGGGCGTAGGCCACTCGGCCCACA
>NZ_JBIWFT010000105.1:0-1306 GCF_044763205.1 Kitasatospora sp. NPDC096204
CTGAGCTGCCCCGAGTTTCGTGGAGTCCGCGATCGTGTGATCAAGCGGTCTGGGGGACTTTCTCCAGTCTCGTCCAGTGCGCCTGTTCGTACTCGTCGGGTGGCAGGTAGCCGAGGGCGGAGTGGAGTCGTTCACCGTTGTACCACGCGACCCACTGGAAGACGGCCCGCTCGACCTCGTCGAAGTCCCGCCACGGACCCTGATGCTCGATCAGTTCGGCCTTGAACGTGCCGTTCAGGGCCTCGGCCATCGCGTTGTCGTACGAGTCGGCAACGGAGCCCACGGACGCGGAGGCGCCGGCCTCGGCCAATCGCTCTGTGTAGCGAATGGACACGTATTGCGACCCGCGGTCGCTGTGATGAATGAGGCCGGCGTCTTTCTTGATCTTCTGCCGCCACAGCGCCATCTCCAGCGCGTCCAGCGGTAGGTCCGTGCGCATGTGGGTGGCGGCCTGCCAGCCCACGATCCGACGGGAGTACGCGTCCAGGACGAACGCCACGTAGACCCAGCCCGACCAGGTCCGGATGTAGGTCAGGTCGGCCAGCCACAGCTGGTTCGGCCGCTCGGCGGTGAACCGACGGTTGACCAGGTCGGGCGGACGCGGCGCGGCCGGCTCCGGGACCGTGGTGCGGCGACGCTGCCCGCGGATGACGCCTTCGATCCCGAGTTCCCGCATCAGCCGCTCGACCGTGCAGCGGGCCACCGCGTGGCCGGCGCGGACCAGCGCGCGGGTGATGCGGCGGGCGCCGTACGTGCGACCGGAGTCCTCCCACGCCGCTGTGACCAGCGGAATCAGCTCCTCGTCGCGGAGCCGGCGGGCGGACTTCGGCCGCTGCTTGCGCGCGAAGTACGTCGAGGGCGACAGGTCCAGCACCCGGCAGACGGGATCGACCCCGAAGCCGTCACGCAGGTGGTCGATCACCTGCTCGGCCTCGTCCGGGGACGGTCGATCTCCTGGGCAAAAAACACGCTGGCGGCCTTGAGGATCTCGTTCGCGCGCCTCAACTCGGCGACTTCCTTGCGGAGTTCCTTCAGTTCGTCGCGTTCGACGGTGCTGAGGCGGTCGTCACGCTCGCCTGCGTCGGCCTCGGCCTGGCGGACCCAGGACCGCAGGGCCTCCTTGTGAATGCCGAGGTCACGGGCCACGTGAGCGACAGGCCGGCCGGTCGACCGGACCTCGCGGACGGCGCGCTCACGGAGCTCATCCGGGTACTTACGGGGTGCTGGCACTGCTCGTGGTTCTCCTTACGCCTGGATCGTAACAAACCCAGACATCAGGGACTCCACGAAAGCCAGAGCAGCTCAG
>NZ_JBIWFT010000106.1:0-1297 GCF_044763205.1 Kitasatospora sp. NPDC096204
TGACCTTATAGCGCCTCTGTGTGTCAAGCTGCTGCGGCAAGTTGGGTGCGATGGTCGCGTTTCATGATCCGGTAGACCACGTTGGACAGGCGTCGCTTCAGGGCCCGGCGGGCCTCGGACGGAGTCTTCCCCTCGGCGATCTTGCGCTGGTAGTACTCCTGCCCGCGCCCACCGTCACGGATCTGGACGATGGCGATGACGTGCAGGACCGAGTTCAGCGCCCGGTTGCCGCCGGTGTTGAGCCGGTGGCGGACGTTGTTGCCGCTGGAAGCGTCCAACGGTGCGCTGCCGGTGTAGCTGGCGAAGTGGTGCTCTGTCGGGAAGCGGGTGACGTCGCCCACGTGCCCGAGGACCTTGGCGGCCAGCACGGTGCCCAGGCCGGGCAGGCTGGTGAGCGAGGTGCGGGTCGCGGCCAGCGCCTCGCGCATCTGGACCTCGTTGCCCTTGACCAGTCGGTCCAGCCGTCGCAGGTCGGCCAGCAGGTCACGGGCTATGTCGCGACGGCAGTTGTCGGTGGCGGTGATGGGGCGGATGCCCTTCATCGCGGCGGCGGCCTTGTCGGCGGACAAGCCGGTGGCCACGCCGCCGGGCAGCAGGTCGCGCAGGACGGCGTGGAGCCGGTTCAGAACGCGGGTGCGCTCGTGGACCAGGTCGTCGCGCCGCTCGGTCAGCAGCCGCAGGATCGTGGTCTGGTCCTCGGCGGCGACCTGCCTCAGATCGGGGCGGAACAGGGCGACCTGGGCAACGTGGCGGGCGTCGGCCTCGTCGGTCTTGCGGTTGCCGCCAGTGGCCAGCAGCCGGGCCCGCGCCGAGAGCGTGGCCGGCACGTCGACCACGTCCTCGCTGGCGGCCGCCAGCTGCTGGGCGAGCGAGCGGCCGAGCCCGCCCGCGCCCTCGACGGCGAAGCGCCGCGCGGGCCATTGCTCGCACCAGGCCATGAGCTGGCGGAACGTGCCGGCGTTGACAACGAACCGGCGCTTGGCCAGTTGATGGCCAGCGGCGTCGACGGCGACGGCGGTGTGGGAGGACTTGTGCGGGTCGATACCGATCAGGATCACAGGCTGGCCTTGCACTCGACGGGACCGGGGAGGGAGTGCGGTGGGCATCCTGACTTGAAGTCACCGTGTCGTCCTCATGCCTCTGTCGAGCCACACCGCGCGGGTGTCGGCCGGCGGCGGCACGCTATGAGAGAGCCAGCCCAGCGGCGGCAAGGAGCACTGCGGGCCCGTGCCGACCGACACCCTGGACGCTACGGCTGCAGACCGAGCGCCTGGAGTCGATTCAACAAGTCAGGAGC
>NZ_JBIWFT010000107.1:0-1260 GCF_044763205.1 Kitasatospora sp. NPDC096204
AGACCACACGACACCCCGTCTCTGCCACCGAGGCGCCGACACTATCCCTGACCAGCAGAAACACACCCACCACTATCGGAAAGACAACGGCTTCTAACTCGGCCTGTACCGGCCGCAGCTGCCTGGCTACGATCGGCCACCTACATGCCGAAGAGAGCGAACAGGGGGAAGCGTGGACGCGCTGCAGATCGTCGGAGTGCACGGAATCAGGCAGGGAGCGGGCGCGACCACGGCAGGTCTGAGCTTCAGCTGGCAGACCACCGTCAACCGTGTGCTGGTCACCGTCCCGCCTGAAGCGCCCCGGGTCGCGGTGACCGTTCCCTCCTACCAGGCGGTCTTCCCCCGGACTCCGACCCGTTTCATAAGGCTCGGCGCCCCGGAGGCGGACTCTTTCTCGCAGGACAGGCCCATCGGCGAGGAGGAAGAAGCCTTCATCCTCGAGGCACTCGCGGCTTATGCCCCCTCGGCTCTGGAGGACATGTCGCCCGAAGCCGGTATGACCCTTGGAGAAAGCTCCCTCACACCGCGGATCGTGAGCATGGCCCAGGCCGTGGACCAGAAAACGGGCAAGGGCGTCACGAACCGCTTCCTGTGGCTCGTACGCGAGGCGTATACCTATCTGCGCCATGAGCCTACGGCTGACGCCGTACGCTCAGAAGTCGCCAGGGTCCTGGCGCACACAGGTGCGCGTATGGTCATCGCCCACTCCCTCGGCAGTGTGGTGGCGTACGACCTGCTCAACCGTGGCGAAGCTCCCGGAGTGACCACGCTTGTGACATGCGGGTCCCCGCTCAGCTGGCTCGTCGGCCGCAAGGGACTCCACCCGGAGGGCGAGCCGCTCACCGTCCCAGCCGGGGTGGAGTGGACAAACCTCTACGCGTTGAAGGACTTCGTGACCGGATGCGCCGGCCTGTCCGGACTGGCCACTGGCATTGCGGACATCGAGGTGAACACCGGGGGCTTCCCCTCATCCCACGATGTCCACCGGTACCTTGGCACGTCGGCTGTGGCCAGCCTCATCGTCAAGAATTCTGCGGCCTGACAGGCAGGTCTGGAGCGAGAGCCCCGACACCGGCCTCTTGGGTTCTGCGGCCGTTGCAACACCCCAGTTCAAGGGGTGCGATGGACTTCGAGATACGGGAGGACCGGACTGGGCGAGGCCGCCGTGTCCGCGATCTCCCAACCGTGGTTCTGGATCACTTTCCGTGCCAGAGCCACAGAGCGTCACCACAACCGCGATCATGAACGGTCGTGGCTGAC
>NZ_JBIWFT010000108.1:0-1225 GCF_044763205.1 Kitasatospora sp. NPDC096204
ATCCCGGCCCGTTCCCTGTCCCGCCGGACCGGTCGTCACCCGGGCGCTGCCCGGTCGCCGGTCCGGCGGGACACCACCGTCACGTCACCGTCACGTACAACCCCAGGGGGAATTCCCGATGTCCGACAAGTCCCGTTCCCGGCGGACGGGCGCGCTGGTGGCCGCCGCGGCCTCCGGCGTGCTGGCCACCTTCTCGATCCCCCCGGCCCACGCCGTGGTGGGCGACCCGGCCGCCGACGGCTCCTACACCTTCACCGCGCGCCTGGTGATCGGTGACAACCTGCGTGGCTGCACCGGCGCACTGGTCGACCGCAACTGGGTACTGACCGCCGCGTCGTGCTTCTCCGACGACCCGGCACAGCCGCAGGCGCTCGCGGCGGGTGCGCCGAGGTGGAAGACGACCGTCACGGTGGGCGCCAAGTCGTTCCAGGTCGCGGAGTTGGCGCCGCGTCAGGACCGGGATCTGGTGATGGCCCGCCTGGCCACGCCCGTGGACGGGGTCGCTCCGCTGTCGCTGGCGACCACGGCCCCGACGGCCGGGCAGAGCCTGCGGGTGCCCGGTTTCGGCCGGACCAAGGACGAGTGGGCGCCGCTGAAGCTGCACACCGGCGTGTTCTCGCTCGACACGGTGAGCGCGACCGGCATCGGCACCACCGGCACCGGTGGTGCGGCGATCTGCAAGGGCGACACCGGTGCTCCGGCGATCCGTGAGGTGAACGGCAAGGCCGAGCTGGTCGCCGTCGCCTCCCGCTCCTGGCAGGGCGGCTGCCTGGGCACCCCCGCCACCGAGACCCGCACCGGCGCGTACAACACCCGGGTCGACGACCTCGGCGGCTGGGTGCAGCAGGTCAAGGCATCCCGTCCGGACAGCCGGCTGTTCGCGGTCGGCGGCGACAACCAGGTCTGGACGAACGACGGCGCGTACACCACGAACGTGTGGGGCACCTTCGAGGCCGTTCCCGCGAGCGGCGGCATCCGTCAGGCCAGTGCCGTCACGATGGGCGACAAGGTCCGCCTGTTCGCGGCCGACACCGACGGGCGGATCCGCACCGCGGCCAGGGACGCCGCCACCGGCGTCTGGACCCCGTTCGCTCTCGTGCCCAACACCAGCGGCGTCAAGCAGGTGACGGCCGTCGCCATGGGCGACAAGGTCCGCCTGTTCGCGATCGGCGGCGACGACAAGATCTGGACCGCGACCGGCGACTACACCGCCGGAACCTGGACC
>NZ_JBIWFT010000109.1:0-1093 GCF_044763205.1 Kitasatospora sp. NPDC096204
GGTTCAGCGTTGGCGCTTCAAAGCGGGTACGGGAATATCAACCCGTTGTCCATCGACTACGCCTGTCGGCCTCGCCTTAGGTCCCGACTTACCCTGGGCAGATCAGCTTGACCCAGGAACCCTTGGTCAATCGGCGCAAGAGTTTCCCACTCTTGTATCGCTACTCATGCCTGCATTCTCACTCGTATACCGTCCACGACTCGATTCCTCGGCCGCTTCACCCGGCACACGACGCTCCCCTACCCATCACAGCAGGCGTTGGCCCTATATGCTGCAATGACACGACTTCGGTGGTGTGCTTGAGCCCCGCTACATTGTCGGCGCGGAATCACTTGACCAGTGAGCTATTACGCACTCTTTCAAGGGTGGCTGCTTCTAAGCCAACCTCCTGGTTGTCTCTGCGACTCCACATCCTTTCCCACTTAGCACACGCTTAGGGACCTTAGTCGGTGTTCTGGGCTGTTTCCCTCTCGACCATGGAGCTTATCCCCCACAGTCTCACTGCCACGCTCTCACTTACCGGCATTCGGAGTTTGGCTAAGGTCAGTAACCCGGTAAGGCCCATCGCCTATCCAGTGCTCTACCTCCGGCAAGAAACACGTGACGCTGCACCTAAATGCATTTCGGGGAGAACCAGCTATCACGGAGTTTGATTGGCCTTTCACCCCTAACCACAGGTCATCCCCCAGGTTTTCAACCCTGGTGGGTTCGGTCCTCCACACGGTCTTACCCGCGCTTCAACCTGCCCATGGCTAGATCACTCCGCTTCGGGTCTTGGGCATGCAACTCAACCGCCCTATTCGGACTCGCTTTCGCTACGGCTACCCCACACGGGTTAACCTCGCTACACACCGCAAACTCGCAGGCTCATTCTTCAAAAGGCACGCAGTCACGGCCCACCAGCAAGCTGATGAACGACGCTCCCACGGCTTGTAGGCACACGGTTTCAGGTACTATTTCACTCCGCTCCCGCGGTACTTTTCACCATTCCCTCACGGTACTATCCGCTATCGGTCACTAGGGAATATTTAGGCTTAGCGGGTGGTCCCGCCAGATTCACACGGGATTTCTCGGGCCCCGTGCTACTTGGGAG
>NZ_JBIWFT010000110.1:0-1083 GCF_044763205.1 Kitasatospora sp. NPDC096204
CGTCAGCCACGACCGTTCATGATCGCGGTTGTGGTGACGCTCTGTGGCTCTGGCACGGAAAGTGATCCAGAACCCAGGTTCAGCGACCGCCGACACGCCGTCCGACGCGTGAGCGGGAGGCATACTTCCAGCTCATGCAGCAGGGAAGCCTGCCGGATCGTCACTATCAACCAGCGGACCGGCAAGCGATGGCGTTACGGGTGGCATTCGCCGCCCAACGGCCGCAAGCCGGTGCCTCCGATTCACGTGGAGGCACCGGCTTGCGGATCGACGGCAGCCGCATCAGGCGAGAGGTGGTGCCGATGGCCGTGGTGGCGGCCTTGCTCGGAGAGCCCTCGCTGGCGGAGCACGCTCCTCGTACGCCCCGCTCAGCTCACCCTCCAGCACCGCCGTCAATTCCTGCGCCGCCTCGACCTCCGTAGCGAACCGGCCGCGACGCCGGGTTCGCCGCCGACCGTCCGTCGGCGCCGGATCGACGCAGTACGTCCACGACCCGTGCTCCGCCTCCTCCAACAACCGCACACACCACGCACCCAATTGCCTCCCGCCCTCGTCCCGGCACCCACACCGCCGGGACACCCTTCCCCGGTGTGGACGCTGTCCCACGACCCCTCCTTGCACTTGGTGTTCTCCGACAACAAGGCTCGCCGCCCCGCTCGGCGTGTCGGCAGAGCGTGCGCAGCAGGGCGCGAAGCGCGACGCGGCTGCTCGGATGTGACACGCGCAGGACGACACGTCGCCCGGAAGATCACAGTACGTAGTCGGCGGGTAGGCGGTTCTGATCCGCCCCCGGATGCCCCGCAGCAGGCGGTCCCGCGGGCTGTTGTTCGAGCTGTGTCGCCGGTGTGCGGCGGTGGCGGCTGGAGCCCTGTTGCTCAGCGTGTCCGCGGTCGTTGCTGTGCTGTGGGACCACTTTGGGACCAGCTGTGTTGGCCGCATGTGGACGGACTTGGACATCTCTGGCCGAGGTAACACCTGGGCCTCCGTCAGAAGCCGTTGTCTTTCCGATAGTGGTGGGTGTGTTTCTGCTGGTCAGGGATAGTGTCGGCGCCTCGGTGGCAGAGACGGGGTGTCGTGTGGTCT
>NZ_JBIWFT010000111.1:0-1065 GCF_044763205.1 Kitasatospora sp. NPDC096204
TGTACTGACCACGGAGGTTGGTGACAGGGGTCACGGCGCTGTGATCTTGAAATGAGTGAGGGCCTTCTGGCCAGGTGTGGATTGCGACATCTTCACCGGCGACCAGAAAGGCCCTCATGCCACACCGTAACGCACCGCTGACCGAGACCGGACGCCTGCGCCTGGCTCGCTGTGTGGTCGAGGACGGCTGGCCGCTGCGGCGGGCCGCCGAGCGCTTCCAGGTCTCGCCGACCACGGCCAAGCGCTGGGCGGACCGCTACCGCGCGCTCGGCGAGGCCGGCATGGGCGACCTCTCCAGCCGACCGCACCACAGCCCGCGCCGGACCCCGACCCGCACCGAGCGGCGGATCATCAAGGTCCGCGTCCTGCGCCGCTGGGGGCCGGCCCGCATCGCCTACCTGCTGAAGCTCAACCCGGCCACCGTCCACCGCGTGCTGACCCGCTTCCGGCTCGCCCGCCTCTCGCACCTGGACCGCTCCACCGGACGTGTGATCCGACGCTACGAGCATTGCGCGCCAGGCGAGTTGGTGCACGTGGACATCAAGAAACTCGGCAACATCCCCGACGGCGGCGGCCACAAGGCCCTGGGTCGACAGGCCGGGCGAAGGAACCGCTCCGACGTCGGCTACAGCTACCTCCACAACGCCGTCGACGACCACTCCCGCCTGGCCTACAGCGAGATCCTGACCGACGAACGCAAGGAGACCGCCACCGCGTTCTGGACCCGCGCGAACGAGTTCTTCGCCCAGGCCGGGATCACCGTCCGGCGGGTGATGACCGACAACGGCGCCTGCTACAAGTCCCACGCCTGGCGCGATGTCCTCGCCGGGGCCGGGATCACCCACAAGCGCACCCGGCCCTACCGGCCCCAGACCAACGGCAAGGTCGAACGCTTCAACCGCACCCTGCTCGACGAATGGGCCTACGCACAGCCCTACCGCACCGAACAGGAACGACGCGACGCCTACCCCGCCTGGCTCCACACCTACAATCACCACCGCGGACACACCGCACTCGCAGGCAAGCCACCCGCCAGCCGCGTCCCCAACCTCACGGGTCAGAACA